>CALMKO010000057.1 GCA_937867415.1 uncultured Verrucomicrobiota bacterium | reverse complement strand
GATGGTGATGGGGTCGGCATCGGTGAAAATGCGGGAAGCATTCGCGGCGGGAGTTCCATCAAAACCCGTTTCAAGCACACCGGTTCCGCGGCGTTGAATCGGAGTCCTGCCAAACGGATGCGCCACCGTGTAGGAGGCGGGGAAAGCAGGCCGGTCTGGTCCGCGTGGGGACTGGCTATGGAACCATTGGAGGGGCGGGATTCTGTGGAGATGCCGCTGCGCGTAAACGAACACCGTGCTTACACCTCGGAAAAAACGCTGGCTGTGTCATGTCGCATCAACATGCGGCACCGGGGGCAGGCGCCGAGTTCATGCACTTGGGATTGGGCGCGAAAAAACGGCGCAGTGGATGCTGGTCCGCTGCGCTGCTTGGCCCCCGGCCTGCGTCCACCCGATGCGACATCAACGGCGGCGGCGCAGCAGTGCGAGCAGACCAAGCCCGCCCAAGAGTGCGGCGGATGGCTCGGGGACGACGCTGAAATTGTCCACCATCACACCGTTGTTGACAAGTGTTTCAACATAGGTCGAGTGGTCCACATTCGAAATCGTCAGGGTGTGGCTGGTAAGCTGCGCAGTGAACGTGAAGCTTTGTTGTGCCCAGCTTGAAGTCGGAGTGATGTTGAATCCCCCTGTAGGAACGGTGGTGTTGACGAAAACATCGAAGTTGCCTGAACCGCCGGAACGTTGTTTAGCATCGAAAAAGACGGTGTAGTTGTTGCCAACCGTGAGTCCACTGATACTGGTGCTCAGCCACCAGTTTGGCCCGCCTTCGACGTTGATATGATAGTTCCCGTCTGAAGCGGAGCCACCAAAAGTGTTGCCTGTCATGAGCCACGCGGTGGCGCTATTGGCGGTGCCGCCGCCGGGTGCGGTGAGTGTCCAGCCAGTGATGCTTGACCACTGGGTGGCGTGAATACCGCTACCCGCCTGCGGGTTCAGATACCAAGTTTCTGTGAAGGTGGCGGTGCCACGAGTATTGGTTTCAAAGCTTCCATTTCCACCGGCGATGGTGATGGCGGCGGTAGCGCTGCCGGTGAGACAAAGAAGGACGGGTAGGATGATATGGTTGATTTTCATGGGATTGTTTTGAGAGGTGGCAGGGTATCAGGGTGCTTCGGCTTTGATTTGAATGAAAAGCTTGGAGGAGGTGGGGACCGGGGTGAGGGTGATGGTGACGGTCTCGATGTCACCCGCTGCCGAGAGCGACTCGGTGTAGTCGGTGTCTTTTACCAGATTGTTCCACTCGTTGGTGGCGAGGGTGGTCGAACTTCGAACCGAGTAGTTGATATCGGTGTTGGACTGGAGCCGGCGCTGATAAGTGAACTGACCGGTGGTTTTATTGAACTGCGAAATGATCGGATTCACGGATGAACCACTGTTCGGGAGCAGTCCGAATGCATATTCCTCGAAGTTGCTGAGACCATCGGTATCGAGATCGCCACCTTCGGAACCGGTGGTAAGTCCATAGGTGGCACCCCAGTCATCGTAGTCGCTGCCGACTGCGAGGCTGAGTGTGCCGGTGGCTTCGGAGAATGCCCAATTGCCCTTGGCGTCGGTCATGGTCCAGATGCCGTCGTTTTCCGGGTCCACGAAGTCGATGACCGTGAAGGTGGCATCATCAAAGGAAGAGGCGGGGGCGAGGCTTGCGATATCGACCAGTAACCAGGTGCCGGCGGTGGCTCCGGTGACTGCGGTGGTATTGATGAGGAAGTCGCCCTTCAAGGTGGCGGTTCCGCTGCCGCCGATGGTGTTCTGACTGCTATGGGTGACCACGAAGGTCAGTCGGGCGTCATCGGCGAGTATGAGCGTGCCATCATTGATGGTGGTGTTGCCGGTGTAGGTGTTGATGCCTGCGAGGGTGAATGTGCCGGTGCCGGATTTGGTGACGGGAAGCGCCACGCCGCTGGTGTTACGGATGGATCCGTTGAAGGTGCTGGATCCATGATTTGCACCGATGGTTACGGCACCCAGTCCACCGCCGAAGTTGGAGCTTTGATCGAGAATTCCCGAGCCGGTGAGTTTGTCCACGGAGAGCCGGGCGTTGTAGCGGACGTCGAAGGTGGCTCCGGCGGCGATCTCCAAGGTCGCCTGCGCCATGTTGGCAGCCGTGCCGATGTTATTGACCCTTAGTGATCCCTGCTGGACATTCACGGTGCCGGTGAAGCCGGTTAGATTGGATCCGGTCCACAAGTCGATGGAGCCGGTGTTGGTTTTCGTCAGCGTGCCTTCACCGGATAAGACAAAGCTTTGTGGGTAATAACTGCCGACCACCGTGTTGGTATTATCGAGATTCAGGGTTGCGCCACTATCGACTGAAAAACTACCGAACGGAGGGTTTCCGCTTCGGGGACCAAGTTCCAGTTTCAGAGTCCCGATGCTAACCGTCGTCCCGCCGGAATAGGTGTTGTTCCCGGAAAGCACCAGGGTGCCCGCGCCGTCCTTGAGCAGGCCCTCGTTGCCATTGAGCGTGGCAGCGATGGTCGCAGTGATGCCATTGGCCACGGTGACGGAAGGGGTGGCGAAAAGGGCGCCGCCATCCAAGGTGAGACTGCCGATGCCAGCGGCCAGTGTGTGATTGGCACCGGAGAAAAGCAGCGCGCCGATCGGGCGGTTGACATCGACCGTGGCGGTGACGGGGGTGAGGCCGTTGAAGTTGGCGGATCGGTCGCCGCCTTGGGCGATGGTGTTGCTTTGCCAGTTGGTGGCGGTATTCCAGTTGCCGTCACCCGCGGTCCAGACGCCGTCCCCGGCCACCCAAGTTTCCTCGGCGATGGAAAACTGGTCCACCATGAAGCCGTTGTTGGCGGGGTTGTCCGTGTTGGAAATGGTCAGGGTGTGGGTGGCGGCTTCGGCGACGAAGGTCAGGGATTGTGGAGCCCAGCTGGTGGAGGCGGGACTCGGGCTCACCTGGGTGGGAGTGGCGGTATCCACAAACACATCAAAGGTGCCGCTGCCACTGCCTTGCCGTCTGCGGGACTGGAATGACACGGAGTAAGTGCTGCCAATGGTGAGGTTGTCCAAGGAGGCGCGCAGCCACCAGTCAGGACCGCCCTCGACATTGATCTGATAGATTCCATCCGATGGGGCTCCGTAGGTATTGTCTCCCATGAGCCATGCGGTGTTGGTATTGGGCGGCAAGGTCCCTCCTGGGGCGAAGAGCGTCCATCCGGGAATATCTACTCCACTGGTATTCGCTGCCAATGGATTCAGATACCAGATTTGTCCGAAACCACCTCCAAACGCAGCGGTGCCCCGGGTGTTGGTTTCAAAACTACCATTGCCACCGGCGATGGTGGGAGTGGCATGAAGGAGATTCCCGCCGCCAAGAGCGACGAGCAGGATGGGAAGGGGCAGGGATGGAGATCTCATAACGAGCTGCCATACTCTAGGAGCTAAGTGTTCCAGTTGTCATGTCGTGTAAACACATGACATGGAAATCGGACGGGCGTGGCAAAGCACTGCCACCGTGGCGGCAAGCCAGCCAAGACGATGATGACCCACGGCGCTGGATGTTACGGGTTTGAATCGGCACATGCAACCCGCGGCGGGAAGTTACAGCGCTTTCGAGGTGGGTAGGGATCTCATCGCTCAGCGCCGTTTTTGTCGGCTCACTCCGTCACAGTCAGCGACCATCAATGTGAGAACAACTGCCACTCGCGGATGGCGGTGCGGTCGTCAGCTTTGAGGGAGAGCCGGAATTTTTGGCCGGTGACCGGCTTGGGCAGGGTGACTTCCATTTTCAGTCCGATGGTGGTGCCATTCATTGCCTCGTGCCAGCTGCCATCCTTCAGGTATTCCACCTTCCATTCCTTTACCGGCGACCAGCCATCGCCGATGAGCATGCGGGTGACGGTTTTGGGTTCCTGCAAATCGACGGCGAGCCAGCTTTCGCGCAGCCATAGCGGGCGGTCGGGTTTGATGGCGGCGAAGGTTTTGCCGTAGATGGCATCCGCGACTTTCTCATCGCGGCCGGGCGACCAGAATGTATGGGGGTTGTCATCGAAGGCGGCATCCGCCTTGTGCATGTATTGTGCTGCAACACTGCTGGATGCCGCGGCAGGTTTGCGGTAAGCGAGCGAGCCGGTGGTCGAGGCAGGCGGGATGGGGCTGAGGGAAAGCGGGCTTTGTTCGAAGGTGAGTTTCACCACGGTGATGGACGGGTCCATCTTCTCCGCAGGCACGGCGAGCGTGAAGGCGATGTCGTTTTGTCCCACCTCCACGGGTGTACCATCTAACAAGGTGGCCGAGGTCACCTTGCTGGGAAGCCGAGGGAGGCTGAACGGCATGGTGGGTTTGCCGAAGATCTGTAGATAGGCGGCGTCCTTGGTGCGGGTGCTGGCATACCATGGCGTGGGCAGCCATGGCCCGCCGCGGGTGGCATAGACGGACTCACCGTTTTTCTGCAACCAGGTTCCCATTTCCTTAAGGCGGGAGACTTGTGCCGGCTCGATTTCGCCATCGGGTTTCGGGCCGACGTTGAAGAGCAGGTTGCCATCGCCACCGACGGTGCCGACGAGCACTCGCAGGCAGTGGTCGAGCGGTTTGATGGGATCGTTCGGCCGCCACGACCACTGGTTGCCGATGGTCATGCAGGTTTCCCAGGGGACGTCGTCGCCATAGCCGCCGACGAATTGTTCCGGCGTGGCGTAGTCGCCGCATTTGCCGATGTGGCCGTGGGATTCGTCTGGAGTCATCGCTTCGAGGCGGTTGGTCAGGATCACACCCGGCTGGAGTTTGCGGACGAGGGTGGCGGTTTCCTCGGGCTTGGACGGGCATGGGTGGCCATCGAAATCAAACCAGATCAGCGGGATTTTGCCGTATTGGGTGAGTAACTCGGTGAGTTGGGCGTGCATGCGCTCGACGAAGCGCGGGTTGTTTTCCGGGTGTCGGCAGTCCGGGTCCTTCCAATCGCCCGGGCAGAAATACACGCAGAACGGGAGGCCCGCCTTGTTGGCGGCGGTGGAGAGTTCCTTGACCACATCGCGGCCGAAGGGGGTGTTCATGATGTTATAGTCATCGGTCTTCGAGTCCCAGAGCAGGAAGCTGTCGCAATGTTTGGCGGTGAGCACCATGTATTTCATGCCCGCTGCCTTGGCGGTGGCGACCCATTCGTCGGCATTGAATTTGACCGGGTTGAATTGTTTGTAGAGATTATCATAAACATCGACCGGTGTGGCACCGAAACCATGTGGGGCGTAGGGATTGGACTTGGCGCGGGAAAAGCTGATTTCCCCGCCGGTGATCGAGACCGGCCCCCAATGGATGAACATGCCGAAGCGGGCGTCGCGCCACCATTTGAGATCTGGCGGAGCGACTGCGGGTGTTTCCGCACGGAGGCCCGGCAGGAGACAGGAGAGTGCGAGAGTGAGGGCGATTGATTTCAGAGTCATGAGGGATTTCAATAAATCGTATTAAATTGTGTTAGATATGTCATTTATCAGTGGCGGCAATCCGAATTCCATCCTTGAAGGCCATTTCCGCCACTTCGAATTCCGGTTTCAGAAGAGCTGCCATTCGCGGATGGCGGTGCGCTCGTTCGCTTTGAGGGAGAGCCGGAATTTTTGGCCGGTGACGGGTTTTGGCAGGGTGACATCGAGCAATTTTTCGCCGATGGTGGTGCCTTTGACCGCTTCTTGCCAGGTGCCGTCTTTGAGGTATTCCACCTTCCATTCCTTCACCGGGGCCCAGCCATCGCCGATGCGCATGCGGGTGACGGTTTTGGGCTCCTGCAAATCGACTGCGAGCCAGCTTTCGCGCAGCCAGAGCGGGCGTTCGGGAGTGATGGAATGGAAGGTCTTGCCATAGAGGGAATCCGCCAGATCCTCGTCGCGGCCGGGCGTCCAGTAGGTGCGCGGGTTGTCATCGAAGGCGGCGGCGGGTGTGTGCATGTAGCGGGCGGCGATGTTGCTTGAGGCGGTGGCGGGTTTGCGGTAGGCGAAGGAACCGGTGGCGGACAGCGGCGGGATCGCGGCGAGGGAAAGCGGGTTGTCCTCGAGGGTGAGTTTTACCACCGAAATCAGCGGGTCCATTTTCGCGGGTGGGAGGGCGACGGTGAAGGCGAGATCGCTTTGACCGAACTCTACCGGTGTGCCATCTAACAATTTTGCCGAGGCGACTTTGGATGGCAGGGCTGGCAGGCTGAAGGGCATGTTCGGCTGGCCGAAGACGTGGAGGTAGATGGCGTCCTTGGTGCGGGTGGCTGCGTAGGATGTCGTGGGATGCCAGGGGCCGCCGCGAGTGCCATAGACGGCCTCGCTGTTGTTCTGCAACCAAGCCCCCATTTCCTTGAGCCGGGCGACTTGTTCCGGTTCGATTTCGCCATCGGGTTTCGGGCCGACGTTGAAGAGCAGGTTGCCATCACCACCGATGGTGCTGATAAGCACGCGCAGGCAGTGATCGAGCGATTTCACCGGATCATTCGGCCGCCAGTTCCATTGGCCGGCGATGGTCATGCAGGTTTCCCAAGGCACATCGTCGCCGTAGCCGCCGACCTGTTGTTCCGGCGTGGCATAGTCGCCCCAGGGGCCGACGCGGCCGTGGGATTCATCGGGGGTCATGGCTTCGAGGCGGTTAGTGATGAGCACGCCCGGCTGGAGCTTGCGCATGAGGGTGGCCGTCTCGCGTGGATGGGCCGGGCTGGGTTGTCCGTCGAAGTCGATCCAGACGAGCGGGATGCGGCCGTAGTTGGTGAGCAACTCGGTGATCTGCTGGTGCATGCGCTCGGCGTATTTCGGGTTGTTTTGCGGGTGGCGGCAGTCCGGATCGCTCCAATCGCCGGGCGAGTAGTAAACGCAGAACGGGATATCGGCTTTTTTTGCGGCGACGGCGAGCTCACCGACCACATCACGTTTGAAGGGGGTGAGGCCGATGTGATAGTCGCGGGTCTTGCTGGGCCAGAGCATGAAGCCGTCGTGATGTTTGGCGGTGAGCACGATGTATTTCATGCCCGCCGCCTTGGCGATGGCGACCCACTCGTCGGGATTGAACTTCACCGGATTGAACTCCTTGTAGAAGCTATCATATTTCGCCGGTCCGATGGCACCGCGCGACCAACTGATTTCCTGGCCGCCGATGGCAGCGGGTCCCCAGTGGATGAACATGCCGAAGCGGCCATCGCGCCACCATTGTAGGTCGGGCGCGGCGACGGATTCGGCGGCATACAGCGGGGAAACAAGCGGCAGGGCAAGTGAATGCAGGGTGAGGGCGGCAAGAGAGGAAAGAATTCGGGAGTGGCGAGGCAGAGTCATCTTTGGCGAGCGTATTGGGTGACGGATGGCAGGCAGGAACGCTCATGCAAGCGGCACTCCTGTAAATTCGTGCAATCCCGCCTGTCTGTCATGTCGTGCAAACACATGACACCGGATCGGTCCGCAGGTTCCTTCCGTGCCGCCGTGAGGGCGATCATTGTTGTTTCAAGCGGGCAACGGCCTGGGAGCGTGAGTGCACATGGAGCTTTTTATAGATCCGCCCGATGTGAGTCTGGACGGTGGAGTGACTCACGGAAAAATGCTGGGCGATTTCCTTGAGCAGCAGTCCTTGGGCGAGGAGATCGAGAATTTCCCGTTCCCGTGGCGACAACTGGAAATCCTCCGCCTCACCTTGTTTGGGCGGTGGTGGTTTGCGGAATGCTTCGACGACGCAGCGTGCGATGTGGGCAGACATGGGTGAGCCTCCTTGCTGCACTTCGCGAATGGCTTCCAAAATCCGGGCGGGTGGCGTGCGCTTGACGAGGTAGCCGCACGCCCCTGCGGCGAGGGCTTGGAAGACTTGTTCGTCCTGCTCGAAGACGGTGAGCATGATCGCCTGCAAGCCCGGATACTCGGCCCGCAGCGCCGCAATGCACTCGGTGCCGGTCAAGCCTGGCAACTGCAAATCCATCAACACCACATCCGGTTTTTCCATGGGCAATCGCCGCAGCGCCTCGCGGGGGTCACCGTAAGTGCTCACGCAGCGGACGTCCGGAGACTGGTTCAGGTGCGTCTCGAGCATGCAGCGGTAAGCGGCGTCGTCTTCCACAATGGATACCCGGATGCTCATGTGTGTGCACCATGGGGCAGACAACCCGAGGAGTGCAAGCGAGGAAATCGCTGCTTCACCCGCCTGCTATAACTTTCCAGCGCAGGATGACGGTGGTGCCCGAGGGCCCGCTTTGGATGGCACAGGTGCCGCCGATCGAATTCATGCGCTCATGCATGTTCGTCAATCCATTGCGGTCGGTGGATGATTTCAAAGCGGCGGAATCAAAGCCGCATCCTTTGTCCGCCGCTCGGATTTCCATAAAGCCCTCGTCATAGCGGACGTCGATTTGCGCGGTGTTGGTGTGTGCGTGTTTGAGGATGTTGGCGACGGCCTCCTTGAAGGAGCGGAAGAGTGCGTTGCGTGGTTCCGGGCGCAGTTTGATATCCGGAGGAATGTCGGCCATCGGCCCGAAACGACAGATCACCGGAGTATCCGCGAAAAAGTCCTCGGCGTATTGATAGATATGGCGGACGAGGTCAGCCATGAGGTCGTGTTTCGGGCTGAGCGACCAAATGACCTGTTCGAGTTCCACCGCCACCTCGCGCACGCCGCGGGTCAGTGCGGTCAGTTGGGGGCTGGCCTGGGTGGATGTTTGTTGACCATGAAGGACAATTTCACCGAGCAGCGAAAGCCGGGCGAGCTTGCCGCCGACTTCGTCGTGCATGTCGCGGGCGATCCTGGCGCGTTCGGTGGAGAGGGCTGCCTCCGCCTTCATGCGGGTCAACTGGCGGGCGGCGCGGCGACGCGACCAGAAGATGCCGGTGCCTGTGGCCAATCCGGCCATGACAAGTGCGGATGACCATTGGAACCAGCCGGACATCCAGAAATGCTGGCGGACCAGAATCGGCAGGCGCAGCACCGTGGCATCCCACTGGCGGTCACTGTGGAGGGCCTGTGCCTCGAAGACGGATTGCCCCGGTGGCGGGCAGGCCATGTCGAGGGTCCACAAGCGGGATGTCCGCCAATCTCCCATGTCATTCCGCACGCGCCAGCGGAACCAATCGCCGGGCGGCAACCCGATCCCCGGGATTTGCACGCGCAGCGAGAGACGCTTCGTGCCGGGAGGAATCACCAGCGGCGCGACCACCGGAATTTCCCGTCCATCCGCCACTGCCGCGACAATCTCAGGGCAGCGGCTTTCATACACCTCCACCTCGGCCAATTGCGGAGAATAGGGGAGGGGACTGTCCGACGAGATGCGCAGGTAGCGGGCGCTGAATTCCCCATTTCCATCGGCTGGAACGAGAGTTTCCACCGCTCCTGGAGGCGGGTGCTTGCCATCGGCCCGCGCCATTCCCTGCCATGTGGCGGCGGCACCACGATCCGGGGCGGTCGTGAACAGGCTGACTTGGACGCGAGTGAAGCGCTCGAACTGCTCATCGCCACGGGTACGCAGCCCGATGTGATCGAGTTTGCAGATCCGCCCGAGATCGATTTCGTAGAAAAACCCGCTATCAGGCGGCAGCTTCCCCGGGTGGGCGATGGTGGCAGGCAAACCATCAGTGAGAGCCTCGGCGCGGAGCCGGGTGCGATCCGGATTCAGGTAAAGTGGGTGACTGCTGCGGGCCGGTTGGTAGTGGGCGATATTGGTTGTTTCCCGCTGATGGATGGCGACCCGGAACTCGGTGAGAGTGAAATCATGGGGCGCATACCAACTGAGGCCGACGAGCCGTCCATCCTGGGTGAGAGGCACCGGGATGGTATCGACCCGGAAACCGGTGGCCCGCCTGCCGGGAAGCACGGCGGTGATGCGGTAAATCTCATCGGGCACGCCGCCATTGACGTTGTAAGGAATCCGCGCGGCGCGCAGGCCGGAGCTGCTGATCCGCTCCAGCGTGGTGGCCTGGCTGTTGAAACGAAGGATTTCGAGCGGCTGCCAATTTCCCTCGAGCGAGGGCTCTTCATCGTTTGTGAAGGAAAGGGTGAACTCCGCCATCGGATTGAATGGCTTGCCCGCGAGGAAAAACAATGAGACGTCCAACTCAGCCGCTTCCACCGGGCGGAGGCAGTTGACAACGAGGCTCTGCGGCTTGGTCGTGCCGCCCGCGACCGACCAGCCGCCCGGCCCGGTTTCCACACCATCCACCACGCTGGCGAATGTTTCCATGGCCCCGGCGTAAAACGTCGCTTGCGGAGCAAACAGTTCTAACGGATCAGCGGCGCGGATCGTCGATGACGCCCCGGCCAGTGCCAGAGCGGTGAGGAAACGGACGCACAGGAAACCGGGCAAACCTTCGATCATCTTCCGGATTCATAAACGACTCTGCGGCCGGAGGGAAGCCCTGGCTTCCGCTTGGTGGCGAAATGCGGCGAGTAGCTGCCATGATTCAAGGGGCGTCCCTTGGTCATGACGCCGGGGATGTGCATGCCCAATCCTGCACTTCCAGATCCGCGACGCGGCGGAACTCGCGTGCTTCTTTTTGGCAGCGTCCGCGAATCCGCTTTGCCGCTGCGGTGACGGACTTTTCCCGCGCAGTTCGCGGGCGGACCAAAGCCGTGCCGCGCAGCAGCAGGATGAAAGTATCCGTGTCCAGCAACCGGATCATGGCAGGCCGGCGTTGAAGTCCCTGATCTCCGATGACTTGCGAGCACGCCCATCTTCCGTGATGTTTGCGTTGTCCGCTGGGTTTTCCGCAGCATGAAGCGGTCATGCCCAGGTGAGCAGTCATGCCGTTATTCCGAGAAGTTGTGGGAAAATGCGCACCACGACACCCAAGCAAAGCTTCCTCAATCCGACGGCCTGCTCAAGCCTCTGAGGATTTTGTTAGAAACTAACAGAGTTCGCCTCTGGTGACAAAGAAGCCCGCCGCACGGCAAGGACGGAAAGCCTCCGACCTGCCAAAAAAACTGCGGCGGGATGGAAAATGACTCAACGGTTCATCAAATCCTCGATTTCTTCAGCTTCAATTGGGATGCTTGACATGAGGTCGATGTTGCGGTCATTGGCGATGAAGATATCATTCTCAAGCCGGACGCCGAGGTTCTCCTCACGGATATAGATACCGGGTTCGATGGTGAAGACCATGCCCGCGGCAAAGGGCTGGTGTGGCGGGGCTACATCATGCACGTCGAGTCCCAGGTGGTGGGAGGTGCCGTGCATGAAGTATTTTTTCACCAGCGGCTTGTCCGGCCCCTGGGCCTTGGCCTCGCTTGCGGTGAAGAGTCCGAGATTCACAAGCTCGCGCTCCATGACTTCGATGACTTGCTGGTGGTAGTCGAGCGGAGTGTTCCCCGGGCGGACGAGACCATTCAGCTCATGAAATGCACGCAGCACGGCATCATAAACCTGCCGCTGTCGCTTCGTGAAGCGGCCGTTCACCGGCACCGTGCGAGTGAGGTCGGCATTCCAGCCACAACATTCCGCAGCTACGTCCATCAGGACCATTTCACCGTCCTGGCAGATCTTGTCATTGCTGAGGTAGTGGAGCACACAGGCGTTGAGCCCGGACCCGATGATCGGTGAATAGGCAAATCCCCTGGAACCTCGGCGGACGAATTCATGAAGCAGCTCGGCCTCGATTTCCCACTCGCCAACGCCTGGCTTGATAAAGCCAAGCACGCGGCGAACGCCTGCTTCCGTGATGTCACAGGCTTTGCTGAGGAGGCGCAGCTCCTCGGCATCCTTGGTCATGCGCAGCTGGTGCATGAGCTGGGCGAGCCGCTCGTAGCGGTGGAGCGGGTAGCGTGCCTGGCAATCGCGGATGAAGCGCGCGTTGCGTGTTTCCACCACTACGCTGGCACGGAGATGCTCGTTTGTCGTCAGATAGATATGATCGGCCTGGGGGATCAACCGGTGCAGGAATCCATCAAAGCTGTTAGACCATTCGACACGGTTGATCCCCGAGACGGCGGTTGCCTGTTCCTTGCTCAGCTTGGCGCCCTCCCAGACGGCGATATGTTCGTTGGTCTCACGCACGAAGAGAATTTCGCGCTCTTTGGGATCGATGGCGTCCGGCATGAGAATCAGAGCGGTTTCCTCTTGATCGATTCCGCTGAGATGGAAGAGGTCGCTGTTTTGTTTGAAGGACATGGTGCCATCCGCATTCGTCGGGAAGATGTCGTTAGAAAGTACAATGACGATGCTCTTGGGTTTCAATAGCGCCCTGAGATTGACGCGGTTACGGATGAAAAGCGAGTTGGAGATAGTTTCGTAGCGCACGGCCCCATTGGACCGGAATCGAGGCGCGCGGGCAATTAACATTTTCGTAAAAATGGCGAAATCCGGGGATTGGACAACCGGTTAGAGTTCGTTCCCGGGCAGCTCCTTGCGGTAAGGCACAGGGGGGCACTCGATCATCCTGCCAAACTAAGGGGCTCCCGCATCCCTGCGAACCACCCGGATGCCGAATACCGCTGCGATTTCATGCCCGGCGATCGCTTGAAAACGAACGGTTGCCTTGACCTTACCTTTGGCCATGGCCTCTGAGAGCGGATACACAACATCGAAAAACTCCGGTTTGCCGCGAGCTTCGATCACTTGGGAAGCGAGCTTCTCCCCGTCGATGAGGATGTCGAAAGAACGCCTGCTCCATTCGTCGCGGTTGTAGGTGACCACGAGTGCCAGTGGTTTTTGCGGGTCCAGCGGCAGATCAAATGAAAACCATTTGGCCCCCCGGCGGCAGGCGCGGCCCATGACGCGGTCAGGGCGGGTGTCTTCGCCCCGCTGGTGAAAATCACGTTCCGGCTGCATTTCCCCAGGTTGTAAAAAGGCGACGGTGGCGGCGTCCAGTCGGGCCTGACGCTCGCGCTGTGCGGCGATATCGGCTGACTTTGCCTGCCAACCCTCGGGAGTAAATAGATCCCAATATGCAGCGTAGCGTTCGCGATGGAGTTGATAGAATGGCAGCATCTCCACCTCGCGGTCGCGTCCTACTCCGACGGTGCGGAACAGCCCCGGCTTGCCCGCCACCGGCTTGAGCCACTCGTCCACCGGCCGGCCAGCAGCGACCAAGACCGGGACCGACTTCAAATCCTCGACATGGCTGCCGGGGGAATGATCGTGCCGATGAGCTTCTCCCAGTTTCCCTGCAAGTACCAGCGGGCCCCAAAGGATGGCGACGCGGTCGGGATGATCCGGCAGGGGTTCGATGCGAAGTTGTTTCGGTAGGGCGACTTCAAGGGTGTCGCCATCGTTCCAGAGGCGGCGGATTTCGACGAAGGTGCTTGAGTCGGCGGGTTGAGGAAGGTTCTCAGCATGGCCGTTGATGCTTATCGCAAATCCCTTGCCGGTCCAACCGGGCCGCCTCAGCGCGAAGGTCAATTCCTTGGGCGCTGCCATTTTCAGCCGCAGGGTGGCCGTCTCGCCGATGGGAAATCCAGTATCCACGGACAGGCTCACTCCTGCGGACTTCCAGTCGGCGGTGGAAGGGCTGTAGAAGTTTACCCATAGCTTGTCGCCTGATTCGAAGTAGAGACCGGAACCGTGGAGGGCATGGTTTTCCATACCGCTTCCGACGCAGCAGGTGAAGCTTTCCTTCATGTCAGCATACTCTCTCTCCACGCCACGGCCGACGGGGACCATATAACAGGTGGAACCATCGGCAGGGTCGATCGAGCCAAGCACGTGGTTGAACAACGAGCGCTCCTCGAAGTCGGCAAGAGCCGGAGAGGGTTGATAAGCGAACAAGCGCCGGGTCAGCTTGCACATGTTATAGATGTTGCATGACTCGGCGGTGCGCCCGTCGATGCGGTCGGCCAACTTGTCCGGCTGGCCGAAATACTCGTCCTTGCCATGGCCACCGGTGGCATAGCTGTGATGATGGACTACCCGATCCCAGAAAAACGAAGAAGCTGTGAGGTCTGCGGCATCGCCCGTGGCAGCGTAGCGTTCCAGCGACCCGATCAGCTTGGGGATCTGGGTGTTGCCGTGGGTGCCTGGCAGGATGTCCTCACGTTTTTTGAGTCCGGTGGTGATCGCCTCGTGCTCGAATTTGCGGGACAAGTCCAGCCAGCGGCGGTCACCGGTGTCGGTGAAAAGATCGACCATCACCTCGTTCATGCCGCCGAACTCACAATTGAGCATCGTCTGGATCTGTGCGGGTGACAACTTGGAAAGCACCCGTTCCGTCCAAGCGGCAAAGCCCACCGCGAGTTCGAGCGCGGTCTTGTTTCCGCAGTGGCGATAGGCGTCGCGCAGTCCGGCGAAAGTCTTGTGAAGTGTATACCAGGGAGCCCACATGCCGTTGAGGTCGAAACCGCCGGAGCGGATGTTCCCGCTGGCGATGTCATTTTCGAAAATATCCGCGCCGTCGCGCCCGGCGGCATCGGCAAGCGCACCGAGGTAGCCATTGCGGCGCTTGTCATGGACTTCCTTCATCCGCGAGACGAGTTCGTCGGCGCGTTGCTTGAATGCCGCGTCGCCCGTGGTGGCGAACATCAGGCTCACCGCTGATAGATAATGCCCGGCGATGTGGCCGGTAAGTTGTTTTCCATCGACCGAATCCCAACCGCCATAGCCCGCCGCCTTGGATTCCATGCCGGCACGGATGCGGTAGCCAGCGATCAGGCGATCGGCCTCAAGTGATAACAAATACCGCGCGTCGAGGTCCTGGGCGTGTTTGAGCGGGCCGCCTGTTAGACGGACGGCGCTTAGCGGCAGCGGCCGGGCAGCCTGGCGCGGGGGCAGGGGACGGGTGTCGGCGTGGGTCATGGCGAGGGTGAGCAAAAGGCAAGCCCCGACAACGCCCGCGCGGCGCTCCGGCCTGCGCGCGGGATGATCTAGCAGAGTTGGGTCTTGCATGGCCGGGCGTGGACTTGATTTGGAAAAGGCGCGTCACTCCATGCGCCGGATACCGAGTGGATTGGCGTCCTGGAGTTCGGCGGGCAGAGCGGCATCCGGGAAGCTTTGCCAAGCTACGGGGCGGCAGAAGCGGAAGATGGCCATGGGGCCCACGGACGTGCTGCGGCCATCGGATGTGGCGGGGAACGGGCCGCCGTGCACGATGCTGTTGCAGACTTGAACCCCGGTGGGAAAGCCGTTGTAAATGAGCCGCCCGGCCCGTTGCTGAAGTGCGTGGACAAGGCCGGCGTGAGCGGTGAGCTCTTCGTCGGTAGCGTGCAGCGAAGCGGTGAGCTGGCCCTGGAGATGTGGGATGGCAGCTTCGATTTCCTGCAGGCTGCCGCGGACGATGAGTGTGGCGGGCCCGAACATCTCGTCTTGCAGCGAGTCATGGGCAAGGAAGTCGGCCACTGAAACGATGAACAAAGAGGGCTTGCCCTGACCGGGGCCCGCCTCTTTGCCGCTACTCGCCAAGGTCTCCACACCGGGTGTATTGGCGACTCGGGCGGTGGCACCGACGAATGAGTTGCAGATCGCCGCGTTGAGCATGGTGCCCGGCGAGCCAACTGCAGTTAGGGACGTGAGATGGTTGAGGAAATCCTCGCCCGTGCCGGTGGGGAGGAAAACCAGTCCAGGGTTGGTGCAAAACTGTCCAACGCCGAGGGTGAGCGAGCCGAAGAAGCCTTCAGCGAGCGCCTGCTCGCCACGGGCAAGTGCGCCGGGCAGGATGACCACTGGATTGATCGAACTCATTTCCGCGTACACCGGGATCGGCTGCGGGCGTGCATTCGCCGTATCCATCAAGGCAGTACCACCCGCGCGGGAGCCGGTAAAGCCGACCGCTTGAATAGCCGGGTGCTTCACCACCGTCTGGCCGACACTCCGGCCGCCGCCGTAGAGAACGGAGAAGACTCCCTCCGGCATCTCGTTGGCACGCGCCGCGCGAACCACTGCCGAGGCGACGATTTCGGCGACGCCCGGATGCGATGAGTGGGCGATCACGACCACCGGACAACCTGCGGCCAGGGCGGATGCCGTATCGCCGCCAGCCACCGAGTAGGCGAGCGGAAAATTGCCCGCACAGAACACCGCCACCGGGCCGATCGGCCGCAGCATCGAGCGGAGGTCCACCTTGGGCAGCGGTTTGGAATCCGGGTCGGCACGCTCGATGCGGGCGTCCACCCACGAGCCCTCTTCGATCAGCTCTGCGAAAAGCCGCAGTTGGCCGGTGGTCCGGCCGGTCTCACCGCGCAGGCGTGCCTCTGGCAAGGCTGTTTCAAGTTGGCCGCGCTCGACGATGTCCTCCACCACCGCTTCGATCTCAGCCGCCGCATCGCGAAGGAACTTGGCACGCACTTTCCCTGATAGAATGGAAAAGGCGGGAAAGGCGGCGGCGGCGAGCGACATGGCACGCTCCACCTCCTCCGGCGAGGCTGCGAGGTAGGCTGGCTCAAGCTGGGTGCCGGTGCCCGGTTGGACGCCATGGCCGCAGACGGTGGCGCTGGTGGATCGGGTGTAGCCGATGAAAGATGTGCCGAGGAGCGGTGAAATCATGGTTTCGGTCAAGTTAGAGTTTTGGCGCGGTGGCGAGAGCTTTTTCGATGATCGCGGTCGCTTCGGCCAGCTCGGCGCCGACGAGTTCGAGGCGCGGCGGACGCACGCGGGTGTTTCCAAGTTTCCCTCCGGTGGCGAGCATCTGCTGCAGTTTGATGAGCTGCACGAACTTCACCACCGTATCCATGCGCAGCATCGGCAGCATCCAATGATAGATCTCCATGGCCTCTTCGACACGGCCTGAGATGCCGAGTTCGAGCAGTTTCACGTTGTAGGCGGGGAAGGCGTCACCCACACCGGTGATCCAGAATTTCGCGCCCATCGCAAAGCCTTCGAGCGCGCAGTCATCCACTCCCACGCCGAGCGCCACGCGATCGCCGCAAAGCTCGCGGATGCCGGCGATCCGGCGGGCATCGGTCGAGGACTCCTTGACGGCGGCCACGTTCGGCAGCTCGTCTGCAAGCTCCTTGATGTGAGAGGGAGTGAAGTCGGTCTTGTAGGCGACGGGATTGTTGTAAATGATGCAGGGGAGGTCGGTGGCGGTGATCACCGCGGTCATGTGTTGCTTCATTTCTCGCCAATCGGACGAGTAGAGATAGGGGGGAAGCACCATCAATCCGCTACAACCGTTGTCCTTGGCGGCCTTGGCGAGATCGACCGCCTCCTTGGTGGAAAGTGCGGCGATGCCTGGGATGATCGGGGTCTCAGGGACGGCGTCGACGTAGGTTTTTTGCAGCGCGACTTTTTCCGAAAAAGAGAGCGTGGCACCCTCGCCGAGCGAGCCGTGGGCAACGATGGCGGTGCAGCCGTTTTCAATCAACCACTTGCCGTGCTCGGCCATCAGGCCGTGATCGATGGACAGGTCTTCGTTGAACTGGGTGAGGGTGGCTGGCATGACGCCTTTCCAATGGATATTCATGATATGTAGATGTTTTGTTGTTTTGTTGTTTTGTTAGAAATTTGCTTGGATGCCGTGACGGAACGGATCATCCGGGTTGAAACGATAGACCGACTCGCCGTTCACCCAGGCGCGGCCGGACACGCGGGGGAGGACTTTTCCGTCGGCGAGTTCCTCGACGCTGCCCTCGAACACGCTGCCAAGGATGCCCGCCTGCCGCCAAATCCGGCCGGGGGCGAGTTTGCCAGCGGCATGCAGGCAGGCGAGTTTGGCGCTGGTGCCGGTGCCGCAGGGTGAACGATCATAGGCCTTGCCGGGGCATAGCACGAAGTTCCGGCTGTCAGCGAGCGCGGGATCTTGAGGCGGGCCGAAGACCTCGATGTGATCAATCTCCATGCCGTCAGCACCGGTAATGCCTGACTCTTCCAGCGCTGTTCGCACGGCACAGGTGAAGGCGGTGAGGGCTTCAAGATTCGCGGGCGACACGGCAGGCCCTTGTCCGTCAATCAGGAAAAACCAGTTGCCACCCCAGGCGATGTCGCCGCGCACCGTGCCCCAGCCGGGCACTTCGACGGTCACGTCAGCAGCGAACCGCCAGCTTGGCACGTTGGCCACTTCCACCGATCCGTCATCACGCAGGGTCGCGGAAACGACGCCGACCGGCGTGTCGATCCGATGGGTCCCCGGGCCGATTTTCCCCAAATGCGCGAGGGTCATGGCAAGTCCGATGGTCCCGTGGATACACATATTGAGCGTGGAGATGTTGTTGAAATAGATCACGCCACAGACGCAATCCGGCGCGTGCGGGGGGCAGAGGATTGCGCCGACCATCGCATCGTGGCCGCGCGGTTCATTGCAGACGGAGCTGCGGAGCCAGTCGTGTTGTTCCCGCAGGACCCTTGCCTTCTCCGCAAGCGTCCCCGCACCGAGGTCTGGGCCGCCGGAAATGACGACGCGCGTGGGCTCACCGCCGGTGTGTGAGTCGATGACGTGGAGTGGGGACAAGCACATGTTCACTTCGGACAATAACAGCAAGGTCTAGGCGAAAGCACTAGCGCGGGCTCTCGTTTTCGCATAAGCAGAACCAGCCCGCACGCAAATGACACCCACCTCGCTAAGAAATGATTTTTTCGAAACCACGGAGGTGATTCATGGTGTGGAGAAGCTCTTTGATGGGGTCTCGGACATCGTGTTTTTCATTAAGGATACACAAGGGCGGTATATGGCGGTCAATGACACGCTGGCCGTTCGCTGTGGACTCGCCAACAAGGAGGCGGTGATCGGCCGCAGGGCGGATGAGCTTTTCCCGCCGCCGCTGGGGGAGGCTTTCGCACGGCAGGATCTTGCCATCCTTGCGGGCGGGCCTGGTTTTCGTGACCATCTGGAGCTCCATCTTTACCCGGGAGGCAAAAGCGGGTGGTGCCTCACTTACAAAGAGGCCATCCTGAGCAAGCGCGGTGGTGTGGCGGGGGTCTGCGGAATCTCCCGCGATCTTCACTCTCCCGGTGGCCAGGATGGCGATTTTCCGGCGCTTTCCGCGGCGATCGAGCACATCCACCAGCATTTCGATGAACCACTGCGCCTGACCACGCTCGCCAACATCGCCGGGATGTCGGTCTATCAGTTTGACCAGCGTATCCGCTCCCTGTTCCGGGTCACCGCGGGGCAATTTCTTGTGAAGGTGCGCATCGAGGCTGCTTGCAAGCGGCTCACCCGCACCAACGATCCCATCGCCACCATCGCGCTGGACTGCGGCTACTCGGACCAATCCGCATTCTCCCGCCAGTTCCGGCAAGTGGTGGGGATCAGCCCGCTGGCGTATCGCAGAAAGCCAGCTGCGGGCTGAGCCGGTGGGCATTGGGTGGACGCGGGACATTTTTTGAAAGCGCCCTCGGCAAGCAATCGTTTGCGGCAATCCCAGCTCCGTGCGGCGGGATTTCCAAGATCCGCGAACCTGAAAAAAATCGCCAGCCACCACCCAACCAAGGAGTGAACCGGTTCATCACGGAGCTTGTCGGTTCATCTCTTCCGCGGAGAGGCGATCGTGCCGCCTAATACCCAGTGCTGGGGAAACCCCACATAACGGCGGTCATTCTTGCCCCGGGTGACAGCATCCACCCACCGGACGATCCGCCGCACCATCTTGGTATCATCCCCACGCAAGCACGAAATTTCAGGTTCTTTCCAAGAAAACCAATCATCTTCGTTGATGCTGAAGAGGGAGATATCCGCAGGCGCACGCAGTCCGCGGGATGCAAGAAATGACAAAACCCCTGCCATCCATTTGCCATAGGTGGTAATGATGGCTGTGGGTGGAGTCAGTTGGAATGTCTTGTTCAATATGTCGCGCAACCCCTTCGGTGTGGACTGCCAAATTGGCATATGGTAACTGGTCATCTCATGACCCACCTCGTGGAGCACCCTTGCCAAAACACCGATGTGCGGGTGGCTTTGAGAGATCTCCGCCCGGTAATCCGGCCATAAAAACAGAATCCTCCGGTGCCCCAAGTCCACAAGATGTCGCAAGGCTTTCTCAAATACCTCGCTTGCATTCATGCCGGTCCCGGCGATGGGCTGGTTCAGCGTTTCCCCGCCAATGCAAATCGCAGGCTGCGGTTGCTTCACAAACCACTCCACCACCACCCGCTTGGGACCGATGATCACCCAGGCATCCGACGGCGTGTCTCGGACGAAACGCTCTATCTTCACCACGTCATGCTTTAGATCCTCTTGCGATTTCAGCGCGATCCGGCAAATGTGGCCGGCCAATTCAAGTTCGTGCTGGAGGTTCATCACGACCTGTTGGAAGGCCCCGTCCTCATCCCTCAGCCGCATTCCAGGCAATACCGTGACTCGCAGTGAGCGGCGAGTCGCAAGCTTGCCATCTGCCGGCCTCGCTGCGGTTCTCGCCTTACCCGCCCCGGCTCCCCGGATCCATCCCTCCTCTTCAAGTTGGCGAATCGCTGTCCGCATTGTGGCGGGCGAGACATCGTATTCCGCAGCCAAGGCAAGCACGCCAGCAAGTTTTCCCAACAAGCGTCCGTCACTGATGCATTCCCGCAAGTGAATCGCGGTCTGCTCCGCAGCTGATAAACGTCTCGCCGAACGACCCATCTCCCTCGAACTGCTCCATTTTTTGATCGGGTTGTCAAAAACGAAATTCTTGCTGGGCTGAAAATTTCCCCGACTCTGCTGCAAACAGTCACACACACCAAGCATCTCGATGAAAACTTTGCCTCTGGAGGGAGGCAAAACCCGGGCGGAGTCTGGTTTTGGGTTTCCAGACTCCGCCTCATTGATTCCACCGCGATGGCTATCCATCCAAAGATCAATACAACTTCGCATGATATGCGCAGGCAACGTCCAACCATGCGGAATCATCCAACGTCTCACGTCCGTATCAGGTTTGAACGATTCAAACAAACATGAAGCCATTCATTCAACTAACAGTAATTTTTGCCGGGATGATCGCAGCCACCACCTGGGCGGCGGATTCCAAAGTCAATGCCGTAGTCCGCGCGGACCAACCCGGTCACACAATCCCGGAAACACTCTACGGTATCTTTTTCGAAGATATCAACTACGCCGCAGACGGCGGGATCTATGCCGAACTCGTGGCCAATCGTGGCTTTGATTGGCCGACTCCCGAACTGCAAGCGTGGAGCAAGGACTATCGCGGTGGTGGCACCGCCCGTTTGTCCCGCCAATCCGGATTTCCACTCCATCCCCACACGGCGCAATACCTACGCATCGAGGTGCTCCATCCAGGCAAGGATCAGGCTGGCGTTGGGGTTTCTAACGGCGGTTTCGGCGGTATTGCGGTGAAAAAAGGAGCCACCTATCATCTGTCGTTCCACGCCCGGGCACACCGTGGTTACAAGGGTGGCCTCACAGTGGCGCTCGAATCGAAATCCGGCGAGCGCCTCGCCAGTTTCCGACTGGATCCCAGCGATTGGAAAAACCAACAACCCGCCGCCAAGGCAAGCTCGCCGGTCGCTCCGGTAGAGCCCGCTAACTGGGTGAAATACTCCGCCGAACTCAAACCCACCGCCACCGTGGCGGATGCCAAACTCGTGGTGCTTTGCGATGCGGTGGGAATCGTCGATCTGGAGTTTGTCTCGTTGTTTCCTCAGGACACTTACAAGCAGCGCCCGAACGGCCTGAGACCGGACCTCGTCGAGCTGCTCAAGGCGATGAGGCCCGGATCGTTGCGTTTCCCCGGCGGCTGCATTGTGGAAGGCCACGACCTCAACAATATGTATGACTGGAAACGCACCGTCGGCCCGGTGGAAGGCCGGCCGATCAATTCCAGCCTTTGGGGATACTGGCAATCCGGTGGTCTCGGGTTCTTCGAGTATTTCCAACTCGCCGAAGACATCGGTGCCTCGCCGCTACCGATTCTTGCTGCCGGTATGTCCTGCCAATTCCGGAAATCCGAGATGATTCCGTTAGACGGACTTGGCAAGGTGATCCAGGACGCGCTCGACCTGATCGAGTTCGCCAACGGCGCGCCCACCACCCCTTGGGGCAAAGTGCGTGCGGACATGGGCCACCCCGCGCCGTTCCAACTCAAGATGCTCGGCATTGGCAATGAAAACTGGGGCATGGAGTTCATCGACCGCTACGAGATCATTTACAAGGGCCTCAAAGCCAAGCATCCGGAAATCGAGATCGTCTCCTCCTCAGGTGCCGGGCCGGCCGGGCGGGAATATGACCTCGCATGGGACAAGATCCCGAAGATCGGCGCGCAATGGATCGACGAGCATTATTATGTTTCCGCCGACTGGTTGTTCAACTCCACAGGCCGCTATGACAAGTTCGACCGCAAGGGCCCGAAGGTCTATGTCGGAGAATACGCCTGCCACCTCCCTGACAAATCCAACAGCCTGTATGCCGCACTGGCCGAAGCGGCGATGATGACCGGCTTCGAGCGCAACTCGGACATCGTCGGCATGACGGCCTACGCGCCGCTGTTCAACAAGATCGGCAGCACGCAATGGACGCCGGATTTGATCTGGTTCACCAACACCCAGTCTTACGGCACACCGTCCTATCACGTGCAGCAGATGTTCGGCGCGAATCGCCCGGATGTATTGCTGCCCACCGAGGCCAGGGCGCTGCCCAAACCACTCCCGCCCGCGGGTCGCATCGGTCTGCAAACGTGGCTCAGCTCCGCCGAGTTCAAGGACATCCAGGTCACCCGTGGCGGTGAGATGCTTTACAAGTTTGATCCCGCGAAACACCTCGATGGCTGGAGCCCGGCCGCCGAAGGCAATTGGGAAGTGGTGGATGGCGCGCTCCGCCAAACCAACGATCAGGTGAACAAGACGAACATCATTATCGGCGATCCCAATTGGCAGGATTACACCATCCGCCTCAAGGCCCGCAAACTCGGCGGCGCGGAAGGATTCATCGTCCGTCTGCGCGATCAGAATAGCCGCTTCGTTCACATCAATTTCGGCGGTTGGGGCAACAGCGCCCATGGCATCGAGCAAAATGGCCAGAATCCAATCATCCAGAAACCCGGCCACATCGAACCGAACCGCTGGTATGACGTGGAAATCTCGCTGGCTGGCGACCGCATCAGCGCCAGCCTGGATGGCGTGAGGATTTTCGAAAACGTCAGCGTGCCAGCTGCCGTGGCTCCCAAGGTGGAGATCGTCTCGGGCTACGACAAGAAGACCGGTGAGATCGTCGTCAAGTGCGTCAACCCGGGCACCGGGGCCACCGCATTGCAGTTGAGCCTGAAAGGCGCATCCGTGCCAGCCCAGCAAGCCCGCCGCATCACGCTCACCGGCGAACCGACTGCCATCAACGAGCCCGCGCAACCGGACCGCATCGCCCCCGTCGATGACACCTTCGCGGTGTCAGGCCCGGAGGTGGCGATCGAGTTGAAACCCAGTTCGCTCACCATCCTGCGCTATAAAGCCAGCCTCACAGACTGATCCCGCGAACCCTCACTCTTTCATGAAATCATTGAATCACTCCATGCTCGTTGCATTGTCCGGCATGTCTCTATCGCTCATGCCTGTTGCTGCTTCCGATTACTCCGTGAATCCGGTGCCCTTCACGGATGTCAGCTTCACGGAAGGCTTGTGGCAGCAGCGACAGGAAATCAACCATCGCGTCACCCTGCCCTTCGCTCTCGACCAGCTTGAGACCTCCAAGCGCCTGCTCAACTTCGACCTGGCCGCAGAAACCATGCGCCGCCGCGCCGCTGGTGAGTCCACATTCCAGAACAAGCCGCCCACCCAATACCCGTTCGATGATTCGGATGTCACCAAGGCGCTTGAAGGCGCGGCCTTTTCCTACAGCGTCAAGCCGGACCCCGCGCTGGCCAAGCACATGGAGGAAATCATCACCCGCGTCGCCGCCGCGCAGGAACCGGATGGTTATTTGTTCACCTTCCGCACCATGCATCCGGACTCGCCGTCCCACCCATGGCTCGACCCCAAACGCTGGCTCAAAGACCCGGCTCTCAGCCACGAGCTATACAATCTCGGCCACATGTTCGAGGCTGGGGTGGTCCATACCCAGGCCACCGGCTCGAAGTCATTGATGGATATCTGTCTCAAGAGCGCCGAGCTGCTTCACCGCGATTTCGGCGATGGAAAACTCGTCATCGCCCCCGGCCACCAAGTGGTGGAAATGGGCCTGGCCAAACTTTACCGCCAGACCGGCGACAAGCGCTGGCTTGACCTCGCCAGGATCTTTCTCGAAGCCCGTGGCCGCAGTGGCACCGGCACCGAATACAGCCAGGACCACCTGCCCGTCACCGAACAACGCGAAGCCGTCGGTCATGCCGTGCGGGCGAACTACCTCTACTCCGGCATGGCCGATGTCGCGGCCCTCAATGGCGATGAAAAATATCTCGCCGCCATCGATGCCATCTGGGAAAACGTGGTGGGCAAGAAAATGCATATCACCGGTGGAGTCGGCGCTCGCGGCGCTGGCGAGGCGTATGGTGACAACTATGAATTGCCGCATCGTTGTTATAATGAAACCTGCGCCGCCATCGCCTTCCTGTTCTGGAACCACCGCATGTTCCTCATGACTGGCGAGGGCAAGTATATGGATGTTTTCGAACGCACTTTATACAATGGGTTCCTCAGCGGTGTTTCTCTATCGGGCGATCGCTTCTTCTATCCAAACACCCTTGAATACGATGGCAAGGAAGCGAACAACCACGGCTATGCCGGCCGCGCTCCATGGTTCGGCTGCGCCTGCTGCCCGCCGAACACACTGCGCACCATGGCATCGCTCGGCGGCTATGCCTACGCAGTGCGTGACAAGGATCTGTTCGTAAACCTCTATGCCCAAGGCACCGCCAAGGCTAATGTATCCACCCGCAAGGTCAATGTTACCCAGCAAACCCAGTACCCGTGGAATGGCTCGGTCAAACTCACCATCAACCCGGATGGTCCGCAGGATTTCAATCTATGCCTACGCATCCCCGATTGGGTGCGTGGCAAACCAGTTCCTTCCGATCTCTATCACTATGCCAACGCCGAAGCCGCCGCGTGGTCGGTCAAGGTGAACGGTAAGATCATTCAACCCCAGCTCAAAGACGGCTATGCACGCATCCAACGCGAATGGAAGCCGGGCGATGCGGTCGAACTTGAGTTGCCGATGCCGGTGCGCCGCGTGCTGGGCAACGACAAGATCGCCGCCACCCGAAACCAGATCGCCCTCGAACGTGGCCCGATCGTCTACGCCTACGAGGGAGTCGATAACGGCGGCTCGGTCCTTGAGTTCGCACTGCCGGAAACCTGCGAGGTCAAACCGGTCTTCCGTAGCGACCTCATGGGAGGCGTGACGGTGCTGGAAATCGACAAGGCGCTGCGCGTGAAACGTGGCGATCAAGGGCTTGCCGAGGAAACCGCCACTTTGATCGGCATCCCCTACGCATTCTGGAACAATCGCGGCAATTCGCCCATGACCGTCTGGCTCGGCAAGGATGCCGCAAGCGCCCGACCTGCTCCGGCTCCCACCTTGGCTTCACAGGCCAAAATCGAAGTCTCTTTTGCCCGCAGCGGTATGAACATCAGCCGCATCAACGATCAGTTGTTGCCTCGCAATGCCACCGACGGTTTCGCCCCCGCCTTTGATTTCTGGCCTCATAAGGGTGGCACGGAATGGGTGAGTTATCAGTTTGAAAAGGACGCCAAAGTCAGCTCGGTTACAGTCTCATGGTTTGATGACACGGGCATGGGTGAGTGCCGCCTGCCCACGGCCTGGCGCCTGCTCTACCGCGATGCCTCAGGAAAATGGCTGCCCGTCACCGGCGCTTCGGACTTCACCATTCGAAAAAGTGAACCCGTCACCGTCCGCTTTGATGCAGTCATCACCCAAGCGCTGAAACTCGAACTCGACCTTCAGCCTGGTTGTTCCGCCGGACTCTACGAGTGGGAAATCGGCAGCGCGCCTTAATTTGAATCTCCTCCACGATCTCATGAAATCACCCATCCAACTCACCACCGCGATCTGCGCGGGCATGCTCATCTCATTGCCGGGTTCGCTCGCCTCTACCGGCTCCACCCCGCCACCTGCCATCGGGGTGGTCGATCCGCCAGAACATGACTTCTTCTCAAAGCGGCTCGATTACAAGGGCATCGCCATCAAGGCTCACCACGATGTGGCGGATCAGGCTATGCTTGCGGCTCATGAGCGCCTCGCGATGATGTTATGCAATCTGCCGCTGGCTTGCGGGAAGATGAGTGCGGCTGGAGTCGCCTTGCATATCATCGGCCGCCACCAAGTCACCACCGACCTGCCGGAATGGCGGCACGACAAGGGCAAGCGCATCGATGAATACGGAGGGCTCACCCGCGACGAGCGTACCCGCGGCATGGGTGGACTGTTAACATCCTGTGGTGAGGAAAATCTTCTTAAACTCGAAGAAGACCGCTATCGGGGACGTGATATCTGCGTGCATGAGTTTGCGCACGCGATCTTCTTTTACGGCACAACACCCGCGATCCGGCCGAGGTTCGAGGCCCAACTTCAGCGCTCGCTGGCCAAGGGGCTTTGGGTGGATTCTTACGCCGGATCGAACGTGGACGAATTCTTTGCCGAACTCACGATGTGGTATTTCGGCACCCACGGCGACATGGGCATGAAAGGCGAAAAACCCGCGGACGGACGAGATGGCCTGAAAGCCTATGATCCGGAAGCATTCGCGCTCTTTGAGGCCTTCTACACCGGGAAAATGGAAACCCCGGAATCCATCCAGAATCGAGACCAAAAGAAATGAATCCTGATTTCCAAACCCTGCGCCGGGTCACGCTGATCGCCTTCAGTCTGATGCCCACTCCCATGGTGGCCGCTTCACCGGATGCCACAAACACCGCGGTGGCAACAAATCTCGCGCTTGTTGCCACGCCCACAACCTCGTTTGTCTCCGGCCACGAAACCCTGACCGCCCTCCATGATGGATTCGAGCCGGAGAACTCCAACGACCACAGCCATCCGCGCTATGGAAACTGGCCGAGCACCGGCACCCAGTGGGTTTGTTATGAATGGGAAAAACCGATCAGCACCACGCAAACCGATGTCTATTGGTGGGCGGATGGACAAGGCATCCAGACCCCGAAATCCTGCCGCGTCTTGTTCTGGGACGGTGCGGCCTTTGTGCCGGTAAAGGGAGTCAAAGGCCTCGGGCTGGAGTTGCAGAAATTCAACACCACCACCTTTGACGAAGTCACCACCACCAAAATCCGCCTCGAATTCGACGGCACCGGCGGCGCTTCAACCGGCATTCTCGAATGGAAGGTGCTCGATTCCGGAAAGTCGCCGAAGTTCGCCCCGCGCATCGATGCTGGCCGTGATCGCTCGGTGGTGTTGGACGGCAGGACATGGTTTCATGCTGTTGTCAAAAACGGTGGAGGCGATGTCCTCTGGTCCAGAGAATCCGGGCCGGGTGAGGTGACGTTTGAAACCGCAGGATCCGCGCAAACCGCCGCCACGTTCTCCAAGATTGGAAGTTATGTGATCAAGTTTACCGCCCGCGCCGGTGAAGGACTCGTCTCCAGTGATACGCTTGCCGTCGAGGTGATCGCCACGCCCGGAGCCAGCGACATGCGCGAGGTGTACACCAGCCCCTACAAGATCGACAGCCCGCTTTGGAACAGCCGCGTCAAGGCGCTCATCTGCGGTTGGATCCCGCATTGCGTGGCCAAACTCTCCGACCCCAAGGTCGAGGAGGGCGGCATCCAGAACTTCATCGAAGCCTCTCACAAAATCGCCGGCCGTCCGTTCCAACCGCACATCGGCGCGCCGTGGACGAATGCCTACGTGCTCAATACCTACGAATCCATCTGCATGGCGCTCATGGTGGACCCGCAAGGTGACCCGGAAATCATCAAGTCCCAGGCGGCCCTACGCAAAACGCTCGATGAATGGACACCCCTCCTGTTGGGAGCCCAGGAAAAAGACGGCTACATGCAAACCCGTTTCACCCTCGCCAATATTCACGAACAAGGTGAACAACCGCCGCGCTGGGAAATCAAAACCGACCACGAAGGATACGTCGGCGGATATTTCATCGAAGCCTGCATCGGTCACTATCAACTCACCGGCGGTAAGGACACACGAATGCTGGATGCCGCCGTGCGCCTCGCCGATTGCTGGGACCGCAACATCGGCCCGGAACCGAAAAAAGCATGGTGCGATGGTCACCAGGGCATCGAACAGGCATTGCTCCGTCTCGCGCGCGTGATCGATGGAAGAGATGGCTCCGGCGCGGGCAAACGTTTCGTTACTCTTGCGAAATACCTGCTCGATCAGCGCGGCGGTGGCGAATCCTACGATCAATCGCACGCCCCGGTTACCCAACAATACGAAGCGCTCGGCCACGCGGTGCGCGCCGTTTACACCTACAATGCGATGGCCGGTGTCGCCATGGAAACCTCCGATGCGGATTATCAAAGCGCCGTGGAATCGCTGTGGTCGAATATCGTTCACCGGAAGTATTATGTCACTGGCGGCGTCGGCAGCGGCGAGACCTCGGAAGGCTTCGGCGGCGATTACTCGCTGCCCCACAACGCCTATTGCGAATCCTGCTCCGGCTGCGGCGAGTTGTTTTTCCAACACAAGATGAACCTCGCACGCCAGGCGTCGCTTTATGCCAACCTGTTTGAGGAAACCCTCTACAACGCCATTCTCGGCAGCATCGATCTGCCCGGTGAAAACTTCACCTATACCAACGCGCTGGACTCCAGCGGCAAACGCTATAAGTGGCATGTCTGCCCATGCTGCATCGGCAATATCCCGCGCACGCTGCTGATGCTGCCGGAGTGGACCTATGCCCGCGGCCCGCAGGATCTCTTTGTGAATCTCTTCATCGGCGGCACGATGAAGGTAAACCAAGTGGCCGGCACCGATGTGGAGATGATCCAGAAAACCGACTACCCATGGAAGGGAGGGGTTTCCATCACCGTCAATCCCACCACACCCAAAACCTTCGCACTCCGCATCCGCGTGCCGCTGCGCGATGTCAGCAAGCTTTATCAGTCGGTGCCGGAGGCCGATGGCATAAGCTCGCTCGCTGTCAATGGCGTGGCGCTCGCGCCCAAAGTCGAAAACGGCTATGCCGTCATCAACCGGGAATGGAAGACTGGTGACAAGGTGGACCTTGTCCTCCCACTCGAAGTCCAACGGGTGAAGACCATCGACAAAGTGCCCGCCAACCGCGGCACGGTTGCCCTGCGCTACGGACCGCTCGTTTACAACATCGAGCAAAAGGACGGCAACAACCTGGAAGCCGTGCTCAAGCCGGACGCGCCGCTGACCGCCGAGTGGAATCCGGAATTGTTAGGTGGGGTGATGGTCATCAAGGGCATCTTCGCCGATGGCAGCAAACTCACTGCCATCCCCAACTACGCACGCCTTAACCGTGGTGGCCGCTCGAAAATTTGGATCAAGGACAAGTGATGCCTTCCAACCGGATCAAACTTCCAATAGTATTCCCATGAAACATGCCTTACTCATCGGCTCTATGGCACTCCTCGTTGGAAACGTCCTCGCCGAGGAGAACAAGAAACCGGAACCGCCGCCGCCC
Organism: uncultured Verrucomicrobiota bacterium; assembly: GCA_937867415.1. Lineage (GTDB taxonomy): Bacteria > Verrucomicrobiota > Verrucomicrobiia > Verrucomicrobiales > Akkermansiaceae > Luteolibacter. The sequence goes on along the minus strand of CALMKO010000057.1, from coordinate 25,098 downwards.
GTCGGTATCGGACGCGGCTATTTCGCGATCCTTCCTCACAAACTTCTGCTCGCCAGCCACCTCCAGGCGGAGTGGAAGGATGCCAAGGTTTTATGGACTCAGCAAAGCGGCCCGGGTGAGGTGAAAATCGAGCGATCGGATGCCGCCATCACTTGGGCCACGGCGGACCAGCCGGGCAAGTATATATTTCAGCTCACCGCCACGATCAACGGCAAACCGCCGATCACCGCGACCACCACGGTCAACGTCTATCCACCGGGCGAATATTCCGGAAACCCCATCCTGCCCGGCATGTTTCCCGATCCGCATGTGATGTTCGATGAAGGGAAATTCTATATCTATGCCACCTCGATGGAAAACGATGCCGGCTCCTACGGCCGCGCGTCCGTTTGGACGTCGGACGATTTCGTGAACTGGGAGATGAAGCTCACCAACTACCCGGAATACCGGAAATTCGGCGGCGACATCTGGGCGCCCGACATCATCCGCAAGGGCGACAAATACTATCAGTTCATCACTCGCTCTGGCGGTTACGACACCTGGGTCGCCGTGGCGGACTCACCGACAGGCCCATGGAAAAACCTGCGCGAGGACAACACCGCGATCGTCAGCGGCGGCGGCAATGCCGGTCGCATCGTCGCCGCCTACAACATGGATGCGCAACCGTTCATCGACGACGACGGCCAAGCCTACATGTATTGGGGTTGGTCGGAAGCGATGGCAGCGAAGCTCACGCCCGATCTCAAGGATATCGAAGGCGAGGTGCATTTCCTCAAAGGCACCAAGTGGCTGCCCAGTGGTGGCGAACTGCCGCAGTGGCTTAGCGTTGATCTTGGTGAATCGCAGACGATCACCAGAATCCATACCTCCCCCGAGTTCAAACAGGTGGCTTATGGCTACAAGATTGAAATTTCCGAGGATGAACAGAACTGGCATATTTTCGCGGACCGTTCCGAGAACCGCCGCGAGCTTGCCGGCGATGGATACGTCGATGCGGGGCAGGGCAGGGGACGTCACGTCCGCATTACTTTCAACCATTGCGGCGGCCACTGGGCGGGCCTCTACAACTTCGCGGTGTATTCCGGTGACAAGGTGGTTTCGCTCAACAAGCCCGTCACCGCCTCCACCGTCCGGGGAAAAGGCTCGGAACCCGAAAACGCCGTGGATGTTTCCAATGGTCCGGCCATCCCTGATTTCGTCGAGGGATCCTACATGATCAAACATCAGGGGAAATACTATCTCCTGTATTCATCCGGCGTCCTGCATGACGGCACCTACTCGGTCCGCTACGCCATGGCGGACAAGCCGCTCGGCCCGTTCACCACTCCGCCCGATCATACCATTCTCCAGATGAATGAAGAGCAGACCACCCGTGGTCCCGGCCATAACTCGGTGCTCAAATTCAAGGGCAAACACTACATCGTCTATCACCAGCACAACCAACCCCACGAAGGGGGGGCGCTGGTGTTCCGCCAGACTGCCGCCGACGTGATGGAATTCAACCCCGATGGCACCATCAAACCGGTCGTGCCCACCCAAACGGGATTCGGGCCTCTGCTGAAAATCGTATCCCAGGGCAAGGACCTCGCCCATGGCAGCTACGCCACCGCCACCAGCGTAAAGAGTGGCCACTATGTGCCCGAGTTCGCGCTCGATCACAACAACGCCAGCCTCTGGAGGGCCGCAGACAACAACTACCCGCAATCCTTCACGGTCGATCTCGGCGAGGTGAGCGAGTTCTCGGAAATCCGGACCACCTTTGAATATCCCACCCTATCTTACCAATATCACATCGAGCTTTCCGCGGATGGAAACAGTTGGAAGACCCACGCCGACAAACGAGGGGAATTCCCGGTGGCGGTGAGTCCTCACAAAGATGGCGGTAAGGCACGTGCGCGGTATGTGCGCATCACCCTCCACGCTTGCGAGCGTCCGGAAAACGGCGCAGGGATTTATTCATTCCAGATCGTCGAATGACAAGGTCTGGCTCATACGGCTTCCACCCCGCCCAAGCGCTTGTCCAGCCGATCGAGAGACGCGGAGCTCTTGTCCATCGGCATCTCATGCGCTTCGGCGCTTCGGTGACCGCCGCCCCTTGAATCTTTTGCGTTTCGGCAACTCCTTCTGGCAAGAGGTCTACAGCTGCGCCGCGCGGATGGAGGGAACGGCAAATAAGTTCCCGCCTTACCCAAATTCCGATCTTTCTCGCGATTTCCCAATCCCGTCCAATCGCAGCCTTGGCCACGGCTGTTGATTTCGGGATCGCCGTGAAAGACAGGATCATTTTTTACTCGTCCTTCAGCCCCGCTACTCCCAACCTCCCGCCGCCATGCTCAAAGCCGGAATCGTAGGACTACCCAATGTCGGAAAATCGACACTCTTCAATGCTGTGACCCGCACCCGTAAGGCGGAAGCGGCCAACTACCCGTTTTGCACCATCGACCCGAACGTCGGCATCGTCAGCGTCCCGGATCCTCGTTTGGCGGTGCTTTCGAAGATCTCGAGCTCTCAAAAACTGGTGCCGACGGCGATTGAAATCGTCGACATCGCTGGACTCGTCAAAGGTGCTTCGGAGGGGGCTGGACTCGGCAATCAGTTCCTCGCGAACATCCGCGAGACGGATGCCATCGTCCAGGTGGTTCGCTGTTTTGAAAACGACGACATCATCCATGAACTTGGATCGGTCGATCCCATCCGCGACATCGACATCATCAATTCCGAGTTGATTCTCGCCGACATCGCATCCTTGGAGAAGCGCCGTCACTCTCGTGAGAAAAAAGCCAAAGGCGGCGACAAGGAGTCGAAGAAGGAAGTCGAACTCATCGACATCATCATGCCTCATCTCGACCAAGGGAAACCCGCGTTGACCATCGATTTTAGCGACGATGACAAGGCAATTGTGAAGGAGTTTTTCCTCCTGTCCTCCAAAAAGACGATCTACGCCTGCAACGTGGCCGAGGACGAGCTTGCAGGTGCGATTGCCGATCCGGACTCGCATCCCCAAGTCGCACGGGTAAGAAAATTCGCCACCGAACACACCGGTTCGGAGGTGGTGGTCATCTCGGCGAGAATCGAAGAAGAGCTCAGCGAAATGCCCGTGGAGGACGCGAATGAGTTCCTCGCTGAAATGGGTGTGACGGACTCCGGAGTCTCCGGCTTGATCCGTGGAGTTTATCATCTGTTAGGTTTGCGCACCTACCTCACCACAGGCGTGCAGGAAACCCGGGCCTGGACGATCACCGCAGGCGACAAGGCTCCGGCGGCGGCGGGAGTCATTCACACGGATTTCGAACGTGGCTTCATTGCTGCGGAAATCGTCCATTACGATGACCTGGTGGCCGCAGGCAGTATGTCCGCAGCAAAGGTTGCGGGGAAGGTCCGCATCGAAGGCAAGCAATACGTGATGAAAGACGGCGATGTCGTCGAGTTCCGCTTCAATGTCTGATCAAGTCAGCGCATGACCGCGTAGCTGCCCGAGTTCAGGTGCTCCTGAATGGACATCATGGCTGGGTTACCACCTTCACTCTGCCAAAACGGGCGGCAGCCCCGGTTCCAGATGCATCTTCCACCACCACGCGCTCCCATTGCGAATCAATCCCGGTGACGGTGCCGCCCGTCACCGGACTCCAGGCACCCGCTCCACCCAAACTTGAGCCGAACTCGGCCGTGTAACTCAGGCCCGGGGCTCCAATCCGGCGGATGTATTCCATCCGCAGGCGGGTGGAGGAGCCGGTCCCGGTGATGGTTAGGTTCGGTAATCCAGCCCGCCCGGTTCCGGAAATGAGGATTCGCTCCGCTCCCGAGGTGGACTGCGTGGGGTCCAGATTGAAGGCGAATTTCAGGGCATTGGAAATCCCATCCGCCTGGGCAGATGCCGACGGCCCGTCCAGAGGAGGAGCTAATGAGAAGCCGAAGGCCCATGCGTTGTAAGTTCCCGCTGCGGGTGCGAGCAAGGTCGTCCGAACCACTCCAGGCACAGGCGAATTGAAAATCCCCTCATTTCCCGAAACATCATACGTCGCAAAAACCGTCTCATGCACCCCCGGCCCTGAATCCGCGCGGCGGATCGTCACCGTTCTCCCATAAATGCCGTCCTCTGCAGTCCCACTCAGACGTGGAAGCAGAACCAATGGATTGGAACCCAGAGCAAAATAAACTTCATCCGCTCCTGACTGACCGTCCTTGACCCGGAGTGAAACAGCCACATCCGCCGTTCCCCCTGAGCCGAATGTCGCTGGATTCGGAGTCACCGTGACTTCACTGATCTGTGGCGGCAGGACATCCAGCCCGACCGAGTTGTTCAGAGTGATCGTGGAATTTGCCATGGTCTGCAAGCGCCCGAAATATCGGTCACGGAGACCATCATTCGCCGGCTGAATACCAAACTGACGGGTCTGCCCGCTGCTGTCAGTCACCTCCAGGGTCAGATTGAGGCGTCCCGGAGCCGCATAGCGCGGAATGGTCAACGTGCCCGTCCAAGAACCATCGAGAGGGCTTCCCGAGCTGCGAACCAGGTCAATCCTGTCGCCTAACAGAGTTTCCGTCGGGTCACTCCATTCCATCGACACCGAATCCACACCTTGAGCATCGGTGACGACTGCCGAGAAGCTGACCGTTGCCGCCGCCGCACCCACATCCGCGTTGCTTGGAGTGACGGTAAAGCTTGTCAAAGCGGGCGGCGTGTCCGCCACACCGCTATTGGTTACGGTTAGAAAGTCCGGGCCATCGGGGATGTCCGCATAGGTCGGCCAGAAGAAGTAAAGCGGATCCCGGTCCGTGATCAATCCGGTCGAGCCGAACAGATAGTCCACGGTTTCCGTCCCGTCCCGCAAGTAGATGACGATGGGATAGCTGCCCGCAGCCGCTCCCTGCGGAATGGTGAGAGTGGTGCTGTAGAATCCATTCCCCGATGTCCCCGGGGTGAAAACAAAATCATCGGTTAGGGCGAAATCCACCAATCCACCACCTGGATGTAAAAGGTCTACAGCAGAGATGTAGCCCCCGGCAGATCCTGCGATTTCGATCGACAGCGTCACCGTTTGGTCGCCGGTCGTCACATCCACGCTTGCGTTGTTCAGGGCGGTGGAAACCACCCGGGGGGGAGTTGTAGGCTCGGTATCCGCAATGACCGAAATATCAAACGGGAAAAAGTATCCACCCTCGCCACAGGCCTGAAAATAGATGGTTTCACCTATCGCTGCCTGAAATGATACTACGGGGTTGAACCAATCCGAGGACCCCTTCAATTTCAAAATCGCCAAACCGCTGCCCGCCCATACGGAAACACCCGGCGGAATATCCAGAGATTCCGCCTGAACCAAAAACCGCCCGGACGAGGGTGCTGTCCATTTGAACCAAACGGTGCCGCTTGTTCCCATCGGGAGTTTTTCGCCCGATTCCACTCCGGACTTAAAGGTGTCCGATGCAACAGGCGTATTCAATGCGCTACCGAGATCGGTTGCATTTGAAAACGCGTTATTTACCGGACTTGCTCCGATTGGCGATGCCGAGATATCAATGGTAAAAGGGCCGGGAATACTATAGTCATTCGCATCCTGATTGAAGACCCGGATATAGTAAGTGGTCCCATTCACCAGCGGGATCAAGGTCTCGCCATACGAGTCGATCCAGCCGACTCGGGACAAGGTCGTCAGGCTGCTGCCGGTGAAGATCTCAGCCTTGGGAAACGAGTCGTCCGCATCCGGAGTGAGTGAAAAAAGGCGACTATTGTTGGTGTTCGAGGTATATCGATACCAAACCGAGCGGGTAAGATTCTCAGTGATGCTTTCACCACTTTCGAGGGTGGCGGCAACAGTTGTTCCGCTTGCAGATCTTGGAGCACCACTCGAAATCGTAGTGGCTGCCGCGAACGCATCATTCGCCGGAGCGGTGGCTGGGCCGCTGGTGCCGCTTATCACCAACTTCCAGGGAAACGTCGCTGATGCCGGGGTGGTCCGCACGAAAACCTGGATGTAATACGTCTGACCCGTGGTGTATGGGAATCGTTGGATAGGCGCGGCCTCATCTCCACGGGCAAGGGTGCTCAGTCCCGCCAGGGAAGCTCCCCGGTGCACGAGCATTTCATAGCCACTTCCCGGCGTGGTGGCTCCTGCGAGCTCCCAAGTAAATACGGGAACCGCAAAGCCGGTGCCTGCGGAACTGGGAGTCCACCTGAACCAGATCGAGCCATTTCTCAACTCGCTGTTCAGAACCGGCTCACCTGTCTGATAAGTGGCATCCCGTGCATTTCCCGTCAGCGTGGCGGGCAAAGCCGGCCCTGCCACCGTCGCCTCGGCAAATGAATCGTTTCCCGGTGGAGCTGCCAGCGCCCATGAGGCGAACAAGACTTGAAATACGAGAAATAGTCGAATCTGGATCATGCAGTATGACGAAAGGTTTATTGTTAAGTTTCCTTAACAATAAACCTTTTTCACGCTTTGACCAGAAATTATCGTGAGGTGAGGGGAGTCGATGCGGCTTCGTGGAGTTCCTCGGCCGCTTCGAGCTCGGCTCGTTCCTTGGCGATGACCCGGACGAGCTTGCGCACCGTGTCATCCCAGGTCGCCAGTAGTGTTGCGGCTTGGACCGAGCCCGTGCGCTGGTGGTGCAGCTCGATGAGTGCTTTCACCTCGGCGATGTCCTGCGGCCGCTTGATCGGGAGCGCCACGACCATTTCCGAGTTCACGCGCGAATAGAACTTCCCATCCACGTCGTAGATGTAGGCGGTGCCGCCAGACATACCGGCACCGAAGTTTTTACCGGTTTTCCCGAGGATGACCACGTTGCCATTGGTCATGTATTCGCACCCGTGATCACCCACGCCCTCGACCACCGCGGTTGCACCGGAGTTCCGCACCGCGAAGCGCTCGCCCGCGCGGCCGGTGGCGAAAAGTTTGCCGCCGGTGGCCCCGTAGAGGCAGGTGTTTCCGCAAATCGTGTTAGTCGCCGCGACAAAGGCGGCGTCTTCCGAGACCCGAATGACGATTTCCCCGGCTGCCATCCCTTTTCCGACGTAGTCATTCGCCTCGCCGATGAGTTCCAGCTTCACGCCGCCCACGAGGAAAGTTCCGAACGATTGGCCGGCGCTGCCGCGGCAGGTGATGTGCACGGAATTGGCAGGAAGACCGCGGTCGCCATGGACCTCGGCGATCCGCCCGGAAAGCCGCGTGCCGATGTTGCGGTTGGTGTTGATCACGTCGTAGCTGAGCGAAAGCGCCGGACGGTCGGGCAGGAGTTGAATGGCGTCCATCACCTCACGGGAAATCGACTCAGGTCCATACTCCGGAGTGTCCGGTGCCTGGCCGCCTGAAATCTCAAACACCAGATCCTTGAGAATCTGAAGATCCAGCTCAGGCTTGGCCAACCCGTCGTTCCGGGGTTTGGCGCAAATTCGGGAAATCGAATCCACTGGCAGGTCGGAAATCTCCGCCAACTGAGGCACCACGTCTTTGAGTAAGGCGCTCAGATCCAACGTGTTTGCTTTCGGGTGATCTGGAATGTGGCGCTGCTTGAGAAATTCCGGCCTGCCGATCAGCTCGTCCAGCGAGCGCACCCCGAGACGGGCCATGTGCTGCCGTGCCTCCTCAGCTACGGCAGTGAAATAGTTGATCACCATTTCCGGTGTGCCTTTGAATTTGGCGCGAAATTTCGGATCCGTGGTCGCGATTCCGACCGGGCAGGTGTTCAAATGGCACTTCCGGACGTAAACACAGCCCATCGCAATCATTGCCGTGGTTCCGAAGTTGAACTGCTCGGCTCCCAGAATGGCGGCGATCACCACGTCCCTTCCATTGCGAATGCCTCCGTCAGTCCGTAGGATGACTCGGTCCCGCAAGTTGTTGATCAACAAGGTCTGCTGGGCTTCGGCCAAACCAAGTTCCCATGGCGATCCCGCGTGCTTGGTCGATGAAAGGGGGGATGCCCCGGTCCCTCCATCATGCCCGGAAATGAGGATATTGTCCGCCGAAGCCTTGGCGCAACCCGCAGCGACGGGGCCAATCCCGGATTCAGCAACCAGTTTCACGGTCACTCTCGCCCGCGGATTCACTTCTTTTAAATCGTGAATCAACTGCGCCAAATCCTCGATCGAATAGATATCGTGATGGGGTGGGGGAGAAATCAACTGCACCCCTGGCTGGGTATTTCTCAAACGGGCGATTAAAGCATTCACTTTGTGTCCCGGCAGCTGGCCACCCTCGCCCGGCTTGGCCCCCTGCGCCATCTTGATTTCCAATTCGCCGGCATTGACGAGGTAGTAGGCGGACACCCCGAAGCGTCCCGAGGCGACCTGCTTAATGTAGGAGCGCGCGAAATCACCATTCGCATAAGGCTTGTAGCGGACGGGATCCTCGCCTCCTTCTCCTGAGTCCGACTTACCGCCAATCCGGTTCATGGCGATCGCCAGAGTCTCGTGGGCCTCCGGTGAAAGCGCTCCCAGTGACATCGCCGCCGTGGTGAAACGCCGCCGGATCGACTCCATCGGCTCGACCTCTTCCAATGGGATCGGGCCTCCATTCGAGGGCACGAATTCGATAAGGTCTTTGATCGCTACGGGATTGGTTTCCAATGCGACACGCACATACTCCTCATAATCCTCGGACTTGCCAGACTTGACGTAGGTATGGAAATTTTTAATCACCTCCGTCGTGTAAACGTGGCGCTCACCCGTCTTGCGGTAGCGATTGTAACCGGGGTCGCCAAGATTGAGTGTTTCGCCGTTTGAAACATCCGTTTCAAACGCTGCGCGGTGTCGGATCAAGGACTCATCGGCGATTTCAGAAAAGCCTACACCGCCAATCTTCGAGGAGACACCGCTGAAGGAGAAGTCGACAACTTCCTTGCCAACACCGATCGCCTCGAAGGTCTGGGCGCCTTGGTAAGAGTTGAGAACGGAGATGCCCATCTTCGACATGATCTTGAGAATCCCTTTCTCGAGTGCCTTGCGATACTGGCTCATGGCCTTGGAAGGGGAGATTTCGCCAAGTTTGCTCTTTTCCGAATCCGCCGCTACCAACTGGCGGACGGTTGCATAACCCAGGTAGGGACAGATGGCGGTGGCTCCGAATCCAAAGCAGCAGGCGATCTGATGCACATCCCGAACTTCGCCGGATTCAAGCACCAGAGAAGCCCGCAAGCGGGTGCGAATCCGTGTGAGATGATGGTGAATGGTGCCGACAGCAAGCAGGGAAGGGATGGGCACGCGCTCCGCCGAGCTTGCCCGGTCGGAAAGGATGAGGATGTTGAAATCCTGCTCGACCGCCTTCTCCGCTTCGGTGCAGAGCTCATCGAGCCGCGATTTCATCCCCGCTGAGCCGCTGGATGCCGCCCACGTAATATCCAAAACAATTGATCTAAACCCTTGGTCTTGAAGATCTTTGATCTTATCAAGCTGATGCTCAAAGAGGATCGCGCTGTCGAGGCTGATCGTCTTGCAGTGCTCGGGCGTCTCCATCAGCAAGTTATGCTCAGGCCCGAGTCCAGCGCCGATCGACATCACCGCCCACTCACGAATCGGGTCGATGGGAGGATTGGTCACCTGGGCAAACAATTGCTTGAAATAGGTGTATAAAACCCGTGGATGACTGGAGAGAACAGCGAGGGGGATATCGTCCCCCATTGAGAACACAGCCTCCTGAGCGCCCTTGATCATGGGCGGAAAGACCATGTCGAGTTCTTCCAGCGAGATCCCATGTGTCACCTGCTGGCGCGAGAGGTCGAGCGGGGAGTAGTCCAACTCTGGAACGTGGGCGTCGGGAGAGACGAACTTTCGGAGTTCGAGCCGGTTTTCATCGATCCACCGCCGGTAAGGTTGCTGCTTGGAAAGCTCGTTTTTGATCTCCGCATCGAGCTTGAACTCACCGGTTGCGGTGTTAGCGGAGATCATTTGCCCGGGGCCGAGGCGCCCTTTGCGAATGATCGTGGAATCTTCGAGCACAACAGCGCCCGCTTCCGAGCCGATGTAAAGGATTCCGTCTGCCGTGAGCTTGTAGCGGGAAGGTCGCAGGCCGTTGCGGTCCAACGAGGCGCAGAGCTTGTTGCCATCGGTAAACACGAGTCCAGCCGGGCCATCCCAAGGCTCGGAAAAGGTCCGGTTGTATTGATAAAACGCGCGCAATTCGTCGGAAATATCCTCGTCATTGCGGTAAGCGGGCGGGACCAGCATGCACATGGCGTGCTCAGGAGAACGTCCGGAAAGAATCAGCAACTCCAAGGCGTGATCCAGCGACGCCGAGTCCGACTCGCCATGGCGGATCAGGTTTTTCACCAGGTCGATCTCATCTCCCCAGACGGGTGAGGCGAAAAACTCCTCGCGGGAGGTCATCCAATTCCGATTCCCCTCCACGGTGTTGATTTCCCCGTTATGGCACATCGTCCTGAATGGCTGCCCAAGTGGCCAGGCCGGGAAGGTATTGGTCGAAAACCGCTGATGGTAAAGTGCGATGGCGACCTGGTAATCCGGATCACTGAAATCCAGGTAAAACGCCCTCAGCGCTGCCGGCATGGCAAGCGCCTTGTAGGAAATCAGCCGGCTGGAAAACGACGGCATGTAAAATCCATGGATCTCCTTGGTACGCGCCTCGATCTCCCTGCGGCAAAGGTAAAGCTGTCGCTCAAAGGTATCCGAATCCATGCCCTCGGGACGTGCCATGATCAGATGCTCGATCTGCGGGCGCGTCGCCAAGGCCTTTTTTCCAAGCGCATCCAAATCCACAGGGACCTCGCGCCAGCCGATCTGGCGGATCCCGCGCTTGCCGGTGATCTCGGCACTCAACTCCTTCAAACTTTCCGTCTGACCCGGGTTACCACTTGGGAAAAAGAACACGGCTACCGCCATATCTAGCTCATTTTCAAATGAATAGCCAAGTTTTTCCGCAGCCTTCAAAAACAAAGGGTAGGGGATCTGTGTCAGCACGCCCGAACCGTCTCCCGACTTCATATCCGCATCGACAGCGCCACGGTGGGTCATGCAGCAGACGGATGTCAGCGCATAATCGAGCACTTGGTAGCTGCGCTTTCCCTGCAACTGGGCGATCGCTCCCATTCCGCAGTTGTCATGCTCTTGGGAGAGTTGGTGGAGTGAATCGGATATGAAAGGAGTGCTTGAGTGGTAAAACGCGTTCATCAGAAAATCAGGAAAACAAAGGTCGGAGAGGCTGCCGATGTGGCACGGGAGACTCCTAAATAAGTTCAATGGAGATCCAAGCAGAAATTATGCCTGCCGGTGAGATCCAGCGAGAAAGATGGATGATCTCACGGCCATCTCTCGGAGAAATCTTCTAATCCAAGCCGCCGTCCGCCGCCTCTTCCAGAATCCCGCGGTCCACCAGGAACCGATCGGCGGCGATGATCGTGCGCTCGAAATTCTTGTGGCTGACGTTGAAATTGAAGAAACTGTGATCCGCGCGCTCGAAATCAATGACTTCGCAGGAGTTTCCACGCCAGCGCATCCGGCGGCGGAAGCGATCCACCTCTTCGAAAGGGGTAATCCGGTCCGATTTGCCATGGAAAAAAATCATCGGCGGCAGCTTCCTGCGAACAAGGCTCGTCGGGCTGAATAGCTTGGCTTTCTTGGTATCGGGAAACCGCTCGGCTGCGGCTCCTTTCGTGGTCGTATTTACCAGCGCGCTGAACAAGATCAGCGCTTGGGGAAAACAATCCAGCCCGTCCACCGGTGGGAGGTTTTTCGGGGTGGGCATGGTCGCAAGGAGCGCCAAAAACGCCCCGCCAGCAGCCCCACCGATTACGATTTTCTCCGGATCTAGGCTGAAGGTATCCGCATTATGGCGGAGCCAACGGATCAAATCGCGCGCATCCTCGATCGCTTCCAAGGGGCCGGTGCCGTGTTTTGCTGCCGTCCGGGTCTCGGCCGCGACCGTGACGGCGCCCCGACTTGCAAAATGCAGACAATGGGGGACGAACTGCGTAGGGGTAGGGGTATCCCAGAATCCGCCATGGAAAAAAACAACCACCGGACGTGGCTTCCCGGCAGGCTCGGCTGGCAGGAAAAGATGAGCCATCACGTCGCCCTGAGGACGCTGGGCGTAGGCGTAGGTCGCCGCGTCCTTCAAAATCTCTCGATCACGTGCTTCGCCGATCGGCGCCACTTTCCGCAAAATGCTACTCATCGTTTCGTCATGACCTAACCCAATCCATTCGGTCTGGAATTTGTTTGTTGTGGGGACGCCGTTCTTGTCCAATCGTTTCGCCCATGAAGCGAGTTATTTTTGCGATTTCGGTCATTTTAGCATCTCTAGCAGTTGCCCAGGAAAACTTGCGACCTGCGCTTGAAACCACCTACACGGCCTGGCGGGAGGCCATGATCCGCCGTGATCACTCGGCTTGGAAGCGCGTCACCGCCGAACACCGCCGTGTCGATGTGCGGAACCGGATCGTCTCTGAAAAGGGGCCTTTTCCAGCGGCGATTTTCAGTTTGCCCGCACCTCCGCCGTCGCTCCAAGGCCTCAAGTTTCTCGAAGCCCTCCAGAATGGACCCACTGCCAAAGCCTCTTACTTCGGAAAAATCGACTTCGGCGTCGGTGGGCAACCGTCGGACAATCTCCTGGTCCTTTCGTTTGTGAAAGGCTCCGGCGGTTGGCTCTACGATCGCGCGGACTTCGTCAATCTCTCGGCTCTTCCGGCAGTCCGCAAGGAATTGGCGGCTGGGAACATTAAGTATCTTGAAGAGACCCCTGAGGCCAAGCCCGATGGACAGATCCCAGCAACTCCAGTTGCCGCAAATCCTGCAAAATATGTCGCCAAGGTCTATGTTTTCTGTCCCGGGCGCGAAGTCCAGGTTCAGGTCAATAAGATCAGTCGTCATCGCTTCGCCAATGCCCAAGAGGCCGAGGTGGTGATCGGCGGCGCTGTCGATGGCGTAAACGAGGTTCAATACACCACGAAAAAACTCAAAGGTGGGACTGGCAAGGAAGTGATGACCATACGCGTGTATTTGATGTCCGAGATCCAGGGCGAAAAACCGCTTAAGGTCTTCGAATACCAAATCGCCGCCGGGGAAGTCCCGAAGACCGTCAGCACCGGCGCCTTCGAGGTGACCCCGGCCATCGCCGCCAAACTGGCGGGGCGGTAGGCTTGGCCTTGGGGCACTCTGAGAATGGCCACAACGCCCGTGTGGGTTGGGTTTTTGATTCCGCATTACACATATTGTCACAAGTTGTAAATCCAAGAGGCGCAGGGTCCCTTGAGCCGGCGATCTACCCAGAAAACGGCGAATCGGTTGTGGATTCGCCTGGAAATGCCAAATTTTGAAGCGACTTGATTGACACCCGTACGGATTGAAGTAGCCATGAGGATGCCGACCGTAAGCGTTGAAATGGTTTTGGCATGCGCGTCCTCACAAAATCCCTCCTATGATTGTCCGCCCCCTTACTTTGCTAACAGGTCTCAGCCTGCTTGCTGCCGCCACGCCCGCGAGCCCCGAGAAAACTCCCGAACCGGCCACCAAAACTGCGGTTGCGGAGCCTTCCTCGATTGCTGAGCCGAAAACGGTCAAGCCGGTCGTCCGCGAAGCCAGTGTGACCATCGGCGATCAAAAAATCCCGTATCGAGCGACCAGTGGAAAGCTCATCATCCATTCGGAAGATGGAAAGCCACGAGCCTCGATTTTTCATGTCAGCTACGAACGCACCGACAGCAAGGATCCCGCGACGCGGCCGGTCATGTTCGCGTTCAATGGCGGCCCGGGCAGTTCCTCCGTGTGGCTGCACCTTGGGATGCTGGGACCTAAGATCATCAAGCTTCCCGGCGATGGCACCCAGCCTCCCCCGCCCCCGGTCCGCGTGGTGGACAACCCACTGAGCGTTCTCGACGTTTGTGATCTGGTGTTTATCGACCCGGTTTCCACCGGTTACAGCCGTGCGGAAAAAGATGCCAAACCAGGTGATTTCCATGGCTTGGATGAGGACGTGGAGTCCGTCGGCGATTTCATCCGGCGCTGGGTCAGTGAGAATGACCGCTGGGCGTCCCCCAAATATCTGTTAGGCGAGTCATACGGTGGCATTCGTGCGGCTGGACTAGCCGATCACTTGCAATCGCGTTTCGGCATGAATCTCAATGGTGTGATTCTTCTTTCGTCATTGCTTGATTTCGCAACCCTTCAATCGGCACACGGAAATGATCTTAGCTATTCGGTATTTCTTCCTGCATTGACGGCGACAGCTCATTTCCACCAGAAAATCACCGGTGACCGGGCCGAGTTGGTGAAGGAATCGACCGAGTTTGCTTTCGGCGATTACGCAGCGGCTCTTCTCAAGGGCAATGACCTGGACCTGTCCACACGCACCGCCCTTGCCGCAAAGCTCGCGCGCCTGACGGGCATCGACTCGGCCACATGGCTGCTTCACAACCTGCGGCTGGATTCCACCTTTTTCCGAAGTGAACTGCTCCGGATGGAGGGAAAGACCCTGGGGCGTTTCGATGCCCGGGTGGCTTGGGATACGACCGACAAGTCTGCCCAACGGCCGGATTACGACCCGTCATACTCGCTCGTTCACGGAGCCTTCTCCACCGCGATGCTCGACTACCTCGGTCGGGACTTGGGCTACAAGGAAGAGCAGCCCTACGAAATCCTGACCGCCAAGGTGCAGCCATGGCGCTGGAATGCCGACAATCAGGTGGTGAACGTTTCAGACAGGCTCAGCGAAGCCATGCGGGACAATCCCCATCTCCGCGTGTTGGTGATGGGTGGCTATACCGACCTGGCCACTCCTCCCGAAGGAATGGCTTATTCCGTGAGGCACATGCACGACCTGCCTGAAAACCTCAGGCGCAACATCACGACCACCTACTATGACGGTGGCCACATGTTTTATCTCAACCCGCCGGATCTGATTAAATGCCGCAATGACTTGTTAGATTTTCTGGGGACTGAAAATCGCTGAGCCACTCCGTGGTCCCGGAGCTGCACGGCTCCGGAACACACTTGAAAACGTAGTCTGCCGGGATGGACGCAGCGGCGGATCGCTTTCCACGGTCACTTGCCCGTCCTCCAGCGGATGCTGAAATCCGGAGTCGGACCGGCACTACCCCTGAAGCGTCCACTCTGGCAGGCGGACGATCTCGCCGCCCTTGAGTGCGGACTCGTGGGCGAGGATACCGGTGCAGGTGATGTTGGCGCTTTGGACCGCGTTCGGGTAAGCATCGGTCCCGGTTTGCAGCATTTTGACGAATTGATGCACGAGGTGCGGATGACTCCCGCCGTGGCCAGCGCCTTGGGTGAACGAGAGGTGCTCTTCCCCCCCTTCTCCGCCGTAAACGCCGCCGGTGGTGAAAAGCTGGATTTCCTCCGGCAAGTAGTGTGCGAAGTCGGGACATTTCACTTCCTCGGGGATCTCCGGCTCAGGCTTCTTGGCAGTGTGAATCACCAGGGGATCATGCTCGATAAGCGGCCACTCGACGGATTTCTTGGTTCCGTAAACTTCGAACGACTCGCGATACTGGCGGGCAACGTCGAACAGGGAGCGCACCACTTGAGCGGAAAGATCGCTGTCTTTCATCTTGATATGGCAGGTCTCGATGGCAAACGGCGAACCATAACAGGCATGCATTTCCTCGGCAATCGTCCCCGAGCCGAAACACGAAACATACTCCGCCTGGCTGCCCATGAGCCCGAGGATCGGGCCTACACAGTGGGTCGCATAATACATCGGCGGCAAGCCCGGCCAGTAACCCGGCCAACCTTCCATGTCCTGTTGGTGGGTGGCTCGGAGAAACTGGACTTTGCCCAGTTCGCCTTTTTCATAGAGCTCTTTCATGAAGAGGAATTCACGGGCGTAAACCACCGTTTCCATCATCATATACTTCAAACCGGTGGTTTTACAAAGATCAATGATCTGTTTGCACTCGTCGAGGCTGGTGGCCATCGGCACGGTGCAGGCCACGTGCTTGCCGGCCTTCAGTGCCTTGATCGATTGCTGGCCGTGGTCGGGAATCGGCGAGTTGATATGGACCGCATCCACGTTCGGATCCGCCAGTAGCTCATCATAGGATGTGTAACGCTTCTCGATGCCGAACTTGTCGCCTACCTCGTCCAGCTTTGACTGTGTGCGTTGGCAGATTGCATACATGTTCACGCCCTTGAGCCGCTGATAGATGGGGATGAATTCGGCTCCGAAGCCGAGACCGACGATGGCGATGTTGATGGATGACATGGGTGGGATGTTCTGGGGTTGGATACGGCCGTCAGGATAGCTGGATTCAGATTTCCGGCTTGTAGATTGGCGGCGTGCTTGTGTAAGATTCCGCCAATTCCCGCGAGAGCGCAAAACGCGTCAACGCTCGGTCAGCGGCGGCGCCGACACCTCTCTGCGGCGTTCCATGCGGTATTGACTCGCGGTCTGCCCCATGTGCTTGCGGAACTGCCGGGCGAAGTCGCTGTGATCGTAGAATCCGGATTCCAGTGCCACCATGGTGACCGCTTGGTTGGTGCGCGCCAGAAGATCGCAAGCTTCGATCACACGCATCCGGATCATGTATTCCTGAGGTGTGATCTGAAACGTCGCACGGAACTTCCGTTCGAACTGCCGCACTGACATGCCGGCGATTTTTGCCAATAGCGGCACATCGAGTTTTTCTCGGAAATGTAGCTTCAAATGGTCCGCCACCTTGGCCAACTCCAAGTACGGCTGCATCGCAGCGCGCTGTGCATCATAGCTGCGCACGGTCCCACACAAGCCGCAAACATTCCCGGCGATATCAAAGAGCGGCAGCTTGTCGGTGACAAACCACTCGGGCTTTCCCTCTTGATTCGGAAACAGTTCGATGATGCCCAGCAAGGGGCGGGCGGTTGAGAACACCTCGGCATCGTCCTTCCGGTATTTTTCCGCCAGGCGCGGTGAAAAAATCAAGCTGTCGGAAATGCCGATGATTTCAGCTTCATGGACAAATCCGCAGCGTTTCACAAATGCTGGATTGGCCGCCATCAAACGACCCGTGAGATCCTTGGCGAAAAAAAGCGTCCCCGGCAGGTGATCGAACAGGTGACGAAATTGCCCTGGCTGAAGCCGCTTGTCCCATTTTTTCTTGACCTCGAGTTCCATCATGTGGCGCGATCTTACACAAAGAACCCGTGATTCTACAAGCAGATGTTCCTTGAAATAATCATCATCCTCGACACGTTAAGGAAAATCCTGACTGAGTCACTTCGCTGCATCGCATGAAAAAAATTCTCTTTCTCCCGCTCGGGATTCTCGCCGTCGCCATCGGCCTGTCGCAAACTACGAAACAAACCGCGCCTGCACCCCGCAAGGTGCAGATTCTTTTCCTCGGCGCCCCCACCGCTGCCCATCCCGGCCACGATCCGGTCGAACGCTACCGCGTGCTCAAGAAGGCCCTCGGCACGGAAGGCATCCAACTGACCTACACCGAGACGCTCTCCGATCTCCGCCGCGACGTGCTCGACCGCTATGATGGCCTCATGCTCTACGGCAACTGGAAACAGAACGAAGCCATGGAGCCTGCTCAGGAAAAGGCGCTGCTCGGCTATGTCGAGGATGGTGGCGCGTTCCTGCCGATCCATTGCGCTTCCGCCTGCTTCGGTGGCTCGGACACCTTCGTCAAGCTTGTCGGTGGACGCTTCAAATCCCACGGTGCCGAGGTTTTCACCACCACCATCGTCGCGCCGGAGCACCCGGTCATGCGCGGCTACAAGGGATTTGAAACCTGGGATGAAACGTATGTGCATGACCGGCATGGCGACGACCGCACGATTCTGCAGCTGCGCGACAAGGAGCCGTGGACCTGGGTGCGCGATCAGGGGAAGGGTAAGGTTTTCTACACCGCTTACGGCCATGACATGCGCTGCTGGGAACAACCGGCCTTCCACGAACTCCTGCGCCGGGCCATCCTCTGGAGCGTCGGTGCGGAGGTCCGCGCCAAATTGACGGCCCTGATGCTGCCCAAGCTGGAGCAGGAGGAAATGATCCTGCCCGGCTACCGCGAGCGCAAGACCATCACCAGCGGACAAAAGCCTCTTTCCCCGCAGGATTCGCTTAAGCTCGCCCAGGTCCCAACCGGCTTTGACATCTCACTCTTCGCCAGCGAGCCGGACATCGTCAACCCGATCTACATCACCTGGGATCACCGTGGCCGCGCCTACGTCATCGAGACTGTGGACTATCCGAACAACCTGCAGGCGGGAAACATCGGCCACGACCGCATCCACCTCTGCGAGGATACCAATGGCGACGGCAAGGCGGATCAATTCATCCTCTTCGCCGACAAACTCTCCATTCCCACCTCTGCGGTTTTTGCCAACGGTGGCCTCATCTGCACGAATGGCTCGGAGATGCTTTTCCTCAAGGATACCGATGGCGACGACAAGGCCGACGTCCGCCAAGTGCTGTTCAGCGGGTTTCATACCAATGACACCCACGCCGGGGTCTCGAATCTGCGCTACGGGCTCGACAACTGGATCTACGCCACCATCGGCTATGCCGGATTCGATGGCACCGTCGGCGGCGAGCAGCACAAGTTCTCCACCGGACTCTTCCGCTTCAAGCCGGATGGCAGCAAACTCGAGTTCCTGCAAAACACCACCAACAACACCTGGGGACTCGGCTTTACGTCCGACTTCGACATCCTCGGCTCCACTGCCAATGGCAATCCATCCTGGTATTACACCTTCGCCAAGGACATCTACGCACAAGCCGGCCTTCCCCAGCCCAAGACGCCGAACGACGACGGAAATCCAAAGTTTTTCCCCGCTTCCATGGACATCCGCCAGGTCGACCAACACGACCGCTATACCTCCGCCGCCGGACATTCATTTTACACGGCTGATCGCTTCCCCGAGGAGTATCGCGAGAAAATCGCCTTCGTTTGTGAACCCACCGGCAAGCTTGTCGGCCAGTTTCTCATCACGCAAAAAGGTGCGGGCTACGTCTCCCGGCAGCTTCCTAACAACCTTTACGCGAGTGCCGACGCCTGGTCCGGCCCGGTCGCTGCGGAAACCGGCCCGGACGGTGCCGTCTGGATCGCGGATTGGTATAACCTCATCATCCAGCACAACCCGACACCGAATGTGCAATCCGCCGGCTACGCCGCCAAAAACGGCCGTGGCAACGCCTATGAATCGCCTGTCCGCGACGTTAAGCACGGCCGCGTCCTGCGGGTCTATCCCAAGGACAGCCGGAACGATCCATACCCGCAACTCACCACCACCG
This sequence comes from uncultured Verrucomicrobiota bacterium, assembly GCA_937867415.1. Taxonomy (GTDB): domain Bacteria; phylum Verrucomicrobiota; class Verrucomicrobiia; order Verrucomicrobiales; family Akkermansiaceae; genus Luteolibacter. The sequence continues at coordinate 5,920 of CALMKO010000057.1, read as the reverse complement.
AGCTCGCCCCGCTTCTCGCCGCGCTCGCCCATCCCAACCAGTTCTGGAGGCTCCAAGCCCAGCGCCTGATCGTGGAATCCGGCTCGCCCGGCGCCGCCGTCAAGCTCAGGGAAATCGTGAAATCAAACACCGCTGGCCGTGCTGCGATGCACGCTTTCTACGCCTTGCAAGGCCTCGGCACCCTCGATGCAGAGACGGTGCGGATGGCCCTTGCCTCGTCGAACCGGGGGCTCCGCCGTGCCGCGCTCCAGGTCGCTCCAGCCGATGAAAACCTGGCGGGCGCTCTCATCAAGGACTCCTTGATCCCCGCAGCCGATGCCCGCGAACTCGCGGAAGCTTTCGTCGCCCTCGCCCGAGTCGCCCCTTCCGAGAAGATCGGCAAGGCCCTTCACGCCACGCTTGTCGCGAAAAAGGACCTCATTCTTCCAGACGTCACGCTCGCCAGTGCCTGGCAAGCCGCCGCCCGCCGCCATGCCGCCGCCGTGCTTGCCGCTGCGGGATCCGTCCCTGCCGCCAGCACCGCTTCGGTCAATCTCCTGAATGACCCCGGTTTCGACGGCCCAAGCCTCGGTGATTGGAGCTTGCGTCCCTACTCGATGGGGGCACCGGACAGTGTGCAAATCACCATTTCCCCCGGTGGCCGCAATGGCGGAAGCGCCTTGAAAATCACCGCCTCCTCGCCAGCCGACATCGGCGCGGGAGCGGAAATCACCGTCAGCCCGAACACCCGCTACCGCTTCGGCGGTTGGATCCGCACGGAGGATCTCAAAAACACCGGCGGCCGCGGGGCGATGTTCAATCAGCACGGTGGCACCGCCAGCGAGGCCCTCTCAGGAACCAAGGACTGGAAGGAATTCAGCATCGAGTTCAACAGCGGTGGCGAGTCGAAGGTGCTCCTCCACTGCCTCTTCGGTGGCTATGGAGGCGGCACGGGCACCGCCTACTTCGACGATGTTTACCTCCAGGCTTTGGGCGGCGGCACCATCGAGGCGGCGCTGGATGCCTTGGCCAAACATCACAGCGCCGGCGCGTCTCCGGGTGCACCCGCCAAGGAGTTGGTTCGCAAAAATGTCCCCGTCGCGGCCGTTCACGAACGCGGCGCCGCGGTTTACGCGCGCACCTGCATCGCCTGTCATGGACCGGACGGCAAAGGCGTCCCTGGCGCATTCCCCCCGCTTGACGGTGTGGATTGGGCGCTGGGTGATCCTTCCATCCCTGTCCGGATCGTGCTCGCCGGCCTGCAAGGACCCATCGAGATCGCCGGCCAGAAGTTCAACAACATGATGCCTCCTCACACGGATCTGAAGGACTCGGAAATCGCCGATGTGCTGACCTACGTGCGCCAATCATGGTCGAACGACGCGACTTCGGTAAGTGAGGATTTTGTCAAGCAGACCCGCGCCAAGCATGCCGACCGCAAGTCCCCGTGGACTGCGGCCGAACTCAAGTGAGCGGGTTGCCATTCAGGCGGCTTCAGCGCTGCACCAGCGCTTGAAGCCGTCGGCAGACCTCCTCGACATTTGCCCGCGAATTGAAGGCGGAAATGCGGAAATACCCCTCACCCGCCGAACCGAATCCAGAGCCGGGGGTGATCACCACCTGAGCCTCGCCCAGCATCTTGTCAAACATGTCCCACGAACTCATCCCGGCAGGACAGCCGACCCATACGTAAGGCGCGTTCTCACCTCCGAAGACCGGAAGCCCCGCCGCCGTGGCGGCCTCGCGCAGCAGCTTGGCATTTCCCATGTAGTGCGAGATCAATGTGCTCACTTGCTGCTTGCCCTCCTCGGAAAACACCGCCGCAGCGGCTTTCTGCACCGGGTAGCTGGCACCGTTGAACTTGGTGCTGTGGCGGCGGCTCCAAAGCTGGTGAATGGCCACGCGTTCTCCGGTGTCCGATTTTCCCGTCAGGGTTTTCGGAATCACGATGTAAGCGCACCGCACCCCCGTGAAACCACCATTTTTCGAAAAGCTGCGGAACTCCATAGCGACGTCGCGCGCGCCTTCGATTTCAAAAATCGACCGCGGAATTTCAGGATCCTGGATGAAAGCCTCGTAGGCGGCGTCGAAGAGGATGATGGCATCGTTCGCCTTGGCGTATTTCACCCATGCTTCCAGTTGCGCGCGGGTTGCCACGGCTCCGGTCGGGTTGTTGGGAAAGCAAAGATAGATCAAATCCGCCTTCTCGCTTGGGACATCCGCGACGAACTTGTTCGCAGCATTGCACGGCAGATAGACGAGTCCTGCGTAGGCTCCGTTTTCATCGGCGTCGCCGGTGTTGCCCGCCATCACATTGGTGTCCACATAGACGGGATACACCGGATCGGTGATGGCGATGACATTGCCCTTGCCGAAGATGTCGAGGATGTTGCCGGTGTCGCACTTGGAGCCATCTGAAATGAAAACCTCGTCAGCGGAGATGCCGAGATCCGCGAATTGATTCTCCACGATCGCCTGGCGGAGAAATTCATACCCCTGCTCCGGGCCATAGCCCTTGAAGGTGCTGCGATCCGCCATCTCATCGACTCCCTCATGCATCGCCTTCACCACCGCCGGAGGCAGCGGCTCGGTCACGTCGCCGATGCCGCAACGGATGATGCGCGCCGCCTTTTCAGGGTTTTCTTCGGTGTAAACCCGGACGCGGCGGGCGATTTCAGGAAAGAGGTAACCTGCTTTAAGCTTGAGGAAGTTGGAGTTGATCGTAGCCATGCGGGCGGACAATTAGCGACGCCGCCGCCACCACGCAAGGCTGGAACGGTCGATTTGAAAAGATCTTGATCTTCCCCCCCTACGGGAATCAGCCACGGGAGCCAGCCCTTTGCGCTACGTGATCCCGTGATCCAGGCCTCACAGAAATCAGTTGCTAGCCCCCCCAGAATCGACTCCACTGATCGAGCCAAATCCCGCGTGCGGTTTCCCCTCAACCTCAAATCTATGAAAATCTCCCCCGGCCCGTTGTGGCCTGTTTTCTCCTCGTTTCTGCTTTTTGGCAGCCACACGAGCGCGCAACCCGCCGATCCGCGGGTGGTTACGAATTCAGCTGATTCCGGCCCCGGTTCGCTACGTGAATCGCTCGCCCTCGCCGCAGCCACCCCTGGGGCGGAGACGATCACTTTCGCCGCGAACCTCAGCGGCCAATCCCTCGTCCTACTGAGCCAGCTGACCATCCATGACATCGACGGCGTCACCGTGGATGCCAGCGCCCTGCCCGCCGGCCTCCTTGTCACCGATGCGGGCGATGTGAACCACCGACTTCTCTCCGTCAGTGGCGGCGTGGCGACCTTGCGCTGCTTGACCTTGGCGAATGGTGGCGGAAACTCCTTTGCCGCGAACTCGGGCACCGGTGGCGCAGTCCTGACCAACGGTTCGCTGACCTTGGACCGCTGCACTTTTTCAGGAAACACCGCTGCATCCGGAGCCGCGCTTTTCAGCGCGACAAGTCCGGACCTCTCCACCACCCAGACCCAAATCAACCGCTGCACCTTCAGTGGAAATACGGCCACTCTCCGGGGGGGCGCGATCACCAATGACGCTGGCCGGACCACTCTGCTTCACTGCACGATCAGCGGCAACAGCGCCCCGACAGGCTCGGGAAGCGGAATCAGCAGCACCGGAAATCTCACCACTGAGACGGTCGTCAGATACAGTCTCATCGCGCAAAATACCAACAGCAGTGTCGATATCGCCTCGGGTGCCGTTAACTCCTTTACCAGCCAAGGTTACAACCTGATCGGCCCGGGAAATGCGACCGGCGATTTCAATCAAGCGGGCGATCAAATCAATCCCTCCACTCTCAACCTGGGCCCGCTCGCAAATTACGGCGGCCCTTCACCCACCATCGCCCTCAAGCCCTTGAGCATGGCCCGGAACGCCGCTCTCGGAAGCACCATCACCAGCGACCAACGAGGATTTCCCATCATCGGCGCACCCGACATCGGTGCCTATGAAGCGGGATCCACGGGAAATTTCAACGCATGGATCTCGGAAACACTTCCGCCATCCGCAACCGCTCCCCAATACGCCGCGAACTTCGATTTCGATGGCGACGGACAGTCGAACGCGCTCGAATACGCCACACTCGGTAACCCCACCGTGCCAAGCGGTGGCCAGAACCTTGCGCTCACCCGTAACGCCGGAGGCACCCAAGCCACGCTGGTCGTCCCCTACCGCTTCAACGCACAAGGGCTCAGTTACGTCATCGAACGCAGCACCACCCTCGGAGCGTGGACTCCCATCGCCACCATCGACAGCGGGACCAATCTTTTCTTCCCCACCGCAGGTGTCAATCTATCCGCAAGTACGAGTGTCTCACTCTCGTTCAGTGACACCTTCATCGATGGTAAACCGCGGGTGTTCTATCGGCTCAACGCCAGGGTGAACGGCCTCTAACAAAAATGAAAATCAAGGTCGTTCCAGGTAAACCCGCGACCCTTTGACATATTTCTCCGCCCAGCTTTTCACCTTGGCCTGTTCCGGAAGCGACAAGGTGCGCACCACCTTCGCCGGCGAACCTAACACCAGCGAACCCGGCGGAATGATCGTCCCCCCGGTCACCAAGGCCCCTGCCCCGACGATGGATCGCTCGCCGATCACCGCGCCGTCTAACACGATTGCGCCCATCCCGATCAAGACCTCATCCTTCACCGTGCAGGCATGCAGGATGGCCGAGTGCCCCACCGTCACCAACTCACCCACGTAGCAGCCGTAGTCGTCCGCCAGATGGATCACCGCATTGTCCTGCACGTTCGAGCGCGGGCCGATGACGATCTCGTTGATGTCCCCCCGCAGCGTGGCTTGATACCAGACGCTCGTTTCCTCGTGCAGGGTTACCCGCCCGATCACGTCCGCGCTTGCGGCAACGAACGCGCTTTCATGAATCGATGGGGAAAATCCGGCAATATTCTCGATGGCCATGCCGCATGTTTCAAAAATCCGGCGACTTATCCTAGACAAAAAAGCTCCGGATCGACAGAAGCAGGCGACATGAAAAAGCAATTTCCGCTCACCTCGCCCAATCACCAACCGGCACGCGTCGTCGAGCAAATCAAAAGCGACATTCGGAAATACCTCAAGCGGGAACGCAAAAAGCCACTCCCGGAAGGCGTGGACTTCTGGGACTTTGCCTGCAAGGTCGGCCACGGTGACGCGGCACCCGAGGTCAAGCATGTCGAGGAGGTCGTGCCCGCCATCGACCAGGCGGCCGCCAGCGAATGCGGCTCGGTTTACATCGAGATCATCGCCACCCCCGGCCACCGCCAGAAGAAATAGAATCCCGTTTCACCAAACACCCATCCAAACACCTCACAAAAATCCCAAATATGTCCACGACTGCAAAAACCCCAGCCAAACTCATGGCCGCCAATCGCGGTGAAATCGCCATCCGGATCTTTCGCGCCGCGAATGAACTCGGCCTGCGCACGGTCTCGATCTTCGCAGAAGAAGACCGCTTCTCCATCCACCGCTTCAAGGCGGATGAGGCTTACCAGTTGGATTCCTCAAAGGGCCCGGTGGGAGCCTATTTGGATGTGGAGGGCATCGTCGCCCTGGCAAAGCAGAAGGGCGTGACGATGATCCACCCAGGCTACGGATTTCTCTCGGAAAATGCGGACTTCGCCCGAGCCTGTGCCCGCGAGGGAATCACCTTCATTGGACCGTCCCCGGATTTACTGGAAAACATGGGGGATAAAACGGCAGCTCGCGCTCTGGCCCACACCTTCAAGGTCCCCACCCTGCCGGGCACGGAGGAACCCATCACCGATCCCGATCAAGCGCTTACCGTGGCGCATGAAATCGGCTTTCCTCTCATCATCAAGGCAGCCTTCGGCGGTGGCGGCCGAGGCATGAGGGTGGTGGAAAAACCTTCGTTGTTGGCCGGCCTGCTCGCGGAGGCCCAAAATGAGGCGCTCAACGCCTTCGGCAA
>CALMKO010000056.1 GCA_937867415.1 uncultured Verrucomicrobiota bacterium | reverse complement strand
TTTTCTTTGGCTTCGGCGCTCATAGAGACGCCGCTACAGGCTTGTTCATGCGCGGGAGAGGTGGTTTCTGCCTGCTCATGTTAGGGCTTGGAAGCGCTTGCGCCGATCACCCTCAAGCGCAACTGCGGATTTGAGGATGAAATTTATCCGTTTCCAGCTACCGCCCTGCGGAAATTTTCAAGCTTCCCGCTGGATGTTTGGGTTTCCGTGGTTCTAATTCATCCCGTCATGGCAATCTCTCCCAACGACTACGAAAAGCTCGGCCAGTTCTACCTCGGCCGTGGTTATGATCCTGAGGCAAAAAAAGTGCAGGATGATCTGATCCTTTATGATTCGAAAGATCTGGTTACTCACGGGGTTGTGTTGGGGATGACCGGCTCGGGGAAAACCGGGCTTTGCCTCGCGTTGTTGGAGGAGGCGGCGATGGATAACATCCCTTCGATCATCATCGATCCCAAGGGCGACATCTCGAACCTTCTGCTCACCTTCCCGGATTTGGACGCGCAGAGCTTCCGCCCGTGGATCAACGAGGATGATGCGGTTAAGAAAGGGATCACCCCCGACGAGCACGCGGCCAAGACGGCGGCAATGTGGAAGACCGGCCTCGCCGATTGGGGGCAGAATCCCGAACGCATTACGGCCTTGAGAGAGAAGGTGGATATCAATATTTTCACCCCCGGCAGCAAGGCGGGGATTCCTGTTTCGATCCTCAGCTCGCTGGAAGTGCCGCCATTTGAAATCATGGATGACTCCGAGCTGTTAGGGGAGCGCGTTGAGAGCACCGTCTCCTCGCTGCTCTCGCTGGTGGGGGTGAGTGGCGATGCGATCCAAAGTCCCGAGGCGGTGTTGGTGTCCGCGATTTTCCAACACGCCTGGGCCGCCGAGCAGGATGTGACCTTGGAGACCCTCATCCGCCATATTCAGAAGCCCGCTTTCGACAAGGTCGGGGTGATTGATTTGGAGTCTTTCATGCCCGAGAAAGCCAGGCAGTCGCTTGCGCTGAAATTCAACAACCTGCTGGCATCGCCCGGCTTTGTCACATGGCTGGACGGGCCGCCGTTGGATATCGCAAAGATGCTGCACAGCCCCGCCGGCAAGCCGCGGATTTCGATTTTTTCCATCGCCCACCTCGGCGACACCGAGCGGATGTTCATCGTGAGTTTGATCCTCAATCAAATGCTCGGCTGGATGCGCACGCAGAACGGCACCACCTCGTTGCGGGCCTTGCTCTACATGGATGAAATTTTCGGCTACCTTCCGCCAAGCGCCAACCCACCGTCCAAGCGGCCGATGATGACCATTCTGAAGCAGGGGCGCGCCTTTGGTCTGGGCTGTCTGTTAGCTACGCAGAATCCGGTGGATCTCGACTACAAGGCCCTGTCTAACATCGGCACCTGGTTCCTCGGTCGGTTGCAAACCGAGCGGGACAAGCTCCGGGTGCTCGACGGGCTCGAAGGTGCCGCTGGCTCGCAGAATGCCAAGTTCGACCGTGCGGACATGGAGCGCCTCATCTCGGGCCTTGGCAACCGCGTTTTCCTGATGAACAACGTGCATGAGGATGGACCGGTGATCTTCCACGTCCGCTGGGTGATGAGTTATCTAACAGGTCCCTTGACCCGCAGCCAGATCAAGTTGTTGATGGATCCCAAACGCGGAGATTTCATGAAATCCGCGTCGGAGGAAAAGGCCGCGGCGGCCAACCCGATGGGGATGCCGGGCATGAGCTCGAAGCCAGCAGCCGCGCTGGCATCCCGGCCGAATGTCGGTGCGGGCATCACCGAGATTTTCGCCCCTGCGGCCGGTGCGGGCGATGACATCACCTATCAGCCGCATCTGTTGCGGGTGGGGGTGGTGCACTTCTCCTCGGCCAAGGCGAACCTCGACGGCAGCCGCACCGTGCGATTCGTCAACCCGATCTCCGCCACCGGCATCGACTGGGAAACCCAGGTCCCGCCACCGCTCAAGCTGGATGAAAAGAACACCGAACCCACGCCCGGGGCTGGCTTTGGCGAGCTGCCGGGATTCGCCATGAACGCGGCGAACTACAAACAGGTGGAAAAGGACTTCGCCGAGTGGCTCTACCGCAACGAGCGCGCGGATATTTTCACCTGCCCGCCGCTCAAGGCCTACTCGCAACTTGGGGAAAGCGAGGCAGACTTCCGCGCCCGCATCGTCCATCAGGCGCGGGAAGCGCGGGATGCGGCGATTGAGAAACTTCGCAACGCCGCCGGGAAAAAGGTAGTGACCTTGGAGACCCGTCTGCGCACAGCTCAAGGCCAGTTGGCCAAGGAGAAAACCGAGTCGAGTTCCGCTACGATGCAAGCCGGGGTGTCCGTGCTTGGAGGGATTCTCGGTGCCGTTTTCGGCCGTAAGGCTGGGCTTGGCTCCATCACCCGTGGTACTTCATCGATCGGCAAGGCGACGGGAGCCTTCAAGCAGCACCAGGACGTCGCCGCAGCCGAGGCAAAGGTCGAGGGGGTGCAAGCCGAGCTCGAGTCCATCCAAGCCGAGCTTGAAGCTGGAATCACCAAACTCACCGAGTCCTTCGACGCCGCAGAGATCCCGCTTGAATCCGAGTCCATCAAACCAAGCAAGGCCGACGTCAAAGCCCAGATGGTCGCCCTGCTCTGGCTTCCCTGCGACGCCCGTGGCGAGAAGGCTTGGTGACTTACGTTGAAAGTCACTCACCTCCGACCCGGCCGTGACTGATCCATCAGGCCGGGTTGGGGAGGGGGCGGTCAGGCAGTGGCGTAGTTGCCGCCCAGATTCATGGCGTAGGGGCGGGAGACGCCCTTGATTTCCTTGCCTTGTTTTTCGCCCTCACCATCGGTGAAGTTACGGTTGAGCATGGTTTCGGAGATCATCCAGCCTCTTGCCACGATGCAGCCCTTGGCCGCCATGATGGCGCACTGGATCCTTGCGTAGTCGCAGGAGTGGGCGGCCAGGGGGCCATCCGGGTCGATCTCCACGCGGTAGCGGTCCACATCCCTTTTTTCCAGGTCGCACATGGTTGGATAGATTTCCGTGCCGCGGCTGGTGATGCGGATGAGCTTGAAGCCATGGGCTTGCAAAAGCGGGGTGATCTCGCCGGCGCGGACGCGGTAAAATGACTGGATCAGCCGGATGCTGGCGGTGTCGAACGCGGATAATCGTGCGGCGGCTTCAGATAAGCTCGTCCGGCGCAAGGCTTCGCTGAACCGGGCGATGGTCGTCGCGCTGGCATTCATCCCGTTCAGGGCGGAGCCAAAGGTGCCCTCGCCATGCTCCGGGTGTTGGTTCAAATAGTCCCGGGTGATCCTTGCGCTGTATTGACCGAAGCTGCGGATGGATTGCAGGCTGCCTGCACGTCCGCAGTCGAACAAATCTGCGAGGATGATGCCGGCTTCCTTTTCAAAAAGCTCGCGCACTGCCGGGCAGACGCCTGACGCCTGTGGATCGATGGTTCCGTCGCTGGCGAAGGCGTTGACCATGCCGCTATCATCCACGAACATGTCGAAGCCCACGATTTTCGAATGCGAGCGGATCGGGTTGGGTGGCACGTTTCGCTCGACGAATGCGTTCCACGGGTCCGAGCCCGCGCGCATGTCGGTGGCGTATTGGCTGTAGGACCGGAGCACACGTTCAAACAAGGGCTTGACCTCGGTATCCACGCGGCCGATGACGATTTCCTTGATCGTTTTCTCTGGGTTTGCCTTTTTCAAGGCGCTTAACTCGCTGACTTTCTTCGCGATCTCCGCAGCAAACTCGCTCGTGCCAGAGCGTTCGCGGCCCTTGGCTTTTTGGTAAGGGCCTTGGGCGATGTCACCGACAAAGTAACCGTCCGCCAGGACTTCCATGACGGCCGCCTTGATGAGTTCGGCACCGAGGATGTTCGCCTCCCCGCCGATGTGGAGAAGCATCTCCGCAGCCGCATCGATGAGCGCCACCGGGTTCGCCTTGTTCTGTCCGGCGATGTCGTCGGCGGTGCCACCCATGGTCTCGAACATGGAAACGGCGCGGGGGTTGTTCGGGTTGGTGTTGTTCGAGCTTACCAGGCCTACCCCGCCGGAGACCTTGGCTGCGATGTCCGAGCCGATGTCGCCGAACATGTTGGTGGTGACCACGACGTCGAAGCGTTCCGGGACCGCTGCGATAGCGGCCAATCCGTCATCGATGATCATGAATTGCGCGGCGATGGCGCGCTCGCCCAAGTGCTCGGGCGTGTAATCCCTGGCCACTTTCAAGAAGGACTCCTTGAACAGGCCGCCGGTGATCTTGAGAATGTTCGGCTTCTCGAGAGCGGTGACTTTTTTGCGGCCGTCGCGCAGGGCTGCCTCAAAGGCGGCGCGGCAGATCAGTTCACAACCCTCCGGCGTCTGGTGGCGCAAGGCTTGTGGGTAGTTCCGGGCGAGGCGGTGCTCGATGGAGGCGTAGAGATCTTCCACATTCTCGCGGACGAATAACAGATCGACACCCGGCATTCCGGGGGCGATGGGGTCCAAGGTGACACAGCGGCGGATGTTTGCGTATTGTTCGAAACCCTTCCGAATGGTGACATTGCGGCTGGGCTCATCCCCCTCGTCGAGGGTGCGGAGGGCACCCTTCAGGACCGCATCGACTTGGCCGGCATCGACGAGCGTTTGTTTTTCGAGCCGGGTGACCATTTCCTTCACGGCGGTGAGGGTGGCGGGTTCGAGTTTGGCGAGCAGTTTTTTGTAGAAGTCGTTGATGTTGCCGGCAGCACGTGCGTCATCCTTGGCCTTGGTCTCGAAATCTTCGGCGATGCTCAGTGGGTCCTGCTTGCCGAATTGTGCGGCATAGGCCTCAGGGGCGTGCTTTTGCAAAAGGGGGAAAAGGTCCTTGGCGTCAGGGTATCCCAGGCTGCCCTCGACGTATTGGAAGTCGAGTCCGGTGGCGGCGAGCACGGTTTGGGTGGCAGCGATGCATTCGGGGCCGATTCCTTGGCCCTTGATGACGAGGATGGTGGAAGTGTTAGGAGTGGAGCTTGCTTCTTTCATGACGATGGCTTGGGATCAGGGGATTGGTTGCAGAGAATGAGGTGGCTCGGAATCATGGCTGGTAGCCGGACGTGGACCGACCCATGACGCCGCTTGGTGAAGCGGTGGACTGATGGAAGTTCGTTTGAATCTTTTCCAGTCGAGTTCCAGAAATAGGATCACCATCCGTCATACGCGGGCGATGTGATAGATTTCGCGCTGGGGGTGGGCAAGTAGAAATCGAGGACTTCACGTGCGTTTCAGGATGTTTTCGCCGTCAAGCCGATGTCGGTTCCCCAGCTGGGGAATGGAGGGTGAGTCGGTCGGGGTGGGGAGCCTCTGATCCGACTTCAAGCTCCGCGATGACGACCCGAAAATCACGGATGATCAGGCGTTTTTGCAAAATGATTCAAAATCAAAAAAGATCATCGACTCTTGATAAATGGCTTAACATGAATTTCGATTTGATGTAAATCGTTGATAGCCAGTTTGTTAATTTCTTTCTATCGAGGCCTGTTTGGCTAATTGCTTAGTTTTGTTGATGTCAGGGTGCCGCTTAGTTAAAATTTTGCATCCCCCCCATGAAAACTACACGCTTGCTTATTTGTGCGGTAGCCTTTGCTGCTGCTGTCTCTTCCACCAGAGTGAACGGCCAGACCTTGGCATCGAGGTTTGAAGGAATCAGTCTAGGAGCCCAGCTTCAAGGAACTTGGACCAACGGAGAAGGAATCCACTCGCCGCCTGTCGGGATATCAAGTTTCAGCGATTTTGATGCTTTTTGTGTCGAGCCGACCCAGGGTATCGAGCCGGGACAGGAAGTTATCTATCAGATTCAGGATCCGACGTCGTTGACGAACTATGACCGGATCGCCCGTCTGATCGGTGCCTTCCTTGCTTCTTCGCGATCCGCGGCGGATGCCGCAGCAGTCCAGTGGGCCATCTGGGAAAGCACGTCGGAGTTTCTTCTGGAACCCTCGTTGGCAGACGGTAGCGTGCGCCTGATCGGTGGAGCTCCGGAACTTGAAACCATCGGCCTTGCGAATGAGTTCCTGAACAACGCACCAAAATTCGAGCCTGTCACTCTGACTTACCTGAGGAATGACCAGTATCAGGACATGGTCAGTTGGAACGTGATCCCGGAGCCATCCTCGCTTGGCCTCGCGGTCCTGTCCGGCTTGCTTCTGTTCCGTCGCCGCCGCAACTGAGTTCCATAAAGCACCCGTGCCCACCGTGGCCGGAAGCTTTTCACTCAGCGGGACCACTGGTTCGCGGGAAGGAGCTTGTCACGGTCGGCCAGGGCGCCGTGCTTTGCGTCGTGCTTTGCGAAAAGCAGATCGGCAGTGACGTAGGCTCCCACACACGGGGCGGCACGACCTAACTGATCTGAGAAGCGTAGGCGGCGGCGTCCATCAGCTTGTAGACGTGGGCGCTGTCGCTTACCTTGATTTTGAAGATCCAGCCCTTGCCATAGGGGTCGCTGTTGACCAGGGACGGATCAGCTTCCACATCGGGATTCACCTCGATGACTTCTCCGCTGACAGGTGCATAGATGTCGCTTGCTGCTTTGACCGATTCGACGACAGCGGTTGGGTCTCCCGCGTCCACCGACCGGCCGAGGGAGGGTAGCTCGACGAAAACGACGTCGGTCAGTTCTTCTTGGGCATGGTCGGAAATCCCCACAGTGGCGATCTCGCCCTCAAGGCGGACCCATTCGTGAGAGCTGGCGTAGCGAAGGTCTGGCGGTGTGTTCATGATAAGAGTGGAGTGATTGGGAATGCAGGTGGTTCGATCAAGGCGAATGAAATCAGGACTGGGAAGAGGATGAGTCGGGTGAAGATGGTTTAACGTAGAATGGTTTTTTCACGACTTCGGCGGGGAATCGCTTGCCACGGACTTCGATGCTCAGCTTGGTACCCAGCTTGGCAAAGTCAGCAGGCAGATAGGCCATGCCGATGCCAGTCATGAGTGAAGGAGAGAGCACTCCGCTTGCCAATTCACCGAGCAGGGTGCCATCGGCCGCCAGGACGGGGTAATGAGCCCGCGGGGGAGCGCCTTTTTCGAGGTAACGGATGGCCGCCAGTTTGACGGCCGGACCGCCGGTCTTTTGTGCGACCAGGACATCGCGGCCGATGAAGTCGCCTTTGTCGAGATCACAGAAAAACCCGAGACCCGCCTCGATCGGTGAACGGTTCGGGAGCAGGTCATTGCCATTGAGTGGGTAGCACATTTCCAAGCGCAGGGAATCCCGCGCTCCGAGGCCGCAGGGTTTGGAACCTGCTTCGATGAACTTTTCCCAGTAGCTGATTCCTTCCGCCGCAGGTGAGAAAAACTCGAAGCCGTCCTCGCCGGTGTAGCCGGTGCGGCAAACGATGCTGCCCGAGGCGGTGCGTGAGATGCCGTTGCGCGGTGGGAGTTCCTCGCTGGGGAAACATCTGGAAAACACCTCGCAGGAATGCGGCCCTTGGATGGCCATCCCCGCCCAAAGCTCGCTTTCGTTCCTGAGGATCACTCCCTCTGGCTGGCGGGCCGCCATCCAGAAAAAGTCCTCCTCGATCATCGAAGCGTTCACCACCAGGAAAAATTCGTCCGCCCCGGAGCGGTAGGCGATCATGTCATCGATGACTCCGCCCTGTTCATTGAGCATCAGGGTGTATTGGCCCTGGCCGATTCCGAGTTTGGCGATGTTGTTGGTGAGCAGTCCGTTGAGCCAGGCAAGCGCTGCCGGACCGCTCACGATGAATTGGCCCATGTGGGAGATGTCGAAAATCCCGCACGCGCTACGAACCGCGCCATGCTCGTCCATGATGGAAGTGTATTGCACCGGCATGTTCCATCCGGCGAAGGAAATGAGCTTGGCACCTAGGCCCACATGGGCACTTTCGAGGGGAGAGCTTTTGATTTCAGAAGTCACTTCCCGGAAGGTGGAGACTGGTGTCAGGCTTGTCAACAGACGGGAGATTCACGGTCTATTTTTTCCACCAATCACCGTCTCTTTCCCAAGGTTCGAGGCGCACCTTGTCTCTTGCGCCCACCGGCTTTCGGGTCTCTTGCTGTTCTTCCGCTGCGACTTCCTCGAGCAAGTTGTCCACGTCAGCATTCCTGCGGGCGGCGTTTCTCAATCCACAGCCGATCGCTAAGGCGACCGTTCCGAAGCTAAGCGCCATCACCGCCAGCATGGCGAGAACGAATCCGTCGGCGGCTGATATGGGATCATGGGTCATGGTGAACTCGGGATGAGGGAGCTTCGACACGGATTACCGCTGAAGCACGCAATTTCAGCTGAAATTCCAAATAAATCGTGTTTTTTTGGAGCCTGCGGGCCTTCGCGTGCGGCTTCTTATCCACGATTGACCGCGTGGCTGTGCCCGGATGTAAGCGGCGGCTTGGCCGATGGCTCGGGCCGCTGCGGTGGCATCTCCAGCGCCGGCGGGTAGTGTCCGCCAATACCATTTCACCGGCAACATGCCGATGTCGCCGCCCCAACGACACCACCTCACTGCCTCCCTTCCTCTGGACCAGCACCACCTCCGGCGATCGATCTACTGAGCTGGTCCCGGAAAATCAGGCCAGTGGCTAAGTGATGATGATGATGGTGGTGTGTGGAAACGGCATTCAAACCGAACCGAATCCAGCAGATCGCCAAGGAATTCGACATTCACCTGGTGCAGGGTTCCGATTGGAAGAAGGCGATGGCTCTGGGAGCCGCGAGCGTCTTCGACTCCGGAGCCGGAGGGACTGAAGCCGAAAGTTTCGAGCGCGAGCGCGCCCAGCTCCACGCCAAGATCGGCCAGCAGGCCGTCGAACTCGCACTGCTGCGCAAACTCGCCCTCAATCTCCTCCGGCCCGACCCATCCGTCAAAGACACACTGCGCGGAAAAGAATCAGAGCTGCGTTTTTCGCAACGACCCTCGAGACCTTCCTGAAAATCAAAGATTCAAAATGAGGTAGCCCTGCTCTCTCTTTATTCAACATTCATCATGGAACATATCACCTCCTCCGGCGCAGCAGGGCGAGCATTCCGAGGCCGCCGAGGAGGGCCGTGCCGGGCTCGGGGATGACGACGAGCGAGCCGTTGGAGAGCAGGTTGTTTTCCCATGACAGACCGCCGGTGAGGGTTGGCAGGTTGATCGTGCTGAAGCCATCGGTGAACGAGGTGGCGTCGAACAGATTGAAGACCATGCCGTTGGTGAAGTCCGAGGACGAGCCACCATACTGCACATTGAGGATGCCGCCGTAGGAGACGGCTCCGGTGACATTCGCGAGATCCGAAGAACGGTTGAGGCCCAGTCCGGCGGTGGGATCGATTTCAAAGTTCGATGTACCATTGAGACCGAGGGCGCCACCGATGGTGAGTGTGCCGATCGAGTTTCCGGGGGCGAAGATACCATTCACCGTGGTCGGGCCTACCGTGCCGGAGCCACCCAACGTGCCGTTGCTTCCCACCGTCAGGCTGCTGGTGGAGATATTGCCGTTCACAACGAGCTTGCCTTCATTGATGTTGGTCGCGCCGCTATAGCTGTAAGTGCCGTCGGCGGAGAGGGTGAGAGTACCCGTGCTGGACTTGGTCAAGCTGCCGCCGCTGCCCGTGATCGAGCCGGAAGTCGTGCCATTGTTTACCGTCAGAACCGTGGAAGAACCCAGGTTCACCGTGCCGCCGTTGAGCGTGGAAATCGAACTGGTCGCGCCATTCAGGGTGGCGGTGCCGGACGACATCGTGCCGAGGGTGGCCACTCCTCCCACCGTGGTATTGCCGCCGTTCAGAGTCGTGATGCCGGCTGCGCCGGTGATCTGGTTGGTGCCGCCGGTGACTGATGTTGCCGTCAAGGAGCCGGAACCCAAGGTGCCGCTGCCGCTGAGCGTGCCGATGGTGGAGAGTGCTGTGACCGTTACTGCGCCACCGCTAACCGCACTGGAGCTCAGCGACCCCGCGCCGACGGTGCCGGAGGAAATGGTGCCCGTGAGCAAGCCGCCCGCTGTGATCGTGCCGCCGGAGATATTGGCGTTGAGCGCGCCGACCGATGTCACCGTGCCGGTGGAGATGCCGCCGGTGACGGTGCCGTTGCTGCCGAAGCGGGTGTTGCCCGCGCCGGTCAGACTGGCGAGAGTCACGGTCCCCGTGCTGGCGCTGAAGTTCAACGCGTTGGTGGCGGCATTGGCATTACTGACCGCGCCGAGGGTTTGACCGGCGTTGGCGAAGTCGGCCGTGCCGCTCGCTCCCACGCTGAGTGCATTGCCGCTGGCGAGGCTGCCGCTGCTGGTGACGTTCAAGGCGCCGCTGGTCACCGTGGTCAGGCCGGTGTAGGTGTTCGTGCCGGAAAGCGTCAGTGTGCCTAAACCGTTCTTGGTCAGGCCGCCGGACACGTTGGCGGCGGTGGTGATCGCTCCGAGGGTAGCGGCAGTAGCAGCTCCACCGCCGGTCTGCGTGATTGTGGTGGGAGCAACGGTGTAATTGCCCGCACCGGTCACGGTGATGCTGCCAATGCGGAACGTTCCATTGCCAGTGCCGTCGTCCACCATGTCAGCGATGGCGGTGGCCCCGGAACCCGTGCCGCCGCTGAGAGTTAGGATCGGTGCCGAAACGTAGCCGGAACCGCCATTGGTCACGGCGATGGTGGTGACACCGTTGTTTGCGGGGGCGAGCAGCGCCTGGTTGATAGTGATGTTCCTGCCGTTACTGTCGATGATAGCACCACCCGCACGCACGTGGGCGGTGTTGACGGCGAGGAAGTCCGTTTGGTCACTGTTGGCGCGCAGGGTGCCGCCGTTGAAGTTCACGAAACCGCGGCCGCCGATCACCCGCGACGGGGTGACCGTGCCGCCGTTGAGGTTGAGGATACCGGTGGTCGCGGCGTTACCGCTCCGGCTGAGATTGATCACCTGGTTCGCCGCGACCGTGGTTGCGATTGAACCGGTTCCCGAAACATTGATCACGGTGGTCTGGGTGTTGCCGCTGCTACCCCAGTTGGCCTGCAAGCCGCCACCGGCGTAGGTCAGGCTGCCAGCGGAAACATTCAGCACGGATTGTTGCGCGACGGACGTGATGCCCTCCGTGCGGTTCATGACCATCCAGCCGTTGTTGGTCACGGTGCCGCCGGTGATTTCCAGCATGCCGCTACCGCCATTGTTGTTGACGCTGGCCGTTCCCCAAGTCCCGATGGCAATCTCCTCGGTGGTTAGGCTGCCGCCGCTGATTCTGTAATAGCCATATCCGCCTTGGACTACGCCGAGACTAACAGAGCCGCCTGCGACGACCGTGGTGGCCACCGTGCCCGCCGTCTGATACCCGGCACCGACAGCGCCATTGACCGATCCAAACCAAAGCCGGTTGCGGCTAATGGTGCCGGATGTGGTCAGCATCGCCTTACCCGCCGTATCGCTGGTGATCAGATCCGCTCCAGTGACGAGAGAGCCGGTGCTGCTGAGATTCAGCGTGCCGGCCCGGACGGTGGTCAGGCCAGTGTAGGTATTGGCTCCGGAGAGTGTTAGCGTGCCGGAGCCAATTTTTGTCAAACCGCCGGAAAGATTCGCGGCGGTGGTGAAAGCTCCGAAGGTGGCGGCGGTGGTGGCACCGCCACCAGTCTGGGCGATGGTGGTGGGGGCCACCGTATAGTTGCCCGCCCCAGTTACGGTGACGCTGCCAATTCTGAATGTTCCGTTACCGGTGCCGTCGTCCACCATGTTGGCAATCGCGGTGGCTCCGGAGCCGGTGCCGCCACTGATGCTGAGAATGGGTGCGGAAACATAGCCCGAGCCGCCGGTGGTCACGGCGATCGTCGTCACGCCGCTGCCAGTGGGCGCAACCAAGGCCTGCCCGATGGTGATGTTCCTGCTGTTGGTGTCGATGATGGCACCACCCGCCCGCACTTGGGCGGTGTTGACGGCGAGGAAATTGGTGTTGTCGGAATTCGCACGCAGCGTGCCGCCATTGAAGTTCACGAAGCCGCGTCCGCCAGTGACGGCGGACGGGGTGACCGTGCCGCCATTCAGGTTGAGGATACCGGTGTTGTTGGCACTCGCGTTATTGCTCAGGTTGATGACTGAGTTGTTGGTGGTGGCGAGCGACCCGCTGCCGGAAACCGTGATCACACTGGTATCCGACCCATCGGCATTCCAGTTCGCCTGCAGGCCGCCGCCGGCGTAAGTCAGGCTGCCGGTGCCGGAAACATTGAGCACAGAGGATTGCGATCCGCCCCAACGGCTCATGCAGAGCCAGCCACCTACCGTGACCGTGCCAGCGGAAATGTTCATCATGCCGTTGCCGCCATTCGTCTGGTAACCGGTGCCCCAGGAACCGATGTTCATGTCTCCGCTGAGCGTCAGCGAGCCGCCCGCGACGTTCACCGCGCCATAGGAATCGGGCGCAACACCGATGTACAAGTGCCTCGAGGTTAGTTGCGAAGTGCCGGAGAGGTTCAACACGCCGACCGAGCCATTGCCTGCGACGCCGACGAGCGTGTCGTTGGTATTGAGGAGTCTGCCATTTTCGCTGACATTTACGGTGCCTTTGGCCCGGAGTGCGCCGGTTTCTCCGCCGATGAACAAACCCGCAAGGGATTGGTTGAAGGTGGCATTGCCAGCGATATTGAGAATGCCAGTGTTGTAGCCGGTGGGGGTCCAGCCTGCGCCGATGGTGGTTTGGCCACCACTTGCATGGGTAGCATTGACGACGGCGTTGCCGCTCATGTTCCAGATGCCGGTGCCGTTGCGGTCGCCGGTGCCTGCAAAGCCCTGGCCGAGGTTGAACCAGCCGGTGACGGTGAGCGTGCCGCCGGTGTGGTTGACCGTGGCCGTGCCATTGCCAGTCCGAGCCAGACCGACTTCGAGGATGGTCGAGTTGGTCGGCGTGGCCGACAGGGTGATGGTTTTGGTGACGGCTCCGTCCACGGTGACGAGCACATTATCCCCGGTGGTCGGTAGGCCGTCGGGACTCCAATTGGTATTGAGGTCCCAAGCGCCCGTTCCGCCGCCGTTGTCCCAGTCATAGACGACGGCCATGGCCGGCAACGCGGTGATGCAAAACACGAGTTGAGAAGCGGCAAGCAGGCGGGATGCTTTTGGTTTCATGGGGAGTGCTGGATTTTGTTAGATGGGTGAATAGGGATTGCGATTTCCCTTTATTAAGGGTGCACCATGATCCAAGAGGGGAGAGGCTCAAGAAATTTAGCTGAGGCAACCGAGATAAAAAATGAATCAGTTTGGGCCTGGATGCCGGGACTCCATCGGGCACGCGGTTTTTTGGGGGAGCACTGAAGCACAGCATTGGAGTGGCTTCCTCCGAGGGGCATGTCTGGTGCGGGCGGCTCGAAGCCGCCGCTGCGCTGTCATGGCACTTTCAACCCCGTTCCGAAGTTGAGATCGCCTTCAAGTTAGAGAATCAACCACTGATTTTTTGGAAATTCCATGTTCTCGTTTCGATGTGAAAAAACTCCATGAAATCCTCATCATCCGTTTAATCTGTGAAATCAGTGGTTCAAGTATCGGATTTCGGCTTCAATGCGGCGCGCCATCATCTTTTGTGGCGGCGATAGCGCGGCCCCACTTTCCGACGTGAAGCAGAGTGCGCCTACAAAGCGCCGTCACGGCCAGCGCACTCCGATACCATGGCTTGACCAGCGTCAGGGCGTGGATGGGATGGTGGTTGTGACCTGTGCGAACTTCTTCGGATCCGGGGTTCCGGGGACAATCACCGTGATGCTGTCGGGGTTGGTTCTGTTAGCCGCGACAGTGATCGGCGGGCCTGCGATGGCTTCGTTCGGCATGGTGACTTGAGTCCAGGATGGCTGGAGCTTGGGGCTGGATTCGACGACGACGGGGAAGGACTCACGACGATTTCACGGATCTCAATTTCGGTCGTGATTGTGGTTATCATTGGAGGATGGTCTTGCACAAAGCTGCGAAGGCGCAAAGTGATAGAATCCCAGAATAAATCTTCAAAACCCAAACCCTTTCTTCCTTTGTGTACCCACGCCGTTGTGCGTGCCATTGATCGATTGGATGCCGCCACCGCCATCCGTGGTGATGGCATAGCGGACCACGCCGGAGCCGCCGTTCGGCGACAGGCAGGGAGACGATTATTCCATCCGCAATCTCCGTTGCTCGACAAGGCGCGTGTGTTTATCGATGTCGAATCCATGGAGCGAGCCGACGCGATTGGCTTCCGATCACTCGCCGGGATACCCCCGCAGCGCTAGGACTTCATTCACGGTGAGTGGCTGTTGCACGGGGTGGGGGGCGGCGAGGAGCGCGAGTGACAAGCCCATGAAGAGGAGGAATGATCGAGCTTCGGAGCGCGGAAGGTTGGTTGTGATCAGATGGATTGAGAGGAAGTTGATTGACTGGTGACCGTTGGAATGAGGCCCACGCTTTTCATCGGGGATGGGACAGTGTGAAGTGCTCGATCTTGCCTGTGAAAAAGGTTCCGCGGAGGCTGCGGCCCAGCAGAAATGACGTGGCATCGAGGTCCAGCGGGGTGGTCTTGCAGGGGCGGGCGGAGGTGGCTTGACCGGTCACATCGAGGCTGGCCTGGCCTGCGCGCAAGGTGATCGTGATGTCCGTCCAGGTGTTCTGTGGTACGGGCGGAGCGGTGACTTCGCAGGTCGCGCCATGATGGGAGATGACAAAGCGGGCCTTGCCGTTTTCCGACGGGGTGAAATACATCTGTTCACCAGCTTTGCCTGAGGCCTCGAAGAGTTTCTCTCCGTCGCGCCCGGTCCAGCGGATGCGGGTTGAAATCACCATTTCGCGCAGCAGCGTGGGATCACGAGGAAGTTCGACGTGGGACGAACCGTCGAGAACGAGGACACCTCCGGATTCGCGCATCTTGCCGCTAGGAAAATCCGCGCGCTTGGTCAGTTCCACAAGGCTGGAGACATCCGCCCAGATGCGGCGGGAGACGCCGGGTTGCTTGCCGTCCGCTGTGACCGAGAGGTGCGGGGCGGAAATGATTTCCGGAGCACTGCCGCCCGGGCGGGTCCATGCGACGGAGATGCCGGATGCCATGTGGGCATTCGCCTTGGTGGCAAGGATCGGATAGGCGCGGCCTTTTTCCAAGCGCAGTGGTTTGGACTTTTGGGATGGGAATTTGTCGAACTGCGGTGGCTGGGCGGATGCGAAAAACGGATTCGAACACAGCACTTCGAGAGGCTGGCCGCCGCCGGGCTGACCGAGCCGCAGCTCACCCTCGTCGTCCGCAGCGATCCAGAACGTGTAATCGCCTGTTTCGGGCGGCAGCAGGTATCCAATGTATCCCACGGCATGGCCGGTCGGTTCAATCGTGCCATCCTGGAGCTGTTGGATCACGCCGGGTGGTTCGTGCAAGGTGTCGCGGATCCGTTCGATGGTGGGATCGATTTCAAACTTCGGCGTGCCCACGAGGGTTCCCCATGTCACGCCGACTTCATCCCGCGCCATCCACGGGTGGGGTTCCTCGAAGTCGAGCTTGAGAATGTCAGGGCCGATATCGGCGTCGGTTTCTCCGGGGTTTTTGCCCTTGCCCCAGCTCCAGGTCAGCCAGCGGCCGCCGGTGATTTCATTGCCCTTGGCATAAAAGCCATCGATCATAGCGGTGCCGCTTTGGTTGCCGCCATAGACGTTGGCGAGGCCCTTCACCGTGACATGGCCGCCGCAGGTGCCGCCAGAGTTGATGTTGGCGTGTTCGAGGACGCGGGCGTGATCGGAGACGATGGATTTCCGGCGAACCACCGCATGGTCGGCCACGATGGCATCACCCGTGACCGTCGAGTTTTCCATGACCAGCGCCCGCCCGGTGACCACCGCGCGACTGGAAACGGTCGAATCACGGACTTCGGCACGGCCGTCGATGCGCGCTTGGTCGAGCACCTTCGAGATCCCGGTGACCCGGGCGTCCGGGCCGACATAGGCGGTGGCGGCGACCTCTGCCGTGCGGGCGACAAAGCCACCGCCATTCGGGTGGGGCGCGCCTTCGGTGGGTGGTATCTGCTCGGCATCGAGCGGGTTGACCGGTGCGGTGCCGGCCAGCTTGACATGATAGGGAAAAGGTTCCTGCTCGAATGAGCGGAAATCGCCGGTCATGTTGATGGTCATGATCTCGCTGGGAGTGGCGGCCACCACCAGATAGAGTTCGCGAGCGTCCGGACCGACGGTGAATGAGATGCGCCGGCCGGCGGGCAAGACATCGCCGTAGGTCGGCTTGCCGTTGGCATCCACCGAGACGAAAGCCGCGTGCCATGCGCCGCCGCGGGCGGGGTTTGCCAATCCTTCGAGCTGAGCGAGAACCTTGCCGGGCTTGCACTCAAGCGGGCAGATATTCCAGCCGAGCTGCTGGGGAGCCTGATGCCTCGGGACACACCAAGTGGACTTGGCGAGAGGATGAGGCTCTAGCACCACGCGACCGAAACGCAACATGTCCGGGCGCTGGGCCGCAGCCACCTCATGGTATCGCGAGACGGCGCTCGGGACGCCATCGTTACCGTTGGGCGTGTTGCCCTCGCCGGGCTTGGCCTCGGCAAAGGTGGTGATGTCCCAGGTGACCATGCGCTGGACCATCCGCAGATATTCATACGCCAGTGGAGTGGATGCATCGGGATCGAGCATGGGAAACACCTGCCACGGATAGGGGTTTTTGACCCCGCTGGCGGCGGGTCCGTCATACCACATTTTGGAAATGAACATCGGCCCGTATTCCGGCGTCTGCGCCAGATGCTCGAGCATCAGGCGGTCATGGTAGTAGGTCCGGCCGCTGGACGGGACACAGGGCCCTTCCGCAAACACCATCGGCATCGTCTGATAGATCCCGTTGTAGGTCTGGGGAAAATTGGCGTGGGTTTCCCAGAAATTCCCCTGCATGTTTCCGGTTTGGGCCTGGAATCCATGGACCAACTCGTGCGGATTGATGAACCCCGCAAACTGGCAGCCCCAGCCGAAATCGTCATCCACGCCCATGTAATTGCCACCATCGGACGGCTGGATGGGAGTTTTGTATTTGATGCCGTCGCCACGTTTTTCCGGCCTGCGGCTGACCAGCGAGCCGCGCAGCGCGAGACGCTCGGTGTAGGTGTGGTGAACCAGTTCCGCAAGCTGGAACATGCCCGGCAGGCGTTCCTCAAACTCCCGCTTCTGCTTGTCATCCCACTTGGCGATGCGCTCCTTTTCCACGCAATGACGGAAATGCTTGGATTCCTCGACGCGCCATGGGCCGTCGTCGATCCGCCACCATGCGTGCAGAGTGGTGCCGAGCATTGGTCCGCCGCGGTGGTTGCGAGCGATTTCGCGTTCATCCATCGAGGCATCATGAAGCCGCGCTGCGGCGATCGATCCACGGAATGACGGCTTGGATGCCGTGGCCCCACCCAGCACCAACCGCTGGCCGGCGACGATCCGGCTTTCCCGCTTTGCAAGCGAAACCTGCTGGCCATCGAGCCACAGCGTCTCGCGGTCGCCACGAGTCACCACTACCAAGTGCCGCCACGAACCCGATGGCTTGAGCGCCAGCGGCAAGGCCAAGGGCGCGGAGGTCCCGTGGCCATCCGGCGACTGCCAGCCGAGGATAACGGCGCCGGGGGTGGCCGCGGGCACCCTGAGCCAGACTTCCAGCGACCAATCGCCATCGCCGGCCATGGCGGGTTCGACGGGGAAATTGCCCATCAGGATGTCATTTCCATCGAAGCGGATCGCAGGCACCTCGCCAACCGGTTCCCAATGCGGGTAGCGGTCCGCGCGCTGATCTTCCGGGAAATGCATGCCGAAATCGCCGAAGGTCCCGCCGACGCCGGGTGCGCCACCTCCACCGCCGGAGTATCCGCAATTGAACCAGTTCAGGACATTTTCCGAGCCATAGCTGCGGGAGGCCATGAACTCGGCGTGGAGATCCAAGGAGAGCCGGCCTGCAACGGCGAGTTCGCCGACCGCCTGGCCTGTCACCAACGAGACCTCCTTGGTCGGCAACTCGACCGCAGACACGGGGGCCGCGACAACAATCAGCCATGCTGGAAGGAGGCGAAGAAAGATCGAGCGGCCTGATGGATTCGGTATCATGGGAATTAAAGGATTTTGGTTCGATCCATGAATTGATAGCCTTGCCGAAGTTTCCCAACCGACAAGGCATTCGTGATGATGAATCCGGATAAAAAATGAACCAGTTTTGGGCTGAATGCCGAGACTCAAACTGGCTGCGGTTTTTGGGAAGCACTGAAGCTGCGAATTGGAGCGGTTTCCTCCGGGTAGCCGTGTATGGGGCAGGGGGCTTGAAGACGCTGCTGCGCTGTCATGGCGCCTTCAAAGCGCCACTCCATCATGCTGGCGCGACGCCGCTTTCGGGGTGAAGCGGTGTGCGCCCAGAAAGCGCCGTCACAGCCAGCGCGCTCCGATACATTGGCTGATCAGCGTCAGGGCGTGAACGGGATGGTGATCTTGACCCGTGCGAACTTCCTTGGATCCGGGGCTCCGGGGACAATCACCGTGATGCTGTCGGGAGCCGTGCCGTTGTCCACCACAGTGATCGGCGGGCCTGCGATGGCATCATTTGGCACGGTGACTGCGGTCCAGGGCGGCTGCAGGTTGGGGCTGGATTCGACGATGACCGGGAAGGCCTCGGCGGCATCCACGCGGGTGAAGCTGACCACCAGGTTGCCGCTGCCATCGCGGGTGATACTAGGAACGGCGCGCGATGCTCCATCCGCCGGGCTGGTGCCGAGCATGAACTCGATGCCATTGGCTACACCGTCGGAGTCCGGGTCGGCATCGGGCGAGCGGTTGGCACCGGTGATCGAGGGATAGGCCGTGAGCCACGAATCGTATGGAGTTCCGCTGCTTGGAATCACTAGGCTGCCCGTGCCGGTGAAGAAGGTCGGGAAGGTGGTGGCATTGTAGCTGCCGGGGGCGGTATAGGTCGTGCCGCCGAGGGTCACGCTGGTCACGGTATCATCCCCGGTGAAGTTGAGTGCCATCTGGGCGGTGGCGGCTATGCTGACCGAGGAGGTATCCGCGAGGTAGGGCTGGGTGATGGCGAGCACACCGCCGGTGACTGTGGTATTTCCGGTGTAAGTATTCGACGCGCTGAGTGTCAGCGTGCCCAAACCGTTCTTGGTCAGTCCGCCGGAGACGTTCGGCACGGTGGTGGCCGTACCGGCTGCCACGCTGGCACCCGTGCCACCGCCACCGCTGAGCGTGAAGGTGGGCACCGAGGTGTAACCCATGCCGGGATTGGTGATGGTGATGCCGGTGACCGCGCCGCCAGTGATCGTGGCGATGGCTGTGGCACCGGTGCCGTCGCCGGTAATTTGCACAAAGGGAGGGGCGATATAGCCGGAGCCGCCGGTGATGGCCAGACCCGTGGCGTTTACGCCATTGCCAGTTGGAGCCAGCAACGCTTGGCCGATGGTGATATTCCGGGTGTTGGTATCAATGTTCGCACCGCCGGCATAGACCCGGGCGGTATTGACCGCGATGAAGTTCGTGTTGTCCGCGGAGGGTCGGAGCGTGCCGCCGTTGAAATTCACAAAACCACGGCCGCCCCTGATGTCTGAGGGCGTAACCGTGCCGCCGTTCAAGTTGAGGGTCCCGGTATTGTTGATATTACCGTTCCAGCTCAGGTTGATCGGAGAACCGGCAATCGTCGCGACGCTGCCGGATCCGGATACATTGATTTGGGCGGTCTGGACGTTGGCGCTGCCGCCCCAGTTGGCGACCAAGCCACCGCCGGCGTAGGTGAGACTTCCGCCGGAAACATTGAGGACGGAGCGCTGGGCGACCGCTCCGCCGCCTTCCGAGCGATTCATGACCATCCAGCCGTTGTTGGTCACGGTGCCGCCAGTAATGTCGAGCATGCCGTCACCGCCGTTGTTGTTGCCAGAGGCGAGGCCCCAGGTACCGATGCTGATTTCGGTGGTATTCACCGTGCCACCGCTGATGTTGAAATAGCCATGGCTGCCCTGGACCACGCCGAGACCGAGCGAGTTGCCCCCATTCAAGATGGTGGTTAGGCTTCCCGCCGTCTGGTAGCCAGCCCCCACGGCGCCATTGACGCTTCCGAACCAGGCGGTCGTGCGGGTAATGGCACCCGAGTTTTGCAGGACTGCGTTTCCAGCCGCATCCGCAACGCGGAGGTCAGAGCCCGCGACGATGGAGCCCGTGACGGCCAAGGTTCCGGAGCGGACGGTGGTCAGTCCCGTATAGGTGTTGGCATTCGCAAGAGTGACCCTGCCGCCGCCATTGACCATGAGGCCGGTGGTCCCCGTGATGGCGGCACCGCTGACGACGTATTCCTTGGCGGTATTTCCAAAGGTGACCGCTCCCGGCAAGACGGGAGATTGGATGGCCACTTGAACCGGTGAGGCTGCCACTGCGGTATCATCGAAGGTTGTATTGTCTCCGGGAATAAACACGTCTGCGGCGGGATTGGCCCAGTTGACAGTGGTGGTATCCCAGAAGGTCGGGTTCGTGCCATTGCTCCCGGTCCAGACAAGGGGAGCGGGGGCATAACTGGCAAGCAACTGCTCGCCGGTGACGTCAAATGCCAGACTGAGGCGGGGGTTGCCACTGACAAAGTTGGCGATGCTGCCATTGATGGGGCCGCTGGAACTTTCCAGAATCACCTTGTTGGTGACCGGGGCGAAGACCCCATCGGGCACCACGGTGATGGTGGCTCCGGTGGTCGTGATGCTATCTGAGAGGAAGGAGGATGTAGCGGCGGGGTTGAAGAAGAGCTTATGGGTGCCGGGCGCGAAAGTGAGCGAGCCGCTGGTCAGGCCGGCACCGCCGAGGTCGGCATCAGCTGCCAGTGTGATACTTGATGCGAGGCTGCCATTGACGATGAGGCCGCCCGCGTTGACTTGAGTGGGTCCGGTGTAGGTGCTGGCATTGCTGAGCGTAAGGATTCCGGCGCCATTCTTGGTGAGTCCGCCGGAGCTGTTGGCGGCGGTGGCGATGGTTCCGAATGTGGCACTGACACTTGCTCCTCCGCCGATCTGGGTGATGGTGGTGGGGGCCACCGTATAATTGCCGCGGCTAGTGACGGTGACACTGTCGATCTTGAGCGCGCCTGCGCCATCCGAGATCATATTGGCCACAGCCGTGGCACCCGAGCCGGTGCCGCCACTGATGGTGAGAATCGGGGCCGAAACATAACCCGAACCGCCGTCTGTGACGGGGATGGTGGTCACGCCGTCGTCTGACGGAGCTAACAGCGCCTGCCCGATAGTGATGTTCCTGCTGTTGCTATCGATGATGGCACCACCCGCCCGCACTTGGGCGGTGTTGACGGCGAGGAAGTCGGCCTGATTGCTGTTGGCGCGCAAGGTGCCGCCGTTTAAATTCACGAAACCGCGACCGCCGATCACCCGGCCGGGGGTGACCGTGCCGCCGTTGAGGTTGAGGAAGCCGTTGTTGGCGGCTGCGCCATTGTTACTCAGGTTGATGACGGTGTTGTTGGTGGTCGAAATCGAGCCGCTGCCGGAAACCGTGATGACACTGGTGTCCGCACCATCCGCATTCCAGTTCGCCTGCAGGCCGCCGCCCGCGTAGGTGAGGCTGCCGCCGGAGACGTTGAGCACCGAGGTCTGCGAAGTGCCCCAGCGGCTCATGCAGAGCCAGCCGCCTACCGCGACCGTGCCAGCGGAAACATTCATCAGTCCGTTGCCGCCATTTGTCTGGTAGCCAGTGCCCCAGGAGCCGATGTTCATGTCTCCGCTCAGCGTCAGCGAGCCACCGGCGGCGTTCACCGCGCCATAGGAATCGGGCGCAATACCGATGTACAAGTGCCTCGAGGTCACTTGCGAAGTGCCGGAGAGGTTCAAGGCACCGACCGAGCCATTGCCGGCGACACCTGCATAAATGTCGCGTGTCGCATTGAGCAGCTTGCCATTGTCGCTGATGTTAACGATGCCCTTGGCCCGGCGGGTGCCGTTTTCTCCGCCGATATAGACATCTGCAACGGATTGGTTGAAGGTGGCATTGCCGCTGATGTTGAGAATGCCGGTGTTATACCCGGCAGCCGTCCAGCCAGCACCGATGGTGGTCTGACCGCCGCTGGCATGGGTGGCATTGACGACGGCATTGCCGCTCATGTTCCAGATGCCGGTGCCGCTGAGACCACCAGAACCACCCGCGCTCGCAACAAAGCCCTGGCCTAGGTTGAACCAGCCGGTGACGGTGAGCGTGCCGCCGGTGTGATCGACGGTGGCGGTGCCATTGCCGCTGCGGGCGAGGCCGACTTCGAGAATGGTAGGATTTGTCGGCGTGGCGGAGAGGTTGATGGTTTTAATGGCGGCTGAGTCCACGGTGACGAGCACGTTGTCGCCAGTGGTCGGCAGGCCGTCGGGATTCCAGTTGGTGTTGGTGTCCCAGAGTCCATCGGTACTGCCGTTGTCCCAGTCATAGACGACGGCCATGGCAGGCAGGGCGGTGAGGCAGAATGCGATTTGGGAAGCGGCGAGCAGGCGGGATGCTTTCGGTTTCATAGGGAGTGCGGGATTGATGTTAGATCGATGGAGGGGCAGTGAAAGGGATTGCGATTTCCCTTTATTAAGGGTGCACCATGATCCAAGAGGGGAGAGGCTCAAGAATTTTAGCTGAGGCAACCGAGATAAAAAATGAATCAGTTTGGGGCTGAATTCCTGGACGCCATCGGGCCTAAGATTAGGGCTTGGGGATGAGGGGGGAGCGTTTCACGGAGCGGCGGATTGCCTACGGTCATGTCCGCTAGGCTCCCATTCAATATGCGCTAATCCACGTTTTTTTCTTAAATTAGCAGATTGTTCGGGGAGGCATTCATGCATCATGATGATAGCGCGCGAGATAGGACGGAGTTTTTGCGGGCTGCGGAGAGTTTGCCGGTGGTGATGGTGGTGGGTCCGCGGCAGTCAGGGAAAACGACGCTGGTGCGGGACTGATGGTTTTCATGGGAGGATGCTCGGGTTCGCTTCCCTGCCGACACAAAATTGGTCTTTGACAACTCGGCTAGAAAATAAATCAGCTGAAGCCATGAGCCAGACGCTGCGCCGCCAGACTGCCGGGGAACAAACCGCGGCCCATCTGCGCGAGGGAATCCGCGGCGGGCGCTGGTCGGACAAGCTGCCGGGCGTGCTGGCGTTGGCCACCGAGTGCGATGTTTCCCCAGCGACGATGCGTGCGGCGGTCCGGTTGCTGGAACAGGAAGGCTGGATTCGCGGCGAGGGAGCCGGGCGTGCGCGGGTGGTCGGTGTGCCGGACGTGCCGGACAAAGCGGGCTCACGCTCGCTGCGGGTCACCATCCTGCCCGGGATGCGGCTGGCGGACGAGGACGCGGCCTTTCAAAAGGTGGTGATGAGGCTCCAGCACGAACTGGAAATGGCAGGGCACTTGTGCCGGGTGGCGGTAAAGTCGCAAGAGGAGCTTGGGCATAATGCGGGGCGCATCGAGCGCTTTGTGCGCAGCCATCCATCGGATGCCTGGGTGGTCATTGGTCCCAATGGCGCGGTGGTCAACTGGTTTGCAGCGCAGCCGGTGCCAGCGATCTGTATCGGCGGCGAGATCCTCGACCAGCCAATCGCCGGCACCGGCTTGATCACCGGCGAGATGTTTGAGGGGGTGGCCAGGCATCTGGTAGGAATGGGGCACCGGCGGATCCTTTTTCTATGGCCGGACTACCGGCCGGATCTTGAGTGGAGCGGCACTTGTATCGGCGGGCTGGCCCGGGCGCTGTCGGATGTTGGATGCGAGATGACCAGTTACCATGTGCCCGTATGGAAGCCGACACCGGAGGGCCTACGCAGGGTCTTGGAAAAGGCGTTCCAATTCACGCCGCCCACCGCGATCATCACCACCTACGGCAAGTGGATGGCGGGCGTACTGTCGTTTCTGGCCGACCGCAGGCTGCGCGCGCCGAAGGACATTTCCCTGTTCAGTCTCAACGAGGACGATTGGTTTACCTGGAAGGAACCGCAAATCTCCTGCTTGCGCGGGGACGACATGCTGATCGTGCGGCGGATCGTCCGCTGGGTGGACGCGATCCCCCGCGGCAAGGCCGACCGGCGATTCATCGGTTTCCCGCAGCAATGGGTCGAAGGCGGCACGATCGGCCCGCCGGCGAAAAAGTGAGCATGCGGCATCGTGTCATGAATCTCTTGCCGGACTGTCGCCCGGCTGCCAATCATCCGCCGCCATGGCCATGGAACCCGCCGAATTCCGCAGGAAAACCCGATTCGTGGTGAAACTCGGCCGTGCCCTGCACGAATGCGGAACCACCAGCCAGCGCATCGAGCGGCATCTCACGAATGTGACGCGCATGCTCGGGCTCAACGGCAATTTCCTGATCACGCCCACCACCTTCACCTCCGCATTCTGGGAGGATGATGAACTCGACCAATTCGTTCACATCGAGCGCGTGGAACCGGCGGACAACAACCTCGGACGCCTCTGGGAAATCGATACCTTGGTGGAAAGCATTGCCGATGGCAGCCTCAGCTTTAGCGAGGGGATCGAACAACTTGATCGGGTCATCCAGGCTCCGTGGAACTACTCGCCGCGGGCCAACGCGTTTTCTTGGGCGCTCATCGGTGGCTCGTTCGCCACGTTGCTCTCGGCCAACCCGCAGGACAGCATCGCCGCGGCGCTGCTCTCGGTGGTCCTGTTTTTGGTTAGCCAGTTAGGCTCGCGCCATGCGGGCTGGAAGCCGGTGGTCACGATTCTGGTGCCCTTTGTTTCCGGCGTGCTCGCCAGCGCCGCGGCGGCGTTTGGGATCGGCATCAATGTGCCCTTCGTCATCCTTTCCTCCATCATCATTTACATTCCCGGCCTCGCGCTCACCGTCGCCCTAACGGAAATCTCCACCGGGCACCTGATTTCCGGCAGTTCCCGT
Source organism: uncultured Verrucomicrobiota bacterium (assembly GCA_937867415.1). Taxonomy (GTDB): domain Bacteria; phylum Verrucomicrobiota; class Verrucomicrobiia; order Verrucomicrobiales; family Akkermansiaceae; genus Luteolibacter. The sequence goes on along the minus strand of CALMKO010000056.1, from coordinate 49,150 downwards.
TTGGTGGATGCGGTGATGCTGTTGCTCAAATTGTTCTTTGGTGCAGTCAGCGGGGTGGCGGTCGCGCATTTCCTGATCCCCGGGGACGCAGCCATGAACTCATCGCTGCCATTGCTGCCGGATTGGAAAACCTGGCCCGCGGTGGCCGGGCTCTCGCTCGGGCTTGGCATCGCTTTCAATATCCCCCGGCGCAAGATGCTTTGGGGGCTGCTGTCCGCCGCCATCGCCTTCGGCGCCGCCCGTGCCGGTGAGGCCTATTTCGGCATGTATGCCGGCATGTTCATCGGCGCGCTCACGGTCGGGCTTTTCAGCAATCTCTACACCCGGATCACCCGCGGCCCCGGGTCGATCCTGATGACGCAGGGCATCGTTCTGCTCGTTCCGGGCAGCAGGACCTACATGATTCTCAACCACTGGGTGTCCGGCGAAACCATCCTCCCCGGTGCCAGCAGCGGCAACCAGGCGTTGATGGTCTTCATCGCGCTCATTGCGGGTTTGCTGTTTTCCAACGCCCTGTTGTCAACTCAGAAGAGTCTCTGAAATCCGACCTGGCTAGTTGGCGAGTTGGTGGGATCCGCTGCGGCCGGACATCTCGCCAACCGGTCTATTTTTTGTCGCAGTAGCCGGGGGCTTTCTCCTTGCCGATCATTCCGGCATCCATGAAGTCACAAGGGTTGGTTCGTATTGACTCCGTCCATTCAGGTTCCAGCCCTGTGGATTTACCGCACCTCCGGCCTGGCGAGGTCAAGGGGTGGTGAATGGAGCTGATTTTCGGCATGTCAATTGCAAGAGCCTACGGTGTGAATGATGAAGCGCGCATTACAGATCCAGCAGATCCAACACGGAACGAAACCCGGTTTCACCCTGGTCGTCACCGTGATGCTGATGATCCTCCTAACCGTGGTCGCAGTGGGATTGCTGGGTTTGTCATCGATCGCACTGAGAACCTCCGGCCAATCCCAGGCGTCATCCATCGCCCGCGCCAATGCCCGGTTGGCCATGACGCTGGCGCTGGGGGAGTTGCAATCAACGCTCGGCCGGGACATGAGCGTCTCCGCTTCTTCCGATGCGGTCATCGCATCCCCCAAACAACCTCACATCGCCGGTGCCTGGGAGTCCTGGCGCTGGGATCCGGCGGCCACTTCGTCTCCGGATTATTCCCAAAAAAGCGCTAGATTCCGGCGCTGGCTGGTTTCCACCGCCAGACCGGAAGATGCCGCGAGTTTTGCATTTCCCACTGTCGCTCCTGCCCAAGACGCCGTGGAATTGGTCGGCACGCTCAGCAACCAGGGCATTTCCAACTCGGTAAGGGCTGCGAAAATCCCGATTGCCACCACCAGAGGCCCCGGCTCCATCGCGTGGGCGGTTTTCGACGAAAGTACCAAGGCCGCAGTGGATCTGGCAGGCCCTGCGACGGCGATGGACACCGCGCAGGAACTCGCCTCAAGGACCGGCCCATCGCGATTTCGCGCCGACATCATCAAACCCGGAACGCTCGATCACCTGCGCCATCCGAAGAACTTCATTTCCCTGGAAACCGCCACCATTCCGGGCAATCCAGACGGCCGGGAGGAAATCCGCAGGCGGTTCCACGACCTCACCACCCACACGCTCGGATTGCTCACCGACACGGCAGCGGGTGGGATGAAGCAGGATCTCAGCGTGTTGATGTCACCTGCCACATTTGATCCGCAACTTTTCGATGGCGTGGTGACTCCTTATGAGACGATCGATTCCGGTGCGCCGCGCTGGTCGTTCCTCCACAATCACACCCAAAAATTCCGTGATCCTGCGATGAGACAACTCACAGGAGGGCCAGCCTTTGTCCAGACGACAGCCTCCCTCAGACCGAACGCGACCGGCCTGAGTGCCGCCCCGGCGACCGCCAACCTGCTGCCATCGATAGCCAAGCTCCAGATGGTATTCTCACTGGTCACCCATCCGGAGACGAGTTCAGCACGGCTCGCCCTCGCTCCGGCCAGTCAGCGCGGAAGATATGCCAATCCGATGCTGATTTATGAGGCGGTGGTCACTTTGCACAATCCCTACGATGTTGCGCTGAGGTTCGACAAGCTGCGCTTTCGGGTTTGGAACCCGCCTGTAGGATTCCGGATCGCGAAAGTCAGCAATGGCGTCACCGCCTGGTTGCGCAAGGAATGGCAGGATGACAGCAACTCATTCCACGGATTGGGGCGCTTCAACCGTCTGGGTCAGGATGATACGGCTAGGAACAACCAGCGATACTTCACTGTCCATCTGAGTGATGGCATATCCGACAGTGCAGGGAACCAGCTTTATCTCCAACCGGGTGAGGTCAAGGTGTTCTCCGCAAGAGTGGAGAAGGATTGGACCTGGGGATGGGAGTGGGGATGGAAGCCAAGACGTCCATGGCAGTTTCTCGATTGGTTCAACTCCGATGATTTGGCCGGGGCAGGAAACCAGGATCTGCGCAGCGCCAACCGATGGGGCGTCGAAGCGGTTCCCGGCTGGGACCTCAGGGCCGGCCTTCAAATGAACCACCTCAGCATGGAAGGCGGTGGCAACAGCGGCCAGCGCCCCGCCACCTCATTCTATTCTTTCGAAGACAAAGCCAATCACTGGGTCGCCGATCCGATGATTCATTTCGATGACGAGCTGCTGGTGCAAATGAGACCGGAAAAAACCACCGGCTCCTCCCAACCCGATACCTTCCGCGTGGACCTTCTGGCCGCAAAGGCGGAGGATTTCACCAATTTCAACAACTCACGGGACATGCTGCGAACCTATCGGTTCCGATTCAGCAATGCCACGCAGGAAATCCGCGCCGATGCCAGCAAGCCGGTGATCGAACGCCGCTTCAGGGCTGGCGACCTCCTCCAGCGCCTGGAAGACCGTGACAAAGGAGGGAAGAAACCGATGGCCATGCTGGAGATGACCGCCCGCACCACCAAGGATGAACTGGACGACAGCAAGGCATGGGCATTCAACAATCCGGTCGTCGAGGGCGGAGACATCTTCACGAGCCAGGTCGGGCTGGTCAATCAATCCCATGACCTGCGTCTCATCGAGCTGACCGGCTGGTCCACCGCCCCGATGGTCGAGTGGGATGCGGCGGATGGTGAGCGAACCCCCGGCTTCGGGCGCGGGTATTTTGGTGCCAGCCGCACCTCCAGCGAGGGTGTCACCAATGTCCCGATGTATCGTGTCCCCATCGCGCCGGCGGCCTCGCTGGGTGATTGGGTGCCAGCCAACCTGATCGCGGGATCCATGTTGCCGCGTGTCGTTCATGCCTTTGGAAACTCCCGTGCCCACCCGCTGATTCCCTCTGCCTCCGTCGTCAATCCCAGCCTCGCCGGGAGACGCGCGCTGGATCATTCCTATTTTCTCAACGATTCCCTGTGGGACCGCTATTACATTTCCTCCATCGCGGACCTGCCTGCGCTGCCATGGCTCTCCAATCAGGCCCGCACCTGGCAGGAGGTGCTTCAGGATGTGTTCGAGCAACGCAAACCCGCACTGAACTCCCGCATCACCGCGATCCGCCCGATCTCCCGGGCAAATTCCTTGGTTTCCTCACTCGCCTCGCTCGGCGAGAAAGACCGCGCCCGCGAGTTTGGCCGCCACCTCGCCGTGAAAGGCCCCTTCAACGTGAATTCCACCTCGGTCGATGCCTGGCGGGCGGTGCTCTCTTCGCTCCGCGACCAAACCATCAACGGATGGGGAAAAACCAACCTCACCCAGGCAGAACAGACGCCACTGGTCCGCATGGGGATGCCGCTGGCCGGGCCCAACCAGACTTCTCCGGATGTCAATCTGCTCGGCCAGATCCGCTGGGCCGGATTCCGCGCCCTCAGTGACGATGAGATCACCAAGCTCGCCCGCGAAATCGTCAACCAAATCCGCGAGCGCGGCAAACTCGACCAAGCGCCGCCACTGACCTTGGCGGAGTTTGTGAACCGCCGGGTGGCCCGAGCCGGAGAGCTTCATAGCCTCACGGGACTGCTGCAAACGGCGATCGACGAGTCCGGAATCAATGCTGGAGCCCACGACATGGATTCCCGAACCATCAAATCCGCCGATATGATCGCGCTGCGCAAGCAGGGAGTCCGGACCCCGGAAGCAATGGATGGATTCACCGGTGAAGGGTCACCCGGAGTGGTGACGCAGGGGGACCTGATGATGCTGCTGGCACCCATCGCCACCGTCCGGGGAGATACCTTTAAAATCCGCTCTTATGGCGAGGCTTTGTCCGCCGATGGCAAATCCGTGCTTGCCCGGGCATGGTGCGAGGTAGTCGTGCAACGGATGCCGGATTTCGTAGATCCGGGCGATGCCCCCGCCACGCGGGTGCCCAATTTGACCTTTGCCGCAAACAAGAACTTCGGCCGCAGATTCGAGGTCGTTTCGTTCCGCTGGCTCTACCCGCAGGAACTGTAATCCGAAACTTCCCATGACTTTTCTCCCTCGATTCCATTCCTTCCCCTGCATCTTGTTGTGGCTCGCATCCGCCTGCCTGCTTACCGCACAACCGGCAACTCCGGCACTCATTCCATTGCAATTGCGCCTCCTTGCTTTCCAGCCGGGCCAAGCTACCGAGCAGGCTTTTCTTCACGATCCCGCCGCACCCCCCACCACCGGGGGCATCAAGGCACCGGTCAAATCCTACCTCAATCATGAGTTCATTCCCGTCATCGCAGCACCCCCCAAATTGATTCTCACGAAGTCGGCCGACCGCGCATCGCTCGATCAACCCGATCAGCGCCTCGCTGAGATCACGCTGCCCGGCGGTCTGAGATCCGCCGTCGTAATCTGCCTTCCTGAAGCGACCGGGTTGAATCACTCATTCCGCGTTTTGGTCATTGATGATTCAAAAAAAGCGTTCCCGCCCGGATCATTCCGCGTCACCAACCTCAGCAACTCGCAAGTCCGCATTGAATTGGAAAAACGCCCATGGGTCATCAAACCGGGAGCCACCGAAATGATCATCGATCCCCCCGTCCGCCACGGCAATCTATCCGGCATGAAGACATTTGTGTTAGATGGCCAGGACTGGCGTCGCATTGCTTCCGGAATCTGGCCACATCCCGGCAAGGAAAGGGTCATCCAGCTTTTGTTCTATCATCCTGTCACCAAACAAGTCCAGCTCCGCGCCTTCGACGACGTCCCGCCCCGCGAGCCCGCGCCGTGACCAGGCACCCCACTGCGGGATAGACGACCGCCCGGCTCACTTGAAATCCGCTGGCACTGCACTTCGGTTAAAATCATCAGGCGGAGTCCGGAAACCCAAAACCAGACTCCGCCCGGGGATTGCCTCCCTCCAGAGGCAAAGTGTAGTGGAAGAGGTTATGAGTGAACGGCTATGAGGTAAGAGAGAAATCGGGCTGCCAAGTCCACTCTTTCTCGCTTCCATTCAACATTCATCATCACCTCCTCCGGCGCAGCAGGGCGAGCATTCCGAGGCCGCCGAGGAGGGCTGCGCCGGGTTCGGGGATGACAGTGAGCGTGCCCGTGGTGAGTAAGTTGTTTTCCCATGACAGACCGCCCGTGAGGGTTGGCAGGTTGATCGCGCTGAAGCTGTCGGTGAATGTGGTGGCGTCGAACAGGTTGAAGACCATGCCGTTGGTGAAGTCCGAGGACGAGCCACCATAGAGCACATTGAGGATGCCACCGTAGGAAATGGCACCCGAGGCACTCGCCAAGTCTGAGGCGCGGTTGAGTCCGATTCCGAGAATGGGATCGATTTCAAAGTTCGAAGTGCCATTGAGATCGAGAAGTCCGCCGATGGTGAGTGTGCCGATTGAGTTGCCGGGAGCGAAGGTGCCGTTGACAGTCGTGGCACCGACGGTGCCGGAGCCGGCGAGCGTGCCACCGGAAGCCACAGTGACGCCGCCAGTGCTGACGTTGGCGTTGACGAGGAGCTTGCCGTTGTTCACCTGCCAGGAGACTGCGGTTTCGGTGCCCGTGGCTCCGGCGGCGAGTTCGAGCGTGCCGGCTCCTGCCTTGATTACGGTGCCTCTGGCGAGTTGGGCGCTGACGACCAAGTCGGAAGCGGCACTGCTGGTCACGTCGTTGACGGTGAAGGTGCGGGTGCCGCCGGTGCCGTTGCTGCCGTTGGCCATGTAAATGTTGGCGTTCGTGTTCGCGCCCGAAGAGGTAGTGATGGATGAGGCGGTGGAGCCGCTGACGGTGATGTCGCCGCCAAGGGTGAAGGATGCGTTCCAGGTGCCGCCACCTAAGCCGCTCGAAACTTCAATCGTGCCACCGTTGAGGGTCACGTTGCCGAGGCCGGTGATTCTTCCGTTGGCTCCTTTCAGGATGCCGCCTTGGTTGACGACAACGGCAATCGCATTCGCACCTCCCGATGCAACGTTTGTTTCGCTCAGCCAATTGTTCACGGTGCCGGTCAAGGTTCCACCATTGTTGATGGTGACGGTGTTGCTCGAATTTTTGACTCCGATTGCGGTGTTAGTTTGGAAAGTGGAGTCGAAATTCAACGACAAGGTGCCGCCGTCCACGCTGGTGCCACCGCTGTAGCTGTTGGCGAGGTTGAGGTTCAGAGTTCCGCTGCCGGACTTCGTGAGGACCCCCGTGCCCTGCAAGGCGACTCCGATGCCGATGTTGTAGCTATTCGTGTCGATTTTGGCGCCGCCGGCTTGGATGTTCGGATTGAAACCGGAATCAAGACCGCCGCTCACCGTGATGAAGTTGGCATTGTCCTGATTGGCTTTCACCAAGGTTCCGTTGAAATTGAGATTCGTGGTGCCGCTGAAGGAATGCGGGCCGTAGTCGATTCCCCTGGTGGTGAGGGTGCCGCCGTTGAGATTGAGCCCCCAAGCGGTGGTGCCGCCGACGATGCCGTTGGTGGCGGTGACATTGGCGGTGTCCTGAATGGTGACTTGGCCCCAGTCGGCGCTGGAGATGCCGGTCATGCCCGCGCCGCCGATGCGGTCAGCGGTGACGGTGCTGTTGCCTCCAATGACGAGCGTGGCCCGACCGACGCCAAGATCGCCCGTTAGGGACAGGCTGGTGTTGTTTAGCGTGGTGGTCGGAATAGTGAGCGTCCCGAGGTTGTTACTACCATTTGCCTGAACGGTGAATCTCGTCGCCGAAAGCGAGCCACTGGAGAACGTATAGTTCGCATTGTTGCCGCCGTTGCCGACCGTGACCGAGCCTGCGGTGAGACCGCTGCTGAGGGTGATGGTGGTGGCGGCGTTGGTGTTAGAGAAAACGGCGTTGCTGGCTCCGCCGTTCACCCATGTGGTGCCGGTTCCGATCCAGTTGGCAGTGCTGGTGTCCCAGGTGTTGCTGCCGATGTTCCAGCTGTATTGAGCCATGGCACTGGCGCTGAGGCCAAGCAGAGAGGCAAGTGCCAGGCTGGAGATGGAGAGGAAGGGATTGGTTTTTGCTTTCATGCAAGTGAAGGGCTTTTGGGGCGGGGATTAACGGGAGAATAGGGACTTCGGGAAATCTGTCATGTCGCATGAGTATGCGACACGACGCGGGGGTCACTGAGCACGGACCTGGATGAAGAGTTTGGGGTTGGTGAGCAGTCCGGATGAGAGGGTAACCGGAACGGTCTCGACTTCTCCATTGAGAGCTGCTGCGCCTTGCGAGGCACCACTGTCTTCAATCCAGCTACCCGCTTCGAGGGTCGTGGAATACCAAATCGAGTAACTCAATTCGGTGGTGCTCGGGGTGGCGCGGCGGGTATAACTGAAGGTTCCGGTGGTTTTGTTGAGCGGAACGGTGATCGGATTAACGGAGGCTCCGCTGTTGGGAATCAGGCCGAAGGCGTATTCCTCGAAGTTGGCGAGACCGTCGCCGTCGAGATCGCTACCCTCACTTCCGGCAGCGAGTCCGTAGGGGCCTCCCCAGGTGTCGTAGTCGCTGCCGACATTGAGGATGAGTTCGCCGGAGGTTTCGGAGAACGACCAGTTGCCAATGACGTCAGACTTGGTCCAGACGCCGTCGTTGTTCGGGTCGGAGAAACCGCCACTCACAGCGAAGTTGAGTCCGAAGGTGGCACCGAGTCCGGTGACGTCGATGAGCGACCAGGTGTTGTCGGTGGTGAGGGTGACGGCACTGGTGTTGATGTTGAGAGTGCCGTTAAAGGCGGCGGAGCCGGTGTTGGTGATGATGACGCGGTTAGACGTGCCGTTGGTGACGCGGAACTCGAAGATGGCGGGCTCGGCAAGAACGAAGTGGCCATCCTCGATTTCCCAAGTGATCGGGGAACCGGTGCCCGTTTCGCCAGCAACGATTTCCACGGTGCCGGTGCCGTTCTTGACCAGCGTGCCATTGGCGAGGCGGGCGCTGATGACGAGATCGGATGCGGAGTTGCTGGTGACGTTTTCCACGGTGAGGAAACGGGTGCCGCCGCCGGAGGTGCTGTTGGTACCATTCGACATTTGGAGATTGGCGGAGCCACCTGCACCGCCAGAAGTGGTGATGGAGGAGGGGGTGGAACCGCTGACGGTGATGTCGCCGCCGAGGTTGTAGGCAGCGAACCAGCCGAAGCCATTCAGGCCATTGGAAACCTCGATGGTGCCTCCGTTGAGGGTCACGTTGCCGAGGCCGGTGATGCGGTTGTTTCCTCCCCTGAGCAATCCACCTTGGTTGACGACGACGGAAATGGCGTTGGCACCGCCCGACGCGACCTGTGTGCTGCTGAGCCAGTTGTTAGCGGTGCCGGTCAGGATGCCACCGTTGTTGATGGTGACGGTGTTACTGGAACTCATTGCGCCAATCGCCGTGTTGGCAATGCCAGTCGGCTCGTGAACCAGCGACAGCGTGCCCTCCTCGATGGTGGTGCCGCCGGTGAAGCTGCTGGGGCCGCTGAGCGAGAGTGTGCCGGTGCCGTCTTTGACGAGAGCGAGATTGTTCTCATCCGTACCGGGGCCGCCAAGATTGCCGGAGAAGGTGGCAGGAGAGCTGTTGTTGACCGTGAAGGTGGCGAGGGTGACGTTGCCGTTCACCACGCGGCCGCTGGAGGCGAGGCTGGCGACCGTCTGGTTGTTGCCATCGAGGCGCAGCACGCCTGGACTGGTGAGCGTGAGGGCGGTGGTGACGGGCAAGCGGTTGTTGCCGCCAGAAAGAGCGAGCGTGCCGTTGATGGTGGTGGTACCGGTGTAGCTGTGCGCCCCGGTCAGAGTGAGCAGGCCGCTGCCGGACTTGGCCAAGTTGGAAGCGCCCTTGATGCCGGTGGCATCCGCACTGGCCAGCGTGTAATTGGTGGAAACGTTATCGAAGATCACGTCGGCAATTTCCACGCCACCGGCAGCGATGGTGACGTTGGAGGTGACGACGGGGCTTGAGTTGGCGTCGTTATCGCCGAAAAGCACGTTGGTGGCACCCGCAGTTTTCAGGCCGCTGAACGACTGGCCGGAGAAGTTGGCGGTATTGTCGTCCCATGTGCCGTTGACCGATCCGCTCCAGCGGGGAACCAGCGTGGCGGTGGAGGTGGCAATGATGCTGAGGTTGTCCACGGTGCCACCTGCGCCGCCATTGCCATTGAAGGTGCAGAGGGCGAATCGGCCGTTGGTGGCGGAGAGTTGTTCCAGTGTGTAGGTGCCTAGGTTGGTGGTGCCGCGCCAGAGCTGGGCCACCGAGCCGGTGCCATTGAAGGGTGAACCGGTGCCAGCGGTGTTGCGGAGTTCGAGGGTGATCAGCGAGGAGGCGTCCGTGGTGAGGCCGGCGAGGTTCGTTCCATTCACCCACTTATTGCCAGTGCCGTCATTGCGGAACAGCGCGCTGAACTCGGTGGTCGCGCCGCTTCCGTCCAGCCACGCGCTCGTGGTCCCCACCACAATACCCACCCAGTCCACCTGGGATGCGTTGATGTCGAAGGTGATGCGGACCGGGGAATTGCGTGTGTTGGCGACATTCACGTAGTCGGCATCGGTGAAAATGCGGGAAGCATTCGCGGCGGTGGTTCCATCAAACGCCATTTCAATTACACCGGTTCCGCGGCGTTGGATGGGAGTTCCGCCAAACGGATGCGTCACCGTGTAGGATGCGGGGGATAGCAGGCCGGTCTGGTCCGCGTTGGGATTGGCGGTGAAGCTGGTGACCGTGTCGAAATGATCCGTCAGCAGGGTGGTCTGGGCGGAGGAGCTGACATTGAATGCTGCGGTGGCGAGGACGGCGGCGAAGAAGGGATTGCGAAATGCGGGCTTCATGGTGGTTTCCTAGTCGTGGACTCTTGAGCGGCGGGAAAAGTGGGAGTCGAACCCGAACAATTTGTTTCCGACTATGCGCAGGGTATGTTTTTGCGGTATTTTGTCATGTCGCATAAGTATGCGACACGGGGGGCTGGTGCCGAGTTGTCGATCTGCGTGGGCAGAGGACGTGGGAAGCTTTCGGGCTTTTTCAGCGGCTTCTCATGCACTTGGGGTTGGGCACGGAGAAAGGGCGCAGGGGATGGTGGTCGCTGCGCCGTTTGGCGCTTGCCTCATTCGAAAAGGCAGGGGAATTCGAATGATTGTAAGTCTCTCAGGAAGGGCCGGACATGACATAAAGACGGGCCATTCATCGAGGTGTTGTGTTCGGTGTGAGTTGGTGGACTGGCAACGCCATGGCTTTTCTGGGTGGCGAATGAACTGTCTGGCTCGCGAGTGATCGTTGAGGTCGGAGCGGCTGTGGGTGCTTCGGAGGATAGCGCCGCTTGTGCCCGGGTCGATGATATCAATGGCTCGACGTCCGTCGATCAGGCGATCCCCTTCCGCAGATCCCTCAAGCTGCCAGACGCGGATCAAAGCTGAATGGTTTCGGCTTGCCCGGTTTCAGATCGTGCATGTGGGGATTGAGAGGATTGAGCAAAAGCGAGCGCTCCTCGGGGATGACGACGCTTGGCAGGAGTAAGGATAGATTCTGATCATCCCGCAGCCAGCGGGAGCCGAAGTTCTGCGCCTGTCGGGACGAGGGCCGCAATCGCCATTCCGTGGGAAGCTTCGACGGCGGCACCTCGTCGATCCATGCATCCGGAACTTCCAGCTCGAACACGATCCACTTGAGCAGGAGGGCCTCACGCGGGGCGTGGACGAGGATTTCAAGCGCTGCGAGCGCGCGGGATTCCGCCAGATAGACCGCCGCGGTGCCGGGCGTGTTCCAGCGTCCGCCATAGAGGCGTGCGCCCTCGCCAGTGAACGCGTTCGCTGCCCACTGCTCCTGAACGATGCGGTAAAAAAGCGGCATGATCAGGAGAAAACGCCGTGTTCGAGACGCCCGAGTAAAGCGTCCACCTCGCGGGCTCCTATTTCAGTATCCGCATAATCCAGCGGGCATTCGCCATGGAAGGCGATGGCCGGAGCCGTCAGCCATGAGCGGCCGCCAGCAATCCCGCCGAGTGCGGCGGTGGCATGTGAAACGAGGCGGGCGTAGCGGACAAGCCGGTCCGACTCGGTGCGATCCAAGGTGCCGGCCTTTTTCCGGCGGTGCAGCGTGGCTCGTGACATGCCGAGCCATGCTCCGAGGCGTTCTTCCGTCACGTCCAGCATTTCCTGCAAGGCGTGAAATTCGGCGAAAGGGAGTCCATCCCGGACTTTCTCGATCATGTAAGCCGCTTCAGGCTCACCCATCATGGAGGATTCCGGCGGCATGTGATCCCAATAACTGACTCGCTTTGGATTCATGTGAAACAATTAATAGATCATTTTGAATCATTGCAAGGCTTTTTTCAAAAAACAGCCAACCGTCAGCACGTCGGCAGCACCTTGACTTGGCCGAGCTTGTTCGTGGCTCGGTTCTTCCAGAGATCCATGATAGAAGGCCCGTGCCTCTGTCATGCTCATGCCCAATCCTCCACTTCCAGATCCGTCACGCGGCGGAATTCGCGGGTGTTGTGCGTGAACAGGGTGGCGTCCAAGGCGAAGGCGTGTGCGGCAATGAGCAAATCGAGCGGGCCGATGGTTTTCCCGTCTTTTTCCAATGCGGCACGGATGCGGCCCTAGTGGTGCACGTAATCCACCGGATCATCGCAGGCCGGCGGTGAAGTCCCTGAGCTGCGGTGACTTGCGATCACGCCGTTCCACGGCATCGAAGAATTCGTCGCCCAGTTTCCGGCAGCCATTTTCGAATGTATCCCACGGGTCACCCTCGCTGATCAGGATGCCACCGGGCACGCTGGTGAGCTGCACTTCCTTGCCGGAAACCCGGAAGTCCTTCGGCAGCCGGATTGCCTGGCTGCGGCCGCTGGCAAAAACTTTGGCAGTGGTATTTATCAGAAGGTGAAGACCATTGGCGGTTGCCGATGTCAAGAAGGCGATTCACGAAGGGGAATGAGAGGCGGATCTCAATCGAGGTCATTCAGTGGCAAGCAGGCGCACTGGACCGAGGAGCCCGGCAGGCTGAAGCTTCGAATCAGGCTTGAAGGGATTGTGCGGGATGTAGCTGACCCGTTTTTCCGGTGGCTGGCTGGCATCGCCGATCAAGCGGTTTTGCCAGGTGTTGACCACTTCCACGCGCAGTGAGTTCATGCCGGGCTTGATTGCAGAAGTCACATCCACCCGATACGGATAGGTCCATAAGGTAGGGAAGGATTTGCCATTGAGGGTGACAGTTGCCATCAACTCGACGTGGCCGAGATCGATCTGGACGCGACCACCTGGAGTGAAATCGGGGATTGTGATTTCTTTGGTATAGATGGCCTTGCCTGAGAAATAACGGATGTCCTCTTCCTCGCGCTTGGTCCAACTCGTGAGTTCGGCGAATTCGAGATTCCGCGATGGGAATTCGACCTGCCACGGCCCACTGAGAGGGATTTCCTTGGCGGGAGCAAAGCTGGACGCCGCGAATTCGGTGGGGAGCTTTCCGAATACGACAAAGACGGATCCCTGTGGCTGAAGGCGCAGGGCGACCGAAGAACGGCCATCGGCTTCGCTGTGGCTAGTGGATTGGATTTCGGCCGTGACCGGATTCCAGAGGCTGGCGGGGCGACCGGTGACCCGGAACAAGAGTGTCTCGCTGCGAACCTTGGTGGAGGGGTTGGAGATGAAATAGATGTCGGCCTCAGGCGTGCGACGGTGGGTCCAGAGAAAATCCGCCGGAGCGATCACATCGGGGGCCAGTTTGAGGGCGGCGGCATCGGGCCATGCCTCCCAAGTGGCGTGGCGGCGGGTCTCCGCGTCACTGTCCGGGTAGCCTTGCAAGCTGGGCGAGCGTGTGGGTTTCGAGCCGATGATTTTGGCACCCGCCTTGGCCAGTTCCTCGATTTTCCGGGCCACTGCGGGGCGCATGGTGGGGGAGTCCGGCAGAATCAAGGCCGCATAGCTGGAACCACCGGGCAACACCAAGCGCCCGTCGCTAACGGAGACACGATGCAGAATCGCATCCGCATTGATGAAATCGAAATCGTGCCCGGGCGGGATTGGCGGCGGCATGGGGCCGGTCATTTTCGGCGCATCCTCGGTGATGAAAACGGCAAAGTCGGCAAGCGCTTGTCCGGCTTGCAAGAGCACGGAACAACGGCGCTGGTAATCGATCCAGGATTTGGACTCCTCGAACCAGGTGTTATGTCGATCGAACTCGGTGCCGAACCACGCATTCAAGCCGGGTTTTTGTTCCTTCGGTTGGTGGACATAGACGTGCAGCACGAACTGGTTGATTCCCTGGCAGAATGCCCAGTCGCCCTGCACCTTGAGATCGCGCGGGGTGGTTTGGAACGTAAGATTCCTGGCGGTGAAGGCCTCGGCCCAGACCGGGGATTTGCCATAGATGCGGGCGGCGGACGAAGCGGCACGGATTTCCACGGTATTGCGACCGCGACCGAGCCAAAACTCGCCGCTCACTTCATCAGTGTGTGCTCCGTAAAGCAGGAACTCGGAAGGGAAACCGAAGTGGCCGTAGTTTTCCAACCAGAGCTTCATGCCGTGCGAGTTGGTGAGATCGCGCAAGCCGCCGACGTATTCGGTGGCGATGCGATCCGCGACCAAACGGCGGAGATCCCAGAGGAAACGCTCCGTTTGGTCCGCCGAGCCGACGACCCGTCCGTAAATGGCCGGCAGGTAGGGCTGTGGATCGTAACCGTAGGTTTTCTGAAAATCCCCGCGCAGGCCGTCGGTCCAGTTTTGCAGACCGGTTTCATAGCTGTCGGCGATGAGGTATTTCCAAGACTTCCGTTCGGCGGGCGTGAGGCGGCGCAGCAATTCACCGACATAACCGTCGAAGAGTGGCTTGAGATGCGCCCGATTCATTTTGTCCGCCTCAAAGCCGATCAGGCCGGGCGGGGCAGGCTTGTTCATGGTGCCGGTGGGTATCATGCCGACGTGTTGCAGGATCCAGTTTCCCGGCGGGATATCCCATACGAGCGTGCCATCTGATTGCATTTTTCCGGTGAGATCCACAACGCGGGACGGATCGACTGCGAGTGACTTCGAGTCGGTATCCGATGCGGGTGGCCAGACGTAGGTGTTGAAGGGAGGTACGCTGGTCTCATGCGACTTCAGCAGGGCTTTTCCCGCGAAGTCCTCGACCCGTGCGGCAGGGGATAGACGGATCTCACCCAATGATTTCTCCGCCGAGAACGGCAGATCCTTGGCGGTGAAATCGAGCCGGAAATAGCGCGCGGTGACAGGTGGAAACGACACCGCGACCGGCGCGAGGGAGATCGGTCCCAGCCCGTGTTTGAGGGTGGTGCGGGCAACGGCGAATTTTCGAACCAGGCGGAATTCTTCGCCGTCCTCCGAGGCAAGCAACTCGGCCTGCGTGTTGAGCACCTCTTTGGGGTCGACGACGATGCTGCAAACGGTGACGGGCGCATCCGTGGCAAAACTCACGCTGTTGCCTTTCTTTCCAGTCACCGGCACCACGACGTCGTCACCCTCGGGCGCGGGAAAGGCGAGCAGGGCCACGGATTGGAAGTTTTCTCCTTTCTTCCCGCTTGGAACGGGTGCTTTGCCGGTGAATCGTTGCGCCCCCTGGAGCCTGATCTCCTCCTGAACCAGATACCTCATCGCATGATGGGGCTTCACCCACGGACCGCCCGACTGGCTCCAACCCGGGCAGTTGAAAAGCCCGATGTCCACACCGAGCCGCGTGGCCTCGCGCACGGCGTGTTCGAGATTTCCCCACCACGGATCGGTGAGCGGCCTGGGCTTGAGTTCCGTCCGCTTGCCGATGGCCCCACCGATGATGCCGATGTAGGCTCCGCCGATGCCGACGCGTTTCATCGCCTCCAAATCGCGGGTGATGCCCTCCTTGCTGACGTGATCATCAAACCAATACCAATAACAACGCGGCTTGGTGGCGGCGGGTGGTTGGAGGAAATCCTTGGCAAGGATCGAGTTGTCAGCGCTTGCCGGGAGAATGGAAAACGCCAAGGCCAACATGGCCGTGAGCTTTGGAATCAGGGAGATGGGTTTCATGGAATGGGCTTTGCGTGCAAAATGACTCGGGGCGAAGGCTGGCTGGATTTGCAACCTCCCCGTCATGATTTTATGAGCAATGTGGGTTGCCCTGTCAGGAAATACACGCGCCCTGAGTTGCGCAACCCCTCTGCGGAAATCCGCCCCTACAATCTTTGTAGGGGCCGCGACAAAGATTGTGGGGCTTGGCAAAGTGGGTGCCGGCTTGCTGCTGGAATTCAGGTTTCTGTTACATGGATCAGCCCGCCCTATCCTCAACGGTGCTTGCGATAGTGATCGACGGCCTCCTGGCGGGAATGGACCTGGAGTTTCCGATAGATGCGGCGGATGTATTCGCAGAGCGTGTTGACGCTCACGCCCATTTCGGAGGCGGCTTGTTTGTAGAGCAGGCCATCGGAGAGAAGTTTCAGCACTTGCTGCTCGCGCTCGGAAAGCAATTCCCCCTTGGGAGCCGCCGGCTTGCGGTAAAACGCCGCCACCACCCGGCGGGCGATGCTGCTGGTCATCGGAGCGCCACCTTGATCCACATCCCGGACCGCATCGAGCAACTCTTTCGCCCGCACCGGCTTGAGCAGGTAGCCGGAGGCTCCGGCGGCCAACGCGTTGAACAGATTGTCCGAATCCTTCGCCACGGTGAGCATGAGAAACTGCGTGTCCGGACAAATGGGCGCGAGTTGGCGGACGCATTCCACGCCGTCCATGCCGGGCAGGTGGATATCCATGATCACGATGCGTGCCGAGTGTTTGACCAGCCCGACGACTGCGTCCTCACCGCTGGCGTAATCGCCGACGCACCGACAGCCGGAGTCCTGGCTGAGAATCTCGATGAGACTGCTGCGCACCCGCGGATCGTCCTCCACGACGGCGATGGCCAGGGTTTCCGCTTTGTTTTTGCGTGTCATGGTTTCACTTCGAGAATTACGGTGGTACCTTCGCCCGGCGCGCTGCGGATGTCCAGCGTGCCGCCTACTTCTAGCATGCGCTGGCGCATGTTGGCAAGCCCGTGGCCGCCGCCGGGCCGCCCGAGCACCGTGGATTGCGGATCAAAACCGTGGCCGTCGTCGCCGATGGTGACGCGCAGCAGGGCGCCATCGAGGGTGATTTCCAGGCGGACATTTTTCGCGCCGGAGTGTGAGACGATGTTGTGCAGCGTCTCCTTGATCACCAGGAAAAGATCGTGGCGAGTTTTCGGCGGCAGCGTGCGCTCCGGCCACTCGGCGGGAAAGCTGAGTCGGCAATGAATGTCCGCAGGTTGCAGGAAATCCTGGGTGAAATCGCCCACATAGGCGGCGAAGCGGGCGAGCGTGTCGTTGGACGGATTGAGCGCCCAGACGATCTCGTCCACCGAGCGCGTGAGTTTGCGGGCGGCGCGGAAAATGTCGTCCACATGCGTGCGCGTGCGTTCGGGATGGCCGATGTGGTTTTGCGCGAGTTCGCCTAACAAGGCGATGTGGGTGAGGCTGGCACCGAGGTCGTCGTGGATGTCGCGGGCGATACGGGCGCGTTCCTGGTCGAGTGCCCGCGCGCGTTCGAGGCGCAGACCGACCACGTAGCGCCAAGCGGCGAACAGCAGGCTGAGGACAGCGGTGGAGAGCAAGGCCCAGAACCAAGGTTGGCGAGAGGTGGGCTGGGGGATGTCCATGTCGATGCGCTGGAGCACACCTGATTTGCGGTCATGCAGGCTGACCCGCCAGACGTTTTCACCGGCGCTGGTGATGCCACTCACCGTGCAACCGACCGCCGCGGAAAGGACCGGCTGCATGTGGCTGTAGAGGAAAAGGTCGCCATCGCGCGCGCCGGCATCGGTGAGCTCTAACGAGAAAGACGAGCGCTTGGCCTTCACCCGCTTGATCTCGGCGGCACCGCAGTAGATGTGAAGGTTCGAGCCGATCAAGGCCGGTCGTTTCGGAGCGGAATCCAGCGCGGTGAATACCAAATGCTGCGAGGCGGCTGGGCCGAGCCGCGGCGTGGTCCACGAGCCCTGGGCAATTCCGAGGTAACGATCATCCCAGAACGACCAAACGGCGTATCGTTTCAG
This sequence comes from uncultured Verrucomicrobiota bacterium, assembly GCA_937867415.1. Classification (GTDB taxonomy): domain Bacteria; phylum Verrucomicrobiota; class Verrucomicrobiia; order Verrucomicrobiales; family Akkermansiaceae; genus Luteolibacter. The sequence continues at coordinate 31,774 of CALMKO010000056.1, read as the reverse complement.
CGGATCCATACCGGCCTTGGCGAAATCCAAAGTCACCGTTCGCTCGGTCACGCCCGGGTTCCAGAGCAAGGCCACGGTTGAGTTTCCCCACTCGCGGCGGACGTGACCTAACAGTCGTGGCCATTCCTTGTCCGTGCCGAGGTCGAGAACCTCCGTGCGTTCGAGAGCTGGCGGCGTGAGCACCTCGACGTTGCGCCAGTAGGGTTTGAAATCCTCCCAATACCAGGGGTCCGAGGTGATCGCCGCGCCGCAGGAAAGCCCGGTCATGCTCAGCCAGGTGCGCACGAGCGGCCAACTGCCGTCGATTTGGCTGATGTTGGCGATGTCCGTGCCGGTGAAAAAGCTGTCGCTGTCCACCGCATACCAACGGTCGTGCAGTGGATAGGCGCGAAGGGCGGAGGGGATCGCCGCACGGATTCTGCCGCGGTCGGCATCTGGTCCCCCCCGGCTGGCATCGACCCAGCCGACTGCGGCGCGGTTGGGTTCGTAGTCACAGAAAAGCAGATAGGTTTCCTCACCCGCCGCCTTGCGGATGGCGGCCCAGTGTTCCCGATAGATTTCGAAGGCGGTGCTCCGACCGTCTCCCTTCACCGTGCCGGGCGGATAGAAAACCTTCAGGTAGCCGAAACCCGCGCTCACCGAGCGGGAGATGGTCTCTATCAACTGGGGTAGTCCTGCCAGTCCCGGCCAGCCGGGGCCGGTAATACCGATGTGCGTGCCGAAGCGCGCGCCAATTTCAGTGATGTTTTTCCGACACTCTGGAACCCAGGTGGATGCGAGAGTTTTCGCGAGATCCGCATCGCCCCAGTTGTAGTCCATTTGGATCACCCCGGGCCGTAGCCGGCCGCCCGATTCCCGCACGACCTGGGTGACATCCACGAGTTCGCTGCTGATGTCTTTTTTGGAGAGATAGTTCCAATTGTTCCAGCCAGCCAGCGCGCCCTTGCCGGTGCGCGCGCCATGGGATCGCGCGACGGCCCCTGCCCACTCTTTCAGCGCGGCTTGGGGTTTCCCGATCACGAGCGCGACCTCCTGGCCCCAGCGTGTTTCTCCCGGATCGACGCGCACGCCGTCCATGGGCGTGACCGCATCCATCCCGAAGACGCCGGGTTCCGTGTGGCTCAATGAAAACTCTGCATAAGTGACGGGTTCACCCGCCGGGCCAAAGACAAAGCCCGTGCCATCCGGCTGATAGAGCGAGCCCTGCTCGTGGATCCGGGTTCCCGTTCCAATGTTTGAAAGAGGTTCAAAAACCGGAGTCCTTGAATGCAGTCCAGTAAGCAGCCAGCCCTCCGGATTTCCAATCTGAAACCGGGCATGAAGCGCTGTGGTATCGATGAGCTTGAACGATCCCTTGCCGGTATTTCTCACCCCTGCGCGAGCGCACAGGGCCATTCTTCCATCAAGTCGGATGCGAAACAACAATTCGGCCTCCGTTTCCGGTGATGGAATCGTCACCGTGATGCCGTCGGCCATCGTGCCATGGATCTCGGGTTTGAATGTCTGACTGGCCGCGCCGGACTCCAAACGCTGAACGATCCCGGTCTTTTCGATGGTGGCCGCCCATTGGCATTGGATCGGACCCAGCCCGGCAATGGGAACTTCAAGCGAACGCGCATCCTCCGCGATTCGCGTGGCCGCAAGCGTCTTGGTCGCGGCGTGAAGCGGACCCCACAAGACAGCAAGCCATGCAGCAAGACCGAGGAATGTTGGAGAAATGCGGATCACGGACCTATGGAAACGTATGACAGGAGTTAGCGAAGTTGGAGTCATTGCACAACTCCGCGTTTCCGGCAGCTGCGGAAACACGCTCGTTGATCCAAGGCTGCCTCACTTTTGCTCTACGTTTACCGATTCCAGCTTGCCGTTGATTTTGACTTTCACCGGGCGGGGAGTGGGCGAGGAGAGGCGGTATTTGGTGACTTGGCCGTCCTTCCATTCGAGATCGACGAAGACATTGCCGCGGGCGCGCAGGCCTTTGACGCTGCCGTCTTTCCAAGCCTTGGGCAGGGCGGGGAGTAAAGAAATGATGAATGATGAATGTTGAATGTTAAATTCAGACTTCGTAGTTCTGCCTTCATCCATTGTCTCGTGGCTTTGCACGAGCATTTCCGCGATGGCGGCGGTGCCTCCGAAATTGCCGTCGATCTGGAACGGCGGGTGCAGGCAGAAGAGGTTGCCGGCACCGCGGCCGATGAGCATCGAGATCAAGCGGTCGGCGCGGTCGCCATCTAACAGCCGCGCCCAGAAGCAGGCTTTCCAACCCATCGACCAACCGGTCGAGGCATCGCCGCGGGTTTCGAGAGACTTGCGGGCACCGGCGAAAAGCTCCGGTGTGTTGACGCTGATTTCATCGCCTGGATAGAGGCCCCAGAGGTGGGAGACGTGGCGGTGGTGGATTTCCGGTTCGCCGACTTCTTTTTCCCATTCGAGGATGCGTCCGTCGCTACCGAGTTTGGTCGGCACGAGGCGGGCGCGGGTGGCGGCGAGTTCCTTGGTGAGTTCCGCATCAATGCCAAGCACTTGGGCGGCGCGCTCGGTGGCGAGGAACAGGCCGCGGATGATTTGCATATCATAAGTCGAACCGGCGCAGAGCCAGGCGTGGACTTTTTTGCCATCGGGCATTTCGTGCCAGTAGGCGTTCTCCGGCGAGCTGGACGGCAGGGTGACGAGTTGTTTGGAAGTGGGTTCCTCGATCAGGATGGCCTGGCAACCGATGGCGGCACCCCGCAGGAGATGATAGTAACGGCGGAGGAATTCCTTATCTCCGGTGAATTGATATTGCGTCCATATATGTTGGACAAGCCATGCGCCGCTGACGGGTGAAGCGGCCACGCCGATGCTGGCGCAGGCGGTTTCATACCATGGGTTCTGCATGTGGAAGGCGAGCCAACCGGGAGCGTTGTAATAGATATCCGCGGTGCGTTCGCCTTCGCGGGCCATGCCTTCGAGGAACTCCATGATGGGCAGGTGGCAATCGGCGAGGTTGGTCACCTCTGCGGGCCAATAGTTCATCTGGAGATTGATGTTGGTGTGGAAATCGCCGCGCCACGGAGTGGAGTATTCCTCGGCCCAGATGCCTTGCAGGTTGTTCGGCCATGGCGAGTCCGGGCGCGATCCGGAGACGAGCAGATGGCGGCCGAATTGGAAATAGAGCGCGGCCAGTGATGGGTCCGCTTGTTTTTCGTTGCGGGCGACGCGCTCGGGTGTGGAGAGATGGGAATTCGGACCAGCGGGGAGTTTCAAGTCCACGCGATTCATATAGGATGCGTGGTCGGCGGTGGAATCGGCGATGATGGGTTGTGGTCCGCGCTGCATGGCGGCGGCGAGCGGGGCGCTGGCTTTTTCCACCGCATCACCACCTAACAGATTGCTCGCGCCGGAGGCATAGAGTGTGACGGAATCGACATTTTCAAAACGAAAACCCTCGGGGCTGGAGCTGACCTTGCCACCCTTGGCCTGGGCGCTGAGCACGGCGGCCATTTTGGTGCCCACGCCGCCACCGCCGGGTTTGTCGAAGGCGAGTTGGGCCTCGAGGATTTGGATGCCATTCTCCATGCGGATCTTGGGATCGCGATTGCGAGAGAGGGAGGCGGTGAAGTTCAATGCGCCCGGCTTGTCAGCGCTGAGGTGGAGCAGGATGACTTCATCCTTTTTCGAGGCAACCATCTTGCGGGTGAAGGTCACGCCATCCTGGCTATACCGCGTGGTCACGAGCCCGGTCATCACATCGAGTTCGCGGCGGTAGTCCGCAGGGATCGGCGGGCGGGTGATGATGTCCACGCCGTCGAGCGAGAGGTCGCCAAGCTGAAATGAATTGTCGCGGGTGGTGACGAAGGTGAAGCGATAGTATAAATATTTCCCAGGTTTCGACACAGTGAATTTTTTCGTCATGTGACGTTGTTCGAAGGGAGCGGGCATCACCTGTTGATCGACCAGCGACCAGGATGCGCCGTCATGGGAGCCTTCGAGTTTCCAGTTTTCCGGGTCGCGGCCGGGCACGTCGTCGGCGCTGGTGAGCGAATAGCCACGGACTTCTTTGGCGGCAGGCAGTTGCACCTGCCAGACGACGTCCTTGTTTTCGCGAAGTGCACACCATTTGGTGCGCGGGTTGCCATCGGTGGCACAGTGGATCGTGTGATCATCCTCCTGTTCCTCTGCATTGGCCGGGGCGCCGATGCCACCCATCATCATCACGGATGCCTTGCTGCCGCCCCGGTCACCCAGGGCGTGGCCGCTGGGTGAGGTGACCGCCGTGCGGCCGCCCTTGATCGGGAAGCGGAGATAGAGATCGGATAGAATCTGATAGCAGCCGAACTGGTTTTCATTCCACCAGCCGCGCACGCCGTCCGGGTATTGGAATTTTTGGGCGAACCAATTCTGCGCAGCCGGCACATCACCGGAAAAATACAACTCACGGCCCTTGGCAAGGTTCTGGAAGGCATCCGGGCGGTTGCCCTCGTAGTAGCCGCCGGACCAAACCGACGACTCGTTGAGCACGATCCGGCATTCCTCGGTGCCGCCGAAATCCATCGCGCCAAGGCGGCCGTTGCCGATGGGGCAGGATTCCAGAAAGCTTTTGGCCGGTTGCTTGAACCAGTAGGTCATGGAGGCATCAGGGGCGGCCATTGCCATCATGGACGGCACAAGGCAGCAAATCAGGGAGATGGATGTGGAGCGCATGTTCTTTGACAGATACGTAGCAAAGCAGGTTCCTATTGCCGGGACTTTGTCGCATAAGCATGCGACAGGCAATCGATCAGGTGACGGGCCAGAGTCTGCGGGCCGGAGAGGGCAAACGGAACAGTCCTTTCCGCAAATCATGAAGATGATGAATGCGGAATCAGGGAGTTTTCACCCGGACAAAGAATGCAGTCGCGGTGGGTAGCGATGACAACGTGACAGGCACGGTTTCGACATTGTCGTTGGGGATTGGAATGCTTTCCTGCTTGCCCGTGTCCTCTGTCCAGGTTTCCAGATTGGGGGAGGTCCAAATGCTGTAACTGAGTCCCGTTTTGCTCTGGAGCCGGCGGGTGTAGCGGAAAGTGCCGGTCGCCTTGTTGAGTTCGACGGCGATCGGGTTGACTGAGGAGCCGTTGGTGGGATTGAGACCGAATGCGTATTCTTCGAAGTTCGGTCGGCCGTCGCCATCGTCGTCATCCGACATGGATCCCGTCACACCGCTGGCGCTTTTCCAGAGGTCGTAGTCAAGGATCTCGACAATTTGGAAACCGGCAATACCCGCATTGCCTGCCGCATAGACGGTGATGTTTTTGCTGGATCCGGTCAGGTTTGTGAACCGGGCATAGGTGGCGGTGGCGTTGACGGGCAGGTCGCTGGCTTCGGTGGCCTGGATGAGCACGGCGTTATCGCCGCTGATGACTCCGCTGCCGCCGGTGCGGAAATAGAAGCTGCTCGTTCCATCCGTTGCATAGCCCTCCCGGTTGGCTGTTCCCGAGCTGAGATATACATAGATGTCATATTGGGCGTAAGGGATTTCCGAAAGGGTGAGGGTTTGGGGATTGCCTCCCGACATGTCCACATAGCCCTTGAGCAGGCGTTTGTTGTAGGAGCCATCGGCATCGCGGCTAGGCGAAGTGGCCTGCGGGTCGAGATGCCATTGGGCGCTGTGGCTGAAATGGAAGTCGAGCGTGGTGGCGGCACCGGAGTGATCCTTCACGCTGGTGGTCGGGTCGGCAACGAGCGACGGCCAGTTCCGGGCGGGGTAGGAGTTGTTCCAATGCGCGGCGGGGACCACTCCGGCCGTGGAAACGGCGTCGCTGGGAATGGATCCATAAAAATCCCAGTTATAGCTGATGACGCGGGCTTTGGCCGGAGGAACCACCGGCAGGATCGTGGCGGCGAAGCCTCCGGTGTTTTCCATGCGGACGGTGACTGTGTCGCCACGTTTCACCACGCGGGTTTGTTCGGCGAGCGAGGTGGGTTGCTGGATGGACTGCGGCGTGTCGCTGTAAGTGGTGAGGGTGTGGTTTCCATCGCCGAGGAAATCGAGGTTGAGGGTGAGTTCCAAGGGCTGGTCCAGATTCATGCCGGCGATCCACCAACCATTGCCTTTGCGGCGGGCCTGCACGAGGTGGTTCATCAGGCCGGATGACAGCACGCGCGTTTCATCCCAGGTGGTCGGGAGTTTGCGGAAGAAGTTGAGGCCGGGCTCTTCGCGATAGTTTTCCGGCGCATCGGCCATGCAGAGGTAGGGCGAATCGATCAACATGGCGAAAGCCAGATGCCGGGCGCGGGTGCCGATGACCTTGGAGGGCACCGAATTGGGGGCGAATTGGTCGGGACGGACGTTGAGGAAAGCCCCCGGGGTGACGTCGGCCGGGCCTAACAACCCGCGGGTGAAGGGCAGCCGCATCATGTGTTCCGGGGTGAAGCTGTTCCCGAGCTTGACGTATTCGACTGCCAGCACGCCTTCCTGGGTGAGCACGTTCGGCCAAGTGCGTGAAAGGCCGGTGGGTGTGTAAACCCCGTGGAAATCCACCACCAGCTGGTGGCTGGCGGCGGCGGCGGCGAGTTCCTCCATCCACTTCTCCGTTCCTTGGGAGCCGTTGTTTTGGAAGAAGTCGATTTTCACCCCGGCGGCGCCCCATTGTTTGTAGGTGGTGAACAAGGTTTCCGCGCCGATCGACGGGATGTTTTTCGAATTCACCCAGAGGATGAGTTTCACGCCTTTGGATGCGGCGTGGGCCATGAGGGCGGGCATGTCGATGTGCGACAAGGGCTTGATGGCGGTTTGCGGATCGCTGCTTTCCTGATCATACCAGAACCAATCGACGAGCATGTAGGGCCAGCCCATCTCGGCGGCGAAGTCGATGAAATCCTTGTGCGACTGCGTGTTGCCGCGGGCATAAAGACCGTTGTGCTGGGGCCAGTAGGGATTGCGACCGGTCCACCAGACGTCCCAAGCGGAGATGCCGGGTTTGATCCACGAAGTGTCTGCAATCTGGGATGGCGTGGCCAGATTGCGCAGCATGGTGGAAACGGTGAGATCACCGGCGTTGCGGCCGATGATCAACGCGTGCCATGGCGACTGGCGCGGGGACTGCGACTGGACTTGGGAGACGAGCGAGGCCTTGGCTCCAAAGGCACCGGGTTTGCCGGTCGAGACCAGCATCGAGCCGGCCCAATCGCGCGCATCGGCCTCGGCCACGGCGACGACCGCGTTCGGGGCCTCGACGACCAGCGGCAGGATGCGACGGTCGCCGGGCATCTGGCTGAGGCGGATTTCCGGATAGAGGCACTCCGCATCCGCGCCGCCGCCGATCCATGCGCGGTGGTCGCCGGTGAAGAGAAATTCGGTGAGGTTGCCCGTCACGGTGAATGGCCCCGGGCTCGCGGCCTCGGGAAACGCGTAACGCAGGGCCACGCCGTCGTTGTAGGCGCGGACATGAAGCTCGAACACCACCGCTGCGGCAGGTGCCGGGCGTGGCTCGCTGAGCCGGACGCGGAGTTCGCGGTATTGATCGCGCACCGTGGAGGATTTTCCAAAAGGATCCTGCCAGGTCGAGTCATGCGATTGCACCGCGGCGGTGATGGTTTCCGGCTGCATGCCAAGCTGGGTGCCACCCGACAGAGTTAGGCCGAGATTCGACTTTACCAATAGCGGTGCGCCGTCGAGTTGCACGGAATAGGACAAGCCGCCGCTGTCATCCACCGATACGGCGATCCGGCCATCGGGTGAAGTCAGGGCGGGGATGTCCACCGCCAAGGTGTTAGAAATATTCAATAGGGCGGCGGCGAGGGCAGGCAGCGCTCGGAAACAGGTGGATGTCATGATGTCGAATGTTGAAATGCGGGCGGCACGCGGAAACTCGATCGTGCACCGCCCCGGTATCTGCCCCTCCAGAGGCAAAGCTTTGCTTTGGGTTGTCGGATGCTTGTTATCGGTTATCAGTGAAGAGAGAAAGAAAGGCTCGTTTCAAACTGATCTTTCGCTCCTGATAACTGATAAATGATAACTGATAAATGATAACTGATCACCGGAATCATCTCCTGCGACGCAGCAGGGCGAGGATGCCGAGGCCACCGAGGAGCGCGGAACCGGGCTCGGGGATGGCGGAGAGCTGCAGGGCGTTGTATTGGGCCGCAGCATCGTTCTGTTGGCCTGTCTTATAGCCGGTGAGTGTAAATGACTGGGTCGTGGCGTCGGCGGTGAAAACACCCGTAAAAAATCCGCCTCCAGTGGTGGTGTTTGCGGTATCCGTGGCGTTGTAGTCCACGTTGGTGGTGCCACCGTTAACGGACACGTAGCGATTGATGCCAAAACTGCGGTAGTCTGCCGCCCAGACGCGAAGTTCATACTTCTGGTTCATGGTCAGGCCAGAGAAACTGATGGTGATGGTCGGCGGTGTTATGGGAGACCCTGTAAAGGTCCAGCGGGTTCCTTCGAGGAGGTCCTTGTATTCCGCGGAACCGCCAATCGTGGCAACGTTGGTGCCGAGCTGGCTGTTAGCATCGGTCCCGCTAACGATCGCGGGCCAGTTTACAGCCATCGTGACACCCCCTCCCGTGGTCGCGGTGCTGAAAGCGACGCCATTGACTGTCACCGCCGATGCTGCGACCGGCACGTGGGCGATCAGCGAGGTTTCATTCACCGTCGTGGGACGCACGTCACTGGGGCCGGTAAGTCCGCTTGTCGTCCAGGCGATGGTGGCGGCTTGCGCTCCTGCTGCGAGTGCCAAGCTGGTGGCGAGGAGGATGGATGTTTTCAGTTTCATATTTGATATCTGCTTTGGTTTTCGGATCGGTAGATGGATCAGTTGGCGCGGACTTGGATGAAGAGTTTGGCGGTGGTGGGTGCCGGGGTGAGCGTGATGGTGACGGTTTCAATGTCGCCCGATGGGGAAACCGACTCGGTGTAGTCCGTGTCTTTGACGAGATCCGCCCACTCGTTGGTGGCGAGAGTGGTGGAACTGCGCACCGTGTAGGTAAGCCCGGTTTTGGACTGGAGCCGGCGGGTATAGCTCAACTGGCCGGTGGCCTTGTTGAGCTGGGAAACGATCGGGTTGACTTCCGATCCGCCGGTGGGATCGAGACCGAAGGCGTATTCATCGAAGTTCGAGAGGCCGTCATTGTCATCGTCTTGATCCTCTGTGCCAGTCACGCTGTTGGCGGATTTCCAAGTGTCGTAATCGCTGGCTGCGGACAGGTAGGCCAGCTTGCCATCGGCTTCGGTGAAGACCCATTTCGCGCCGGTGACGGGGAGTTCCCAGACGCCCGTGGTGACCTCGGTGAACGACCCGAGAGTGGTGCTGGTGACGGCGGTGGGCGTCAGAACCGGCGGAGCGCTGAAACTGCCGAGGTTGAAGAGGGTCCAACTGTTGCCGATGGTCGTGTTTGCATTGGTGAGATTGAGGCTCACGGTGCCGAGGAAGGACAGCGTGCCGCTGCCGGAACCGGAGACGGCGTTGGTCGTGCCATTGGTGGTCGGGCGGAAGCGGAGGCTGCCCGTGGCGGCGATTTCCAAGGCTCCGTCTGAGACCGTGGTGTTGCCGCTGTAGGTATTGATTCCGGCGAGGGTGATCGTGCCGGTGCCTTCCTTCACGAGGTTGCCGACGAATGCCGGATTCTCTTCGGTGTTGGTGATGGCACCGTCAAATGTGCTGCTTCCTCCTGCCACGCCAATGGTCAGTTTTTGGTAGCCCGCGCCGTTCAAACCGGTGCCGATGGTGCCGGATCCGGTGATTTTGTTGACACGGACATTGGCTTCGACGGTTGTGAAGGTAGCTCCATCCTCGACGTTGAGATCCGAGGAATTTCCCGACCACACTTCGTTGGCATCGGAGCCGGCGACCATGGTTCCTTCCCGCACATCGATGAGCGCGTCGGGATCCAGAGCGAAGTTGGCGACACCTCTCCGCCAGATGAGCCTTCCTGAACCGGTTTTACGCAGCGTGCCGCCGCCGGTGAAGGTGGTGGTGGCGCTGTTCTGTTCACCGGATGCCACTTGCATTTCGAGCGTCGAACCGATGTCGATGAAGTGGGATGCGGAGGCGTAGCCGCTTTGATAGATCAGCGAGCCGCCGAGCAAGCTGGTGGGACCTGTCACGCCGTTGCTTCCGGAGAGGATGAGGGTGCCGGTGCTGGTTTTTTCCAGGCCATCGCTGCCCAGCAGACTGGATGCGATGGTCGCAGTCCGTCCGGTTCCCACCGAGATCGAGGGTTGCGCGCCCTGCAAATACAGAGTGCCCGCGCCGGCGGCGATGGTGTGATCCGCGCCAGAGAAGAGCAGTGAACCAATCGGGAAATCGCCGTCGATCGTCGCGGTTGCGGGGTTGGTTCCATTGAAGGTAGCCGTGCGGTCAGCTCCCTGTGCGATCGTGTTGCCCGACCAGTTGGCGGTGTCACTCCAGTTGCCGGCGCCGCCCGTCCAGATGCCGTTGTTTTCCGGAGAAGTCACTTCCACCACCTGGATGCCGGCGATGCCACCGTTGCCTGCGGCAAAAACCGTCAGGGTCTGGCTGGAACCGCTGAGGTTGAAGAACTTCGCATAGTTGGCGGCCGAATTGGGGGCCAGGTCGGTGGTCTCCGTCGCGCGAGCAAAGACCGCGTTATCGCCGCTGATTGCGTCGCTGCCGTAGGTTCGGAAATAGAACCTGCTCGCTCCATCGGTCACGTAGCCTTCGCGGTTTGCCGCGCCGGAGTTCATGTAAATGTAGATGTCGTATTTGGCGTAGGGAATATCGGCGAGGGTCACCGTGACTGGCTGGCCTCCCGACATGTCCACGTAACCTTTGAGCATGCGCTTGTTGTAGGTTCCGTCCAGGTCCTGGGATGGTGCGACATTCAGCGGATTGAGTTGCCACTGGCCGGTACTGTTGAAGGAGATGTCCATGGTCGTCGCCGCACCGCTGTCGTCGATGAGGTTGGACCAAGGGCTGCCACTCAAAGGATTTGCACTGGTGCTGATGGTGTAGGAATCGTTCCAGTTTGCGGCGGACACCACGCCCGCGAACGAAGTCGAGTTCGTGGGAACCGTACCGTAGAGATTCCAACTGTAGCTGATAATGCCTGCCTGACCCAGCGCGGGGCTGAGGGCCAAGACCATGACGGCAGTGAAAAGATTTCGGCGTGGGGATTTCATGATCGATTTGGAGGGGGTTCGCTGGAATGCTCGAAAGTGCGGCTCTGCACAGGCAGACCACGCCTTCCACCCAGAGAAGGTGACCAGCGGGAAAAAAGCCGACAGGCTTTCTGAAATTTTTTCCGCCCGACCGATGAACACCGGGAAAAGGAAATCCCATGGCGACTTAAAAACCACCGCACTCCAGGTTCCAAGCGAACCCACCGGCAGCACGGACCACCTCAACCACTCTTCAATGAAACCGCAGTTCGTAACGGGTGCTGCGGCCGCCGCCGATGGAGGTGAGAGCGCCGAGATCGGTCAGATGCTGGAGGTCACGAGTGGCGGTGGCTTTGGATGTACCGGTGAGGGCGACGTATTTGCGTGCGTTCATACCGCCGATGAACCCGGCAGGACCTGCTTCGAACATGCGGCGCAGGACTTTTGTCTGGCGGTCGTTCAGGACCGGACCGAGCTGCTGGAAAAAGCGGGTTTTCTTGAGGAGGAATTGGATTTGTTCGCCGGCATCGCGCTGGGCATCCACGACGGTGCTAACAAACCAGCGGATCCACGGAGTGATCTCATTGCCACGCTGGACCGCTTGCAAGGCGGCGTAGTAGGCACTGCGGTTGGCGTCTATGCTGCGGGAAAGGCTCATCAAGACCGGCCTGCCGAGGCCTTGGGAGAGGGCCTTTTCCGCGAGAGCGCGGCCAACGCGGCCGTTGCCATCCTCGAAGGGGTGGATGCTTTCGAAATATAGGTGAGCAATGGCAGAGCGCACGGGTGCGTGGAAAATGGCAAGCGGACCGCCGGGAGCGGTTTGGTTGAACCACGTAATGAAGCGCTCCATCTCGGCGGGGACGCTTTCCGATGGAGGAGCCTCGAAGTGGACAGTAGGGCAGTCGATCCGCCCTGAAACCACCTGCATGGGCTCGCTTCCCGAGCGCCAGCAACCCACACGCAGCGAGGTGCTGCCTTCGAGCAGCATGCGGTGCCACTCGAATAGGGTTTCAGCGGAGAGCGGCTCGCGAAAATGTTCCCTGACGGCAACCATCAGTTGGCCGGCGCCATCGGCCAGACGGCTGCGGACCGGCTGGGGCACGGGATTAAGACCGAGCCGGTTGCGGATGGATGACATGACAGCCTCCCGATCCAAGGTTTCGCCTTCGATGGCGGATGAGCGGATGGCTTCGGAGATCATCAAATCCAGCATCGCCTCGCTGCCAAGATCGTCCGGCAGCCCTTCGAGAAGACCTCCAACTCGGCCTGCCTGGTCCACAAAGACCAGCAGAAGATCGGTCAGCCCGGCGACTTCGTAGCGAAAGCAGGGCCAGTCCGCTTGCTGCCAATTGTAAAGCATGAGCCGATTAAAGAGAATAATCGGCTCACAATCAATTCATTTTTGAGCCGAATATTTCGATGATTCAGCTCAAATGGAAAGTTGTGGAGGATCATTTACTCCAACCCAAGCGCCTCGCGGGCGAGAGTCATGGCCAGGGCGCGCTCGATCACCGGCACGAAGTAGGTGCGATCGGGTGCTCCTGGGGTGTCGAAGGCCTTGCCGTGCATCTGCACGAATTCGCGCACGCTGCGGGCTTCTGCTTCCGAGCGCTCGATGTCACCAGTTCGGCGGCAGGCCATCACGAGGATGGAGCGCAGGAAAATCTGGTAATCGGCGCCGATCGAGTGAGTTTGCCCTGTTTGCGGAAGGGCTTGGTGAACCCAGCGGATCGCTTCTGCTGGATTTGCGGCACGCATTTCATAGAGCGCCAGAGCAGTATACACCAACAGGGCCATCCGGGGGCCTTCGATGGACGACTGTTTTCTGAGGAATTCCACCGTCGGCAAAAGGCGTTGCATCAGTTCCGGCGAGGCGGGGCTGAGCAGACACATTTTGACGAGTTGCTCGGCAGCATTGGAGTTGGTGGTTTCAGCGAAACGGTCGATGAGCAGGGCGCGGTGCGCTTCGTAGGAGTCATCCATGCCCGCCATGACCAATGTCGGTGCGGTGCGGATCATGTCTCCGGTATCGGGGATTTGTTCGCTCGGGATGAAACGGTTGGCGAGTGGCAGAAGCAGGTAACATTCGGCGGCGGCCTTCCAGCGGTGATGGATCAGATGCCAGTCGCCCAAAGAGCGGAACACGCCGGTGGCCTCCCGGGATGGCTCGATGGTGTCGAGCGGGGTCTGGCGCAGCACGGCATCGGCTTCTTCGGTTTTGCCTTGGCTGAGAAGCAGCGAGGCTTTTGAAACGTTCGCGCGAGCTTGGGCTTGCTCGCGCAGGCGGGCCTCGGCGGCGCGTGCGATTTCCGCCACTTGGCGCAGGCGTTGTTGTTCCCGGAGCGCGGCATTTTCCCGCAGATACATGCCGGTGGAAATGGCAAAGCCGGCAATGACAGTGAGCGTGATGAGCAGGGCGGAAACGCAGGCCGCGCGGTTGCGATCCACGAATTTGCGAAACCGATAGAGTCGGCTCTGCGGGCGGGCCAGCACCGGCTCGTTGGCGAGGAAGCGCTCCAGATCGAGGGCCAGACCGTTGACGGTCTCGTAGCGGCGAGAGCGGTCCTTTTCCAAGCACTTCATGGTCACTTGGTCGAGGTCGCCCTTGAATGCGGAGATCCATTTGCCCGGATCGGTGCCGCGACAGGCGGCGAGTGAGAGCGTCCCATCGGGTGGCAAATCCGCGATGATCGAAGATGGAGGCCGGACCTCACGGTGCAGCAGAGTGTCAATCGCTGCCGGGTAACCTGCGCTGGCGAGCTCCGCAGGATCGAATGCAGGGCGGCCGCATAACAACTCATAAAGCAGGATGCCGAGGCTGTAGACATCGCTGCGGGTATCCACATCGATGCCGCCGCTGGCCGCCTGTTCCGGACTCATCGAAGCGAGCGTGCCCATCGGCAGACCGCCCGCATCCGTGAGACCGGGCGTCAAGTCCGAGCCATCGGTGGCCTTGGCGATTCCGAAATCGATGACCTTGGGTTGTGGCTTGCCGTCCTGCATCGAGACGAGAACATTGGACGGCTTGATGTCGCGGTGGATCACGCCTTTCTGATGGGCGTGCTGGATGGCTTGGCAAACCTCGATGAACAACTCGATCCGCTGCCGGATGGATAGCCGGTTCTCATCGCAGAAATCCGTGATTTTCCGCCCGCGCACCCACTCCATGGCGAAGTAGGGCCGACCGGTCGGCGTGGTGCCGGCATCGAGCACGTGGGCGATGTGCGGATGGTCCATCATGGCGAGCGCCTGGCGTTCGATCTCGAAACGGGCGATCACGCGTTCCGTATCCATGCCGAGGCGGATCACCTTGAGGGCGACCCGGCGCCTCACCGGAGACTCCTGCTCGGCAAGATAAACGACGCCACAACCGCCCTCGCCGATGCGTTCCAAAAGCCGATAGGGGCCGATGTGGTCGATGCCATCCTGGCCATCATCCTGCGGGGGGCTTTCCGGAAACGGTTCTGAAATCGCCGAGCAGGCTTCTGTGACTCCTGAAAAATAGGCATCGCTCTTTCGATGAGCAGCGAGCAATTGATCGAGGCGGCTGCGCATCTCCGGTCGGCAGGCGCAGGTTTGATCGAGAAATGCAATGCGTGTCGGGTCATCTGCGATCTGCAGGGCGGCGTCGAACAACAGCATCTCGATCTCGCGGGAAGCGTCTTTCATGACGGGTTCTCGGAAGGATTCTCGTCATTCTGGATCATGGTCAGGAGTGTGGACCTCGCATAGGCCCAGTGCCGTTCGACGGTGCGTTCGGTCACGCCGAGGGATTCGGCCACCTCGCGGTTGGTCAGACCACCGAAGAATTTGAGGATGACCACGCGGGCGCTTTCCGGGTCCTGGGCTTCGAGTTTCTTCAGGTTTTCATCGATGCGGAGCAATCGATCCGCGGGTGTCTCGGCAAGGAATTCCCGTTTGCTGTCGAGTGGCGGGTCGGACTCAAGCAACTCGTTGCGGCGGCGTTTGCGGCGGGCGCTTTCCACCAGGATCCGGCGCATGGCGAGGGCGGCAGAGCGGAAAAAGTGCTCACGGTTGTTCCATTTCCGGTCATCGCGAAGAGTCAGCTTCATCCACGCCTCATGGACAAGGGCGGTGGGCTGGAGCGTCAGGCCACCTGCCTCGCGGGCCATGCGTGCGGCCGCCAGGTTGCGGAGTTCCTGATAAACCTCCGGCAACCATCGGGACGAATCCGACTCGGAATGAGTAAACAAACCGCTCACTCAAGGACTCTTGGTCCGGGGTGTGGCGGATGCAATCTTTTTCAGCGCTGCCCTCCCGGGCGATGGGGATCAAGATGCTTTGTTTGGCGACATGACATTGCATTCCATTGATATGCAATCGTCTGCACATGTCATTCATTCCGCAGACGTGCCCGGATGTATGCAGCGGCCTGCCCGATGGCCCGGGCTTCTGCTACGAATTCACCGTTGCCTGCTGGCAGTTTCCGCCACAGCAATTTCACCGGCAGCATGCCTGCCCCGGGGAATTCAAGGTCGATCCTTGGGGGAAGCTCGGGGCTTCCGTTTTTCATGGGGACTTCGATCACAGGCAACTCCTTCACCTGCACGCCATGCACTTCAAATTCGGAAACGAGGACGGAATGGAAATGCGAGTCGTTTTTCTGTCCGTGGATGATGGCCCGCAGGGCGCGCGTCGTGACGGGCTCGAATTTCAGGTCATGCCAGCGATCCGGTTCCGTGGGATAGGTGGCACCGCGAACCGCCTGCCAAGCGCCTTTGTCATCCATGTATTCCATCGTCCAACGTGCCGGCGGGCGGGTCCAGTTCGGGTCCTGGTGAAACATGATGCCCGCGCCTTCGATGCGCACGGGCATGTCCCAATCATAGCGGATCCAGTCGCTCTCCACGGTATTCGTATTGCCACGGTAGTTGCCCCACTGGTCGGGCGGCAAACGCACCGAGGTCACCCGCCCGTCGTGGAGCGCTGCGATGGTGGTCGGCGGTTGCTCGGCGAACGACACGCTTGCCTTGGCGTCGCGGGCCAGATTGTTTGTTAGATTGAACTCCGGCGGACGGGCCCGCGTGGGAGTCACCGGTAGGATGCGGTCGCCATCCCATTTCATTTCATCGATCGCGACCGAGCGGCGGAAATGCCCGCCGTCCTTGGCATCACGGGTGTGATAGGTGACCCACCATTTTCCGCCCTGTTCGATGATCGATGGGTGCACGGTGGTGGCGGAAGTGCCGCTGAGAATGATCTCACGGAAGGTCCAGGGCCCGGCGGGGGAGGCCGCTGTGGCGTGGCCGATGCAGGCCTGATAGTTCGAGGGTGTCCACTGCGAGCCGCCGCGTTTCCAGTCATACACCATGTGATAGACACCATGGCGCTTGACCACCCATGGAGCTTCGAAAAACGAATCAAGTCCCTGCATGGTGCGGATTTCTCCGGCCTTTTCAGTCATCGTGGCGGATAACTCCACGACCCGTGCCACGCCCCATGAGCCCCAGTAAAGATAGACCTTACCATCTTCATCGATGAACGTGTGGGGATCGATGACTTCCTGGCCGCGGTCACTCTCGCCGAAGACATCGTTCCAGGTGACCAGCGGTTTTCCGATCGGGTCCTTCCAAGGGCCGAGCGGACTATCTGAAACCGCCACGCCGATGGCCATCCGCAAGGCACCGTCCTTTGCCTCCACGGGCACGTACCAATAGAACCTGCCATCCTTGCCGCGGAGGCAATGCCCCGCAAATGCCTTCTTTCCGGTGGCCCACGAGAAGACCTCTCCGGGCGCGAGGTTACGCGGGTGCAGCGTCCAGTTTCCTGATGAGGGATTCTCGGTCGAGAGGACCGCGTATTCGTTCATTACGAAGCCGCCTTGATATAACTCCGGCTCGTCGCGGCCTACATGCAGATAGAGTTTTCCATCATGTGAAAGTGGTGCCGGATCCGCCGTATAGTATGATCCGTCGCTCAGGATGGGATTGCCTGTGGAAAAGAACGGACGCGGAGCTGCTGGAACCGGTTCTGCATCCAGAGACGCAACCACAGGAGTAACCGTGCAACAAGCCATCAACAACCTCAAGATCCGCTGTGTTTTCATCGAGGGAAACCTAGCTCATCGTTCCGTGTTCAGCCAAGCGAATCTTGAAGCTGCGACGATGATAAGAACGCTGATTTGATACTGCCGGATCGAGATGGTATCTTTATGATGGAATCATGAGTAAACATTCATGAATCGGTATCAGGGAAGTCTCCAGCATCATTGTCGCGGCTACGACAAAGATGCTGGAGGTGGTGGGCAGCGGGATTTTGCGCGGATTCTAGATATCCGGATGTCGGAGCATTTCCCTGGAGTTGGCTGGCGTCCTTGAGGTGCGTCCATTTCGCGATTGTCTCCCGCTGGTCTGTCAGCGATACAAGACCCCAGCAATGAAACCCTTCCGATTTTCCCGTATTGTCCTTTTCGTTTTATCCCTAATGCCATGCGTGCCGCCTGTGGCTATGGCGGATGTTGGTTGGCCGGAGGCTACGAAGGAGCAGAAGCCATGGACTCGTTGGTGGTGGTTGGGCAGCGCGGTTAGCGAGGCGGAAATCAGTCGGGAACTGGAGGCCTTTGCGGGCGCTGGAATCGGTGGTGTGGAAATTTGTCCGATTTACGGGGTTCAAGGTCAGGAGGCGCTGCACATCGATTTCCTCTCACCGCGCTGGATGGACATCCTTGCGCACACGGCCAGAGAGGCGAAGCGGCTCGGCATCGGCATGGATCTCACCACCGGGACCGGCTGGCCGTTCGGCGGACCATGGGTCGGCAAGGACACCGCCTCGGCAGCGCTGCATCCCTGGGAGGCGAAAGTGGAGGCGGGCAAATGGCCGGAACGTCCGCAAGGGCGTATGCTGGTGGCGATGGTGAGAGGCAAGGACGGCGCATGGAGCGATGTCACGAAAAACGTCACCGAAGGCACGCCGCCCCCTGCGGAGATGTCGGGAGCTGAGCTGCGCGGCTTGGTCCTCCGCTCCGGTATCCAGCAAGTCAAGCGCGCGGCACCCGGTGCACAGGGCTTCGTGGTCGATCCCTTTTCCAAGCCGGCCATCGATCATTATTTGGCACGCTTTGACCAGGCCTTCGCCGGATTCGACGCACCGTTTCCACGGGCGCACTTCCATGATTCCTTCGAGTACTATGGAGCTTCCGCCAGTCCGGAGATGCTGGTGGATTTCCACCGCTTGCGTGGCTACAAGCTGGAGGATCATCTGCCCGAGTTGGCCGGCAAAGGGGGGCCGGATGCGGTGACCCGCGTGCGCGCCGACTATCGCGCCACCATGGGTGAGATGCATACGGGCTACCTCTCGGCCTGGCATGACTGGGCGGGGAAAACCGGCAGCCTGACCCGCAATCAGGCGCACGGCTCGCCGGGCAACCTGCTTGATCACTATGCGGTCGCGGACATCCCTGAAACGGAGATCTTCCGTCATATCGAGGACAATCAACTCCCCATGATGCGGCTTGCGGTGTCGGCGGCGCACGCGACCGGGCGCAAGCTCGTTTCGGCCGAGTCGTTCACCTGGCTGGACGAGCATTTCCGCGTGAAGCCGGAGGAACTCAAGCGTGCGGCGGATTTCCTTTTCCTGTCCGGTGTGAATCATCTGTTGTTTCATGGCATCCCGCATTCGCCCTCCGACGCCGCCTGGCCCGGGTGGTTGTTTTATGCCTCGACGCACATGGGGCCGCAGGGCGGGCTGTGGCGCGACCTTCCGGCATTCAATGCCTATATCCGGCGCTGCCAGTCGGTCCTGCAGTCCGGGCTACCTTCGTCCGACGTGTTGCTCTATTTTCCTTACCATGATATCCTGCATGATGGAGCTATAGGGTTGCCCTTGTTTTCCTTGCACAGCCAGAACCGTTGGTTGTGGCCAACTTCCTACCACCGCCTCGCGATGCAGCTCATGGGAGAAGGTTACACCCTGGATAGCGCGTCGGACGCGCTGCTGCAACAGGCTGAATTCAAGAATGGGAAAATCCAGCTTGGGTTGAATGCCTTCGAGGTGCTGGTGGTGCCCAAAACCCGCCACATGCCTGTCGCGACGATGGAGAAGCTCCTTTCGCTCGCAAGGGCGGGTGCCAAAGTCTGTTTCCAAGAAAACCTGCCGGAGGATGTGCCGGGGCTGGTTGAGCTGGATGCCCGCAGGGCGAAGCTCCGCAGTTTGCGTGACGAAGCGGGCGGCATCCCCAGTCTTGTGGTCATGCCGGCGGATCCGGGGCCGGCGCTTGCGTCGCTGAAAATCAGGCGCGAACGCTGGGCTGGCGAGGAACTGCGCTTCATCCGGCGGAGGGTCGAAGATGGGTATTGGTATTTTTTGGTCAATCCGACCGATCATCCGTTAGACGAGGTGATCGAGCTAGGCGTCCGGCATGCGGCGGTGGTAAGGCTCGACCCATGGTCGGACAAGCCTGGCATGTTGGTGGAGTCGTCGGTCGGCAAACGAGGCCATGGTCCGCGTGTTGTGCTGGAGCCGGGTGCGTCGGTGGTCTTGCGCACCTTTGACAAACAAGCACCTTCTGCGGCGAAATGGAGCGAACCGGCAAAACTCTCGCCCATGCCGGTGGGCGGCCCGTGGCGAGTCGAGTTCATGGAGGGCGGTCCGACGAGGCCGGAGCCATTCACGACCCACCTGCTGGGATCCTGGACTACCCTGGGATTGATGGGGACGCGGGACTTTTCGGGATCGGTCCGCTATTCAGCGAACTTTGATCTCCGGGAGAAACCGGCCAGGCGCGTGTTTCTTGATCTTGGGCGTGTCGAGGTGACCGCGCGCGTCAGTGTGAATGGCAAGAACGCCGGGACCTGCTGGTTCCCTCCTTATCGGCTTGATGTGACGGACATGTTGGGAGGGGGCAACAATCAACTCGTGATCGAGGTGACCAATCTGGCCGCCAATCGCATCGCCCGGATGGACCGGGTGGGCGAGAAGTGGAAGATCTTCCATGAGATCAATTTCGTCAGTATCCGCTACGGCGCATTCGACGCTTCGTCATGGCTGCCCATGGACTCAGGGTTGTGCGGGCCGGTGTCCTTGCTGATGGAGGAATGAGGCGTATCTAGCAGATCGCGGGCGGGGCGATGGTTCGGCAGCAGTCTCCTGCCGCCGGGCATGCGGCCGGGAGCGTGTCCATCGGGCGATCCACGAACCAAGGAAGCGAGGTCAGAAGAGCCTGCCAAGGAGGATTACCGGGGCGGGGCAGGGGCACTTTTTACGAGCTCGGGCACCGGGATGCGGTTAGTCAACGACTCGGCTTAGAATCCGGTGGGTGCCGGAGGTCACCTGCTTGGGTGCCTGGCCGGGCAGGATCACGGTGGCGGTGCTGTTTGGCGGGATGTTTACCTCGAGTTCGATTTTCGTTCCCTCGCGTTTCCAGTGGCTGGTGATGCGACCGTGGGGGCCGTCGTGATGGGCTTTGACCCAGGTGATGTCGCCGACGATGGCGGGCTGGATGATGACATTCTTGAATCCCGGCTTCGCGGGATCGGGACGGATGCCGGCGAGGCCGTGGTAAAGCCAGTTATCGGCAGAGGTGAAGCACGAGTGGATTTGCGACCAATAGCCGTTCCATTGTTCCCACAGGGTGGTGGCTCCCTGCTCGACCATGTAGCCCCAGCCGGGGTAATCTTTCTTCTGATAGATGCCGAGGATGAGGTCGTCGCGGCCGATTTTCTGAAGGTATTCCATGAGCAACATCGTGCCTAACATTCCGGTGTCGAGATGGCCTTTGTTTTTCTCCACGATGCAGCGGACGAGGTTTTCTCGCACCGCCTTGCGCTCGGATTCCGGGGTGACGCCGAGCAAGAGGGGGAAGGCGTAGTAGATTTGCTCGTCGATGACATAGCATTTTTTGGCCGCATCATAAAATGCTGCGTGGGTTGCCTTGCCGATGGCGGCGGCGCGGTTGCGGGCGTGTTCGGCATCGTCCTTGCGGCCGAGGGCGGAGGCCATGTTTTCCACGAGTTGCCAGAGGTGGACGCGGTAGCAGTTGCAGAAAAACTCCATCATCTGCTGGTTCGGCCAGTTGTTGGTATCCATGCCGCGGCCGGGCGGAACCCAATCGCCGATGAATGAGAATCCGCCACCCCAGTCGCGCAGGACGTCATCTTTGGAGCGCCCGTCGAGATACTCGCAATAGCTGCGCGCGGCGGCGATGTTGTCTTCCAGGATGGCGGGGTCTCCATAGTGCAGAAAATGCTGCCAGGGGATGCGTGCGATGTTGCCGGGCCATGGTGGGCCTCCGCCGGTTTTTTCGAAGGGAGGGGCGATGTAGTGGAGGTGCTGGTTTTTTTCTTCCAAGGCCAAGCGCCAGTCGCGGACCCACTTGGTATAGAAATCCGAGGAGTTGAAATTCATCATCATGCCTTGCAGGGCCACCTGGCCATCGCCGTAGCCCATGCGCTCGCGGTGTGGGCAATCGACATAGTAGGCACCGAGGTTCAAGGCCCGCATGGTCCAGCGGTTCGCCTTGTGGATGCGGTTGATGAGCGGGTCCGAGCACTCGAATGAACCGGCGTCCGTTAGATCGCTTTCCACCAGTAAGGCGGTGGCGTCCTCGACGCGTGGCGGGCTGTCTAGTCCTTCGATGACGACATAACGGAATCCGGCGTAGTTGAACTTATGGCTGAATTCCTCGCCGGGCGTTCCGGTGGGCACATACTCGCTGGTTTGTTTATAGATCTGATAGAGATTGTGCCCGCCTGCGACACGGGAGAATGAGATACAACTGCCGCCGTTCACCCCAATGTTGCCGATGGGTGAAGCGTGGATGCCCTCGGGGAAGATCCGATCTGCAAAATGCAGGCGGACGATTTTCCCGGCCTTGAGCGGAGGAAATTTCAAGTGCAGCCAGCCGGTGAGGTTGGTGCCGAAGTCGATTTCGTAACGTTTTTCTGCGAGTTCGGTGATCGATTTGGCAGGGATCCGCTCGCCGATGCGGTTGTGCGGTCCGACGAGGTTGACAGGCGCGCCTTTCGGGGCGCTGGCTTCGACTGCATTTGACCACGAGGTGGTATCGAGATCCGGCCGGGACCAGTCGGGCAGGTGTGCGGCGGCGTCGATGCGCTCTCCGCCGAAGTTTCCCCAACTCCAACCGCCGATGTGGCTGTAGCCGCTGGGGCGGGTTTTCCAATCGGTGTTGGTCCCGAAGGTGATGGGTTTGTCGCCGACCACGGCATCGAGTTGGGCGCGCACGGCGATGCGTTCCGCCCAGCCTTTGGATAGCCAGAGACCGATGCAGTTCTTGCCCGGCTTGAGGAGACCGGCCACGTCATAGGTGAGGGTGAAGGTCTGGGCCTTGGCATCGGTGACGGCGGGAGTGAGCACGTCGTCGTGGGCTTTTGTGCCATTGATGTAGAGCTCGAAGTAGGCGTGCGTGTGAACGGTGACGGTGGCGGATTTGGGGGTTTCTGTTAGGTTGAAATCGCCCCGAATCCATGGAGCGGCCTTCGCAGCGGGAACGGGCGGGATGGAGAGCAGGGCGAAATCATTGGCACGGGAAATCAGGGTTTTGCCGTCTTTGGCGTATTCGACCACCAGCTCCTTGACAATGTTGGGGGCGATGTCGCCGCCGAGGGCATTGAAATCCACCGCGAAGGGCATCTTTTTTTCCTCGACCACGCGGCGCATTTGCTCGGTCACATCCTTTTCCACTTTGCCATCAAACGTGCGGTAGGTGGCCTTGGTGACGGACACGCCATCGAGGTCGGGTTTACCGGAATTTTCCGCGAGGCCGATCCATTGGGCTGACCAATCGCTGGGTTGGAGTTTTCCCATCGTCCAGCGCGCGGCTTCGCTCCACGGGGAGGCCTCACCCTTGCGATCCCAGACGCGGACGCGCCAATGGTAGGTTTTTCCGGATTCGAGAGTCTTGCCGGCATAAGGGATAGCGATGGAGCGATCCGATTCCACGCGGCCGCTGTCCCAGGCACCGGCGACTTCGATCTGATAGGCGGTCTGGATCGCACCTGGTTCCTTGGATTCCAGCCGCCAGCCGAGTCGCGGCTTTGATTGATCGATGCCAAGCGGGTTCTCGGTGGACTCGCAGAGGAGTTGCACCGGAAGCACGCTGGCGGTGGCGAAGCAGCAGGAAACCAAGGCGAAGGCGGAAAACAACAAGAGGCGGGTGGAGCGGATCATGAGAAAGATGAAGAAGATACGTCTTCGACGTGGAAATCATTCCACACGACGGTCAAGTTTACTGTCGCATGTTTATGCGACACACGGCGGTGATCAACTCTCACCGAGCTCTGAGGCGATAGAACATGCGGGATGCGCTGGTGCTGGCGGTGAAGCGCTGGATCCGCACGTCCGGCCGGGTGTCGTCGGCGGTGGAGAGTGTGCCATCGGCATTGGGAGCCGGCGCCAGCAGGGCTTCACGCCATGATGCCGAGTGGAGATCCGTGGCAACTTCAACGACTAACGTCAGATCCGTGGCGGCGCGGGAGTGCGTGAACGTGAATGAGAAGCCAGGGGTAGTTGTATCAATGGTGGGCCTGCCGGAGCTATCGGAGACGAGCGGGTTCGTGCCGAGCGCACGTTCCATGAGATTGTTCGATCCATCGGCATCGGGGTCGGCGTTATCGGCGGCGTTGCCGGTATTGGCAGTGGTGCCGAAGTGAGCGTCGCGCCAGGTTTGGGCCGGGGTGAGGGGGCTGATGCCATCCGTGACGATGAGGCTGCCGCTGCCGCTGATGCTGGCTGGCAGGTTACTTGCAAGGTAGGTGCCGGCGGGTTGCAGGATGCCGTTGATGGAGAGGAAACGCACGGTTTCAGCGACGCCGGATGCGAGGTCGAGCTTGGCGGTGCCGCTGAGGGCGACGGTGGCGGTGTTGGCCACGGCACCGGTGGGATTGGCGATCGCACAGGTGGCGCCGTCGGCGACAGTGAGGTTCCCGCTGGCGAGGGTGACGGCGGTGCCTGTGACGGCGAGCGTGCCGGCATTAACGATGGTGCCGCCGGTGTAGGTGTTGGAGGCGGTGAGGGTGAGCGTGCCAAGGCCGTTTTTCGTGAGGGAGCCCGAAGTGTTGGTGGCGAGGACGGGTGTGCCGAAGGTCGCCTGTGTTGTGGCACCGCCGCCGATCAGGCTGACCGAGGTCGGAGCCACCGTGTAAACGCCGGGGCTGGTGATGGTGAGGCTGGCGATCCTGAAGGTTCCGTTGCCGGTTCCGTCATCGACCATGTTGGCCACGGCGGTGGCGTCGGTGCCGGAGCCGGTTCCGATGGTGACGACGGGCGGGCAGGTGTAGCCCGCACCACCGTCCGTGACCGGGATTTCCACGATGCCTTGGCCGGTTGGAGCGAGGAGAGCTTGGCCGATGGTGATGTCCTTGCCATCGGTATCGATGACCGCGCCGCCGGCGTGGACGCGGGCGGTGTTGACGGCGAGGAAATTGGGCGTGGCGACGGAGGGCTTGAGCGTGCCGCCGTTGAAGTTGAGGAAGCCGCGGCCGCCATTGACTTGCGAGGTGGTGACCGTGCCGCCGTTGAGGTTGAGCACGCCGGTGTTGGCTCCGTTGTTGTTGAAGGCGATGGGCGAGTTGTTCGTCGTGGTGATGCTACCCGTGCCGGAAACATTGATCACGGCGATCTGTCCGTTGGCGCTGCCGCCCCAGTTGGCGACCAGTCCGCCGCCGGCGTAGGTGAGCGAGCCGTTTCCGAAGACGTTCAACACGGCGCGTTGGGCCGGGTTGGCGCCTTGGGAACGGTTCATCACCAGCCAGCCGATGTTGTTCACGCTGCCGCCGGTGATATCGAGCATCCCATCGCCGCCGCTGTTGGCATCGCCCCAGGTGCCGATACCGAGTTCCTGGGTTTGCAGGGTGCCGGCCGAAATCCGGTAGAAGCCGTAGCTGCCGGCGACATGGCCGAGCCCCAGCGAATTGCCCGCCGCCATGGTCGTGATCACGCTGCCGCCGGTCTGGTAGGCTGCGGCGGTCGCGCCGGCTGCATTGCCGAAACGCAGCCAGCTGCGGCTCATGGTGCCGGAGGTGAAGAAGTTCGTTTTTCCAGCCTGGTCACCCACCATCAGCTCCGAGCCGGCGGCGATCGCACCGGTGAGCTGCAAGGTGCCCCCGCGCACGGTGGTGGCCCCGGTGTAGCTGTTGTTTCCGGATAGCTGGATGGTGCCGGCACCGGTTTTGATCAGAGCGCTCGCGCCGTTGTTGGTGTTCACGATGGTGCCGGTGAACGAAAGCGTCTTGCCCGCGGAGACATCCACCGTGGTCCCACCGAACAGGGCGACATCGGCGGCGCTGACGGTCGAGTTTTCCGTAACGGCGAGCTGGCGGGCGGCACCACGCCCGAAACTCCACGAGCCCCACGCGGCGAAGGGTCCGCCGGCCAGTTCGCCGCCATTCAGCGTGACGAGCCCGACATTCAAATCACTGCCGGCGTTTGCCGTCGCAGTACCGCCTGCGTTGATGGTGATCGGCTTAGCCTGTGAGCCATCCCAGCCGAAGAGGGCGTTCGCGCTGGAGCGCAGAGTGCCGCCGTTGTTCACGGTGATGCCGCTGGCGTAGCTAAAGGCGCGGTTGGTGGCAGCACCGCCAAGGTTCGCAAACAAGGTGCCGCCGTCCACCACCACCGGCCCGGTGAAGGTGTTGGCGTTGGTGAGGGTTAGCGTGCCATTGCCGAGCTTGGTCAAGGTGCCGGCCTGGCCGGCGGTATCGACGAGTTGCACTCCGACGGTGATGTCGTTGCCGTTGGTGTCGAAACGCGCGCCATTGGTGCCGAGATAGGCGCGGTTGGTGGAATCGACGGTGAGGAATGCGGTAGTCGGCTGGGTGGCTCGAAGGGTCGTGCCGTTGAGGGTGAGGCGTGCGCCCGCGCCGAAGGAGTTTTCCCCCGCGCGAATGCTGGGGGTGGTGAGGGTGCCGCCGTTGAGGGTGAGCCCCCAGGCCGCTCCCGCGCCGTTGACGCCGCCGGTGGCGGTGACGTTGGCCGTGTCCTGAATGGTCACGCGGCCCCAGTCGCCGAGGCCACCGCCGTTGCTGGTGGAGCGGAGTTGGCCGCCGATTTGAACGGCACTGGTGCCGCCGATCACGAGGTCCCAGCGGCCCACGCCGAGGTCGCCGGTGATGTTGGCGGAAAGGTTGGTGAGAGAGGCGGTGCCGAGTCCGGGGTTGTTCGAGGCGACGCCTTGAAGCGTGAACAGGTCGGCGGTTAGAGAAGCGCCGGCACCACCGAGCAGCGTGTAGTTGGCCTGGTTCGAGCCATTGCCGATGAGGACCTCGAAGGCGGATGGATTGCCGGCAACGGTGATGGTCTGGGGCGTGGCCGTGTGGGCGATGATGGCGTCGCCTCGGGGGATCCAAGACTGACCGGTCCAGTTGGCATCGCTGGCATTCCACAGGCCGGTGCCGGCGCCGTCGTTCCAGGCAAGGATGGCGGGGGAAGCCACCCTGAGGCTGCCGGTTCCGGTGAGGTAAGCCGGGTGGGTGGCGGCGCTATAGATGCCGGGAGGCAGTGGCGTGCCGTCGAGGATCAGCGCGCCGATGGTGTCGCGGCCAGTGAAGGCCAGGTGGATCTGGGTGCCGGCGTTCAAGGTGATGGTCGAGGCATTGCCAAGGCTCGCCTGGGTGAGGCGCAGCACACCTTCCTGGACGAGGTGGTTTCCGGCGTGGGCGGTGGTGGAGGTCAGTTCCAGCGTGCCCGCGCCGGTCTTGGTGTAGAGCCCGTTGCCCAGCAAGGCGCGGGGGTAGGAAACGGTGCCAACGGGCACGCTGAGGATGACGGCAGCGTTGTTGGTGAGGCTGGTCACATCCATGCTGGCGATGGCGGCGGCCCCTTCGAGGATCACCGTGCCCTCACTAACGGTCATGCCGCCGAGGCCGTTCACGCCGCTGAGTTTGAGGGTTCCCGGGCCGGTCTTGTTGGCGTAACCCCAGGAGAAGCCGTTGTAGTGACCGAGCCGCCCGGAGATGAGCAGGTCTACGTCCTCGCCGGTCTCGCCGATGTTGAGGGTGTGGTTGGCATTGTTGCCGCAGCGGATATCCGAGGAGATCCACGATGCCGCGCTACCACCGACGCTGAGGCTGCCGCTGAAGATGTAGTTGCCGAAGCTGGCGTGACCGGGGTTGGTCGCGGCGAGAGTCGCCCCGTTGAGCGTCAGCGCGCCGAGGTTGAACGATTTTCCGGCGTCACCGATGTTGGTGAGGGTCGTGCCCGCTTGGAGCACGGTGGACGCCGGTGAATAGTTGGCGATGGCATTGCCGAGTTTCAGGTGGCCCGATCCGACGATGACCGAGCCGTTGTTGCCGAGGCCCGCGCTGTTGACGGTGATGTCGCCGTGGAATGTGGCGGGCTGGCTGTTGAGGTTGAAGGCCTGCACATTGGCACCGGCTCGCGTCTGATTGAACACGATGGCCGCGCCGGGATCCGCGGTGATCGTGACGGGAGTGGTCAGGTAGAAATTGTTGACGTTGCCCGTGAAGGTGACGGTTCCCGACAGCGCGCGGATGCCGGTGAAATTGCCATGCGTTCCGGAATCGTAGCCGGCGAGATCGACGTTGTAGGCGAGTGGTGAGCCGGGATTTGTCGCAGCGAACAGAGCCTGTTTTCCAGTCTGCCAACTTCCGCTACCCAAGGAGCCGCCGGGTGCGACCGCCCAGTGGGTAGCAAGCCAGGAGTAGCTGCCGCCGTCCACCACCGAGCCGACTGCCGGGCCGTTCGGATCGAAATGCAGGGCACGCACGATGGATGCCATATCGCTATCGCCGCTTTCGAGGTTCGAGGCATTTGCAGCAGCTACGACGTAGAAGAAATTCATACCCGGTGTGGCAGCGTTGTCGGTGAACGAGGTGCCGGTGGGCGAACCGATCAAGGTGAACGGACCAATCGGTGAGAGAGCGCGTTTCACCCGATAGCCGGTGGCATTGCTGGAGTCCGACCATGACAGTTGTATGCTTGATCCCTGATCGCTGGCCAGCAAACCCAGCGGCACCGATGGCAATGGCGCGGAAGGCGTGGCGAAGACTTCCGCGGAGTTGGCCGACTCGCTCGTGCCGTTGTGAGCGGAAACGACATAATAATAGGTCGTGTCGTTGGCGGCGGTGGTGTCGATGAAGCTGTTGGTGGCGGGGCTGGAAAGCAGCGTGTAGGGGCCACCTGCGGTGGTCGCGCGTTTCATCCGGTAGCTGGCCCCGGTGACGGCATTCCAGGACAGTGAAACCTGCGCGTCACCCGCGGTGGCCGCGAAGCCGGTGGGGTAGCCGCCGGTGATGGTGACATTGCTGAAGACGGCGCTGGCGAGTACGGAAGTGCTGCTGGAGCATGCCGCCAACCCGGCGAGGTAGGAGCCGTTGGCGGACATGGAAAGGGTCTGCGTCGTGCCGATTTGCGTCCAACCGCTGCCGTCAGTAGAATAAAACGCGGAAAACTGATTCCCGGTGCGCGAGACTCTCAGCCAGGGCTGGGTTGGCGAAAATGAATTCACGGTGGTTGCTCCGGAAGCGGTGCTCGCCGTCGCACGATGCACGAACAGCCCGCGGCGGGATGTGCTGGTGTTGAGATTGAGTAATGCCGAAGCGTGAATCGAGCCTCCGGCGGTGGATTGCCGCAGCATCACACCGGCGCGGATGTCCGGGGTGCCATTGAAAGAGGTGATCCTGGCGGTGATGGTGCAATCGCCGATGACGGGCAGGTAGAGGAAGCGGAAATTGTCCGTGGAAATATTTCCGCCGATGGTCCCATTGGAACCGGTGATGGAACGTCCCGCACCACTCATGGTGATCTGTCCGCCGCTGAACACTGTGGTTGGCAATCCTGCCGCAGAGCCGATATTACCATGCTGCCACGGCGGCGGAAGTGCGCTGCCAGCGGCGGGTGTGGCACTGGCCTCGTTGGAGTTTGGTCCCGGGCTGCCGAGATTCACCCCCGCGACGACATAATAGTAAGTGGTGCCGTTGGCGACCGAGGCATCGACAAACGACGTGCCGGTGACAGTGGCGATGTCCGTGTAGGGGCCGCCGGGGATGGTCGAGCGGCGAACGAGATGGGATGTTTCACCGGAGTTGGCGCTCTGCCAGCCAAGCGTGATGCTGCCATGGCCGGCCATGGCAGTCAGGTTGAGCGGCGCGCGCTGCGGCGCGCCGGCCTGATAGATCTGCATCGCCTCGGCGGAATAGACCGTGCGGTTGAGAATTTTCGCGTCGCGGATCTGGCCGTCGAAGGCCTTGGAGCCGATGGTGTAGTTGGCGGTGGTGATGTCGCCCTGGCCATAGTTTAAAGAACCTTGGAGTACGCCATTCAGATAGAAACGGACGCGGGTGCTATCAAAGGTGAGTGAGCCGTGCTGCCATTGATCGAGGGTCACGGAAATGCCGGTGTCCCACATCTGATCGTCGAGCATTACGCGGATCTTGCTGTCCACCACACCCCAACCGGCACCGAAGGCGTTGGGCACGTCGCTGTCGAAGACCGCATTGTAGTTGAAGATACTCTGGATCCACGTGCTGCTGCGCGGACGGAACCAGGCGGAAAGCGTTCGGGCGCCGCCGTTCGGCACCGGTGTCTGCACGAAATCGTTGTCGTCGTTGGCATCATCGAACGACAGGGCCTTCGCGGCGGGACTCCAAACCGGTCCGTTGATCAGTTCCGCGTGATTGTTGTTCCCACTGCTGTCGTTGGCGGTGCTGCCGCTGGTTTCATCGAGTTTGTACCATGCGAGCAGGGATTCGGAAATGTCGCCCACGTTGGGAATCGTGATGGTGGCGCTGCCGCTGCCGGCATTGGCGTAGTTATTCGATGCTGTCAGGGTGAGGATGAGAGTCTCGTTCGGTTCGGTGACATCATCAAGAATAAGAGGGATTTCCAAATCGACGAACGACTGGCCATCCGGGATGACCACCGTGCCGGAGGGCGCGATATAATCCGCTCCGGCCGTGGCGGTGCCGGAAATCGTGTAGTTGACGCTCAGGTTCCCGGACACGGAGGAGCCATTGAGGGAAGCGCGGTTGATGCGGAATGTGACGCTTGGGGCGTTCTCGGGAAGGATCAAGTCCGGAGCTTCCGCCGACACCAGCAGGAAGGTGGGCGAGGCAACGCTGAAGACCTTGAAGTCGTCCAGCGAACCGTTGAAGAAATTCCCGGTGCTGCTGCGGCCGATGAAATTGTGGGCGGGATTGGCCGCTGTGTTCGGCGGCAGGAATTGATACGGGCGGAGCGGGAGTGAACCAGAGCCAGCAGTGGTGCCATTGATGGTGAAAGACGCAATGGTGCCATTGAGGGTGATGGCAATCTGGCACCAGGCACCGACCGGCAGGGCACTGGCGGCGGCGATGTTATAGGTATTGGTGCCATCGCTGGCGCGGAGCTCGGCCACGCCGGAGGCATTGCTCGGCGTGAAGGTAACTGATTTCGAGCCCCCGTCGCCGAACTGGAACAGCGTCTGATTGGCAGCACCTCCGTTCCATTTCACCCAAGTGGTCAGGCTCAGTGACTGCATATCCGCGACGGAGCGCTCGAGCTGAACCCACTGGTCGCTGCCATTGAGTTGCAGAACGCCGCTGCGGGTGCCATCGACCGCCAACCAACTCGATGCGCCGCGCAGAATGCCATTGGTGGCGGCGTAGGTATCGAGTGCTACCGCGTCGCTTGCGGACGAAAACTCATAGCTGGCATAGAGTCCGGTCGGCAGTGGCACCAGCCAGTTGTCAGGAATGCCGACCCAAGGCAGGTGGCCGGCTATTGAGGCGTTGTGAATATCGCGGGCGAAAGCGTAGTCGCCATCGGCGATGGAGTTTCCGCTGAGCGTGCCGCCCCAGCTCCCCGAAGATCCTTTCATCACGGCTTGGTCGGTGACCGAGCCGCCGCTGAGCGTGGCATGCTCCAGCAGACGTGCGGAGCCGGACAAGATGCCCGATCCCGCGAGCCGCACGAAATCCGCAGCCATGGCGTTTCCGCTCATCACGGCATTGTCGTATACCTGCGCGTGGCCGCGGGCGATGGCATTGTCCCGCATGCGGGCATTGCCGCTCACCACCGCGAAATCCTCGACGCGGGCATTGCCGAGCACCTGGGCGGTGTTGAGCACACGGGCATTCGGGCCGATGAAGGCGGTGCTGGCCACGGTGGCGGTGCTGGCCCTCCAGCCGCCGCCATTGGCATGCTGCACCAGTCCGGTGGTGGCACCGTTGTTACGCTCGCGGGGCGTGGCTCCGGCGACCCTGAACTCGTAGTGGAAACGGCGTTTATGAGGATCGGAGCGGTAGGGGAACTGCGACTCGTCGAAGCGATAGATGGCATAGTCATCCGGAGTTGCCGCCACCACGAGATAGACCTTGTTTTCGTTGGCCGCGAGGGTGACGCTGCCCGCTTGATTGTTGCCGAAAAGGGCCGAATACCGTTCCCCGCCCGAGTCGTTCATGACGATCAACGAAGCCCGCCAGTTGTCGCCCGTGCCCTCGGCGAGCAGGCCTCGCAGATCCACACTCACCACACGTCCGGCTCCCGTGCCGGCCGGTGTGAGCTCGTGAATGGTGAATGCTCCCTGCATCGGCGCGCGCTGGTGTGGCACCTGCCACCAGTCCGGAGCGTCCGGCCGCCGGATCGGCTCGGTGAGCTGCTCCCAGTCCTTGATGGCCCCGATCTTGGCCTTGATGGGACCATAGCCGGGATAGTTGTAATTCAATCCACGGCGCGCGTAGTAGCCGATGAGGTCCTTGACGTTGGTGTTGGTCAAAGAGT
>CALMKO010000055.1 GCA_937867415.1 uncultured Verrucomicrobiota bacterium | reverse complement strand
GACCCTAGGCCACCCACCCGATGCGGGTCAATCCATTTTCTCATGTTTTTTTGAAATCATTTCCGATCGTGGATCGAAATCATTGAGGTTAAGCGAGTTACAAATTTAAAAATCTGAGCTAACAAATGAATTGTTAGGAAATCGGGTCATTGGAGACCGAAAAATCATCTGTGATTTGGGGTTTGGAATCGCAAGCGCTGGAAGGTCATCGGGAGTTCATGCCGCCCTTGAAGGATGATTGAGGTGAATCGGCGTCTTGATCCCAGTGAGAGAGATCCACCTTCAACCTAGAATCCGCATTTAGAACGCAGATGTGGGGCTAAGTGGATGTCAGGTCACTGGTGGGGGGTTGCTGGAGTTGGGTCGAAGAGTAGCCAAGAAGGCAGTTTGCCCATGGTCAGGCTCAGCTGCGGCGCAGTTTGACTCAACCATTGCGCAAGTTTCTGGCAGGCTTGTGTGAGGAAGCGGGCGAATTTGCCACCGTCTGCCAATTTGATGATTCTGCGCTGTACGCTGAGCGGCTGTTTGGCATGGATGAGCCGCAGGTCGTAGCGGGTTTTGATCGCTTCGGTGTGGCCGCCCTGGTTTTTGAGTTCATCCAAAACATTCGCAGCATCCGCTTTGCTGGCAGTAATGTTTGACGACGTGGAGGCCGCGCTTCTTTCGGTGTTAGATTGGTGACATAGGCGCTGAAGTCATCTTCGCACTGTTTTCAGAAGCTACCTTACGGGCTTGGCCTGAAGCGGCTTGAGCGTGCGCTCGACGATCACCCGGCGCTCGCAGCTCCAACCGTGGGGTTTGAGTTTGAAGAGGTAGGAGGGACCTTTGCCTCGACCTTGTTCGTGCCGTGCCATGATGGTTTCCTGAACGATTCCGATCTCACCACGGTTGATCCGGATGCGGTGTTAAGCCAGCGGACTTCGCCAGACATTTTCCATCGCTCCGATCCAGCCGCTGGGGCTCACGGTGTTTCCTTTGCGCCATTCGATGTGCTGACACCAGTGCGTGCCACCCATCACAGAGGCAAGTGGATGATGGCTGGGGCGGGCGGGCATTTGCGAGTTGTAGCCGATGACCGTGTCCTCTTGTTCGCCGTATCAGACCATCACCGTCGAGTTGCAGAAGCCACGGGCTTGGTCAGCATGGCGTGATGGATCATTTGCTCCGCGGGAGCGATCCATCTCTCCCCTTACGCAGCATCGAGAGATTTCCATAGTCTGCGGAATTCATCTTCATCAAACAGCCGACCTTTGGGTATGCCGGTGATTTTGGCCACCGCCGCGCCGTTCTGGAGTCGGCGGCCGCGGGAGCAACGGGTGCCGCCAAGCAGACAATTGAGCGAGATGGCTGCGAGGATGTCGATTCCGGGTGGGGCATTCCGGCTGGTGCGCGGCCGAGGGGAATCTGCCGCGTGTTGGTGAAATCCAGTTGTCCTTTCCCCAATGGGTGAACCCGTGATTCGCACGGATTCGTCTTCAAATGCCGAAAGGATCCGCGCTTGGGCCGTCGATCCTCGATCACAATTGCGGATTCGAGGCTCAAGACCGTGCTCTGGACATTCACAGCCCGTGCCTGTTTCAAGTGGATTTATTGGATTGCAATTTCCGGCGATTCACGACACATACCGTTCGCGAAGTTATTTAATATTCCCGTAATAGTTGATGAGCACACGTAAATTTGTCAGTGGGTCGTCGGTCATTCTTGCTGGATGGCTCGGAGCAACGTTTTTCAACGAGGTTCCGTCGCAGCGCTATCCGAAGCTCGAAAAAACAGCCGCCGCCGTCTCTCCACAGCAACATTTGGAGCAGGCCAAGAGTGAGTCGGAAGCTGAGTTCGCGACATTTTCACCTACCCACTGAGATCCATGGCCGAGCAACCCATCATTTGTGATACCAAGCCACTCGCGCTGGAAGTCGAAGCGGGCATTCATTGGTGGTGCTCCTGCGGTCGCTCCGGACATCCGCCATTTTGCGATGGTTCGCACAAGGGGACTGGTCTCCAGCCCCTGAAATACGAGGTTACCGAGAAAAAAACGGTGTGGTGGTGCCAGTGCAAACACACAGCAAATCCGCCACTCTGCGATGGTTCCCACAAAACCTTGCCTAAGGTGGCCGATTCCTGATAAATTTGAATTGCGCAACGGAGCGTGCTGGTTTTGTCTCAGCGCGCTGTCAGGGGTCGTGGAGGCTCGGCAAGCGAACCCCGCCAGGCCTTGATCGGAGCAACGGTAGTTTGTCCGCACTTGCCGCGAATTCCCTGGCAGCACTTATTTTCCTTTCAGGGCGCAGTCATCCCGGTCACCCGACGCGCTTCAAGACCCTGTTGAGTTTGGGGGGGGGTACGATTCCGGCTTGGTCGAGTTTCGGTCAAAGAGCCCTCAAACGTCAGTTCACGGCCATCGCGCGATGTGCCAAGGGGTATGAAACGGGGATTTTGCGAATTCCGCACGATCGGCAGACCCCGCGTCGCGTTTTGGTTTTGAAGATTGAAAATCCTGCGGTTCCCGTAGTTGACCCCGTGTGGACACGTTGCTAGCGTCCGCGCCCCGTCATGAGCGCCGCCCCGAACTACAAAGACACCCTGAATCTCCCGCAAACTCCTTTCCCGATGCGGGCCGATCTCGTGCAGAACGAACCCGCCCGCCTTGCAAAATGGGAAAACGAGGGGCTTTACGAGAGGATCCTCGCCCGCCGCCGCGCCCAAAATTCCCCGGAATTTATTCTCCACGACGGACCACCCTTTGCGAATGGCGACGTCCACATGGGCACGGCGCTCAACAAGCTGCTCAAAGACCTCGTCGTCAAGTCCAAGACCATGGCTGGGTTTGCCGCACCATTCGTGCCTGGCTGGGACTGCCACGGGCTGCCGATCGAATTCAAGGTGGTCAAGGAAACCGCCGGGCTTGAGCCTGCGGAGATCCGTCGCCGCTGCACCGAGTTCGCGCTCAAATACATCGATATCCAGCGTGGTTCCTTCCGCCGTCTTGGGGTTTTTGGCGCTTGGAACAGCCCCTACCTGACCATGGATCCAAGCTATGAGGCAGACATCCTGCGGGTCTTCGCCAAGCTGGTCGCAAACGGTTCCATCTATCAGGCAAAGAAGCCCGTGCAGTGGTCCTACGGCGCGCAGACCGCTCTGGCCGAGGCCGAGGTGGAGTATGCGGACAAGGAAAGTCCGGCAATTTTCGTCAAGTTCCCACTCGTATCCGGCGAATTTGCAAACCAAGCGAGCATGGTCATCTGGACCACCACCCCATGGACGCTTCCGGCCAACCTGGGTATCGCGCTCCACCCGGATTTCACCTACGTTGTGGGGAAATTCATCAAGGACGGGCAGTTAGAGACCTTCGTGATCGTGCGCGAGCTCATTCCTGCCTTCACGGAAAAGACCGGCTACGCCCTCGCCGAGACCGTCCGGGAAAGCAAGGGCAAGACCTTCGAAGGCTTCGAGGCGCAGCACCCGTTTCTTGACCGCACCTCCAGGATCATCCTCGCCAACTTCGTCACGACCGAGACGGGCACCGGCGCGGTCCACATCGCCCCGGGCCATGGCGCGGACGACTATGTGGCCGGCCAGCAAAACGGCCTCGCCGTGCTTTCCCCGGTGAACGACGCCGGACAATTCACCGCAGAAGCCGGACTGGAAGAGCTGGTGGGCATGCATGTCTTCAAGTCCAACACGCGCATCATCGAGATCCTCGGCGCCAGCGGCCACCTGTTAGGGCAGGAGGTTTACAAGCACTCCTATCCGCACTGCTGGAGGTCCAAGACGCCGATCATCTTCCGCGCCGTCGAGCAGTTTTTCATCTCCCTTGAGACCCTGCGCAGCGAGGCTCTATCAGAAATCGACAAGGTCGAGTGGCTGCCTTCATGGGGCCGCAACCGCATCTACGGCACCGTCGAGTCCCGCCCGGACTGGTGCATCTCCCGCCAACGCACCTGGGGCGTCCCCCTCCCGGTGTTCTTCGCTGAGGACGGCTCCGCCATCATTTCCAGTGAACTCGCGCTCAAGGTTGCGGACCTCGTGGAAAAGGAAGGAACCAACGTCTGGTTCGAAAAATC
Organism: uncultured Verrucomicrobiota bacterium; assembly: GCA_937867415.1. Taxonomy (GTDB): domain Bacteria; phylum Verrucomicrobiota; class Verrucomicrobiia; order Verrucomicrobiales; family Akkermansiaceae; genus Luteolibacter. The sequence goes on along the minus strand of CALMKO010000055.1, from coordinate 83,837 downwards.
AGACGCCGAGCTCGCAAGCCTGTTAGATCTTCCCGCAGGCGTGAAGAAATGCCGCGACACGCTGGATGTCTGGATCGATTCCGGCTGCTCGCACACCGCCGTGCTCGACGCCCACCCGGAGCTCCACTGCCCTGCCGACCTCTACCTCGAAGCCACCGACCAGCACCGCGGCTGGTTCCAGAGCTCGCTGATGCTCAGCGTGGGGTATCGCCATACCGCGCCTTACAAAACCGTGATGACCCACGGCTTCGTCGTCGACAAGGACAAGAAGAAGCTGGCCAAATCCGACGCTGGAAAGTCCGGCAAGCCCACCGACGCCGCTTATTTTTACAATCAATACGGAGCCGACATCGTCCGCCTCTGGGTGAGCAGCGTGGATTGGCAGAATGAAGTTCCCTTCGGCGAGGATCTGTTCAAGCAAGTCGCCGAGCCGTACCGCCGGCTTCGCAACACCCTGCGGATCCTGCTCGGGAATCTTGATGGCTTCGATCCATCCGGATTCGACCTGTTAGACCCCAAGATCGAGCTCCCCCTGCTTGACCGCTGGATTCTGGAGCGGCTCCACGTCGTCACCACCGAGTGCCTTGCCGCTTACCAGGCTTACGAGTTCCGCAAAGTCTTCAACGCGCTCAACCAGTTCTGCACCGCCGATCTCTCGGCCATCTACATTGATGCCACCAAGGATCGCATGTATTGTGATGCGGCCGGCTCGCCGCGGCGTCTCGCCTCGCAGGCGGCGATGCATGAAATCTTCAGCGCCATCACCAGGCTGTTGGCGCCGATCCTTGCCTTCACCGCCGACGAAGCATGGGATCACGCCGCCTTCACCACTGGCAGCGTGCATGAGCAGGACTTCCCGAAAGCTCACCCCGCATTCGCGCCCGGCGAGGCGACTGACCAGGCGAACCGTTTGTTTGAAATCAAATACGCCATCCAGACCGCCATCGAGGGCCGCATCCAGGCCAAGGAGTTCACGCGCAACAACGAGGCCGACGTCTCGCTCACCCTTCCCGCGAGTGATGCCGCGCTGCTTCCCTTGCTCAACGACCGGGAATTCGCCACCGAGTTTTTCATCATCGCCGGCCTCAGCGCCAGCATCGGGGACTCGCTTCGCGCCACGGCAAGCAAGACCGGGCTCCCGCTCTGTCCCCGTTGCCGCAAGCACGAGCCCCTTCTTGAAAGCGGCCTCTGTGAGAGATGCGATGAGGTGTGCGCGCCTTGAGCCACGTTCGGTTTGAGGTTCCGATGCAGACCTTCGAGGCGACTTGGGCGTGTCAGCTTCCGGCAGGTTGTCGGTCCATGAGAGAAATCCGGACTGGAAGATTCTCCGCTGCGGGGTGATGATCGACGCAGTTCCATTGTGTCAGACCTGTTCACCACTCCAGCCGCCTCCTCAGACAAGCCCGCTCCCGTCGAGCCCCTCGCCGCGCGGATGCGACCACGCTCGCTTGATGAAGTGGCCGGGCAGCAACACATCCTGGCCGCTGGTAAACTTCTCCGACGCGCCATCGAGTCCGACCGTTTCACCTCGTTGATTTTCTATGGTCCGCCCGGCACGGGTAAAACGACGCTTGCAAGTGTGATCGCCCGCACGACGGGCTCCCGCGTCGAATCCCTCAACGGCGTGGAATCCAACGTCGCCGAAATCCGTGCGAAAATCGACCAGGCGCGTACTTGGCGCGACTTGCGCGGTGAGACGACCATCTTGTTTATCGATGAGATCCACCGCTTCAACAAATCCCAACAGGACGTCTTGCTCCCCCACATCGAGAAGGGCGTGGTGCGGTTCATCGGCGCGACGACTCACAATCCCTACTTCCATGTGAACTCGCCGCTCGTCTCACGGTCACAGATTTTCCAGCTGGAGCCCGTGCCGGTTGACGAGATCGTGAAAGTGCTTGGCCGGGCCTTGGGTGATGTTGAGCGCGGGCTGGGGCAGCATCGGGTTCTAGCAGATGCGGAGGCCTTGCTTCACCTTTCGGAGAAATCGGACGGGGATGTTAGAAAGGCGCTCAGCGCCCTGGAGCTGGCGGTTCTGACCACGCCGGATGAAGATGGGGCGGTGCGGCTGACGCTCGCGGTGGCGGAGGAGTCGATCCAGCGCAAGGCGGTGGTCTATGATGCGCATGGCGACGCGCATCACGATACGATTTCCGCATACATCAAGTCCATCCGGGGTTCGGATCCGGATGCGGCGCTTTACTGGCTGGCCAAGATGCTGCATGCGGGCGAGGACCCGAGGTTTATTTCGCGGCGATTGGTGATTTCCGCGTCGGAAGACATCGGGTTGGCGGATTCCAACGCCTTGCGGGTGGCGATGGATGCCCATGCCGCGTTTGAATTCATCGGGATGCCGGAAGGAAGGATTCCCCTCGCCCACGCGACGGTCTATCTGGCGACCGCGCCGAAGTCGAACACGGCCTATGCCGCCATGGGGAAGGCGATGGAAGATGTGGCAAACGGGCGCACGCTGGCGGTGCCGGTCCATTTGAGAACGGGCACCCGGAAGAAGCTGGCAGGAGCCTCAGGCGAGACGGAGGCGGCCATGAAGTATCTCTACGCCCATGATTTCGAGGGTGCGTATGTTCCTCAAGCGTATTTGCCCGAGGGGAAGGTCTATTACCATCCAGGCACCCAGGGGATGGAGAAACGGATCAAGGAGCGCCTGGAGTTTTGGCGTAACTCCATGGAATCCAAGGCCCCGGAAAATACCTGAGAAACTTCTTGAAATCGCAGGAAGCTTTTAGTATCGCTCCGGATGCCCTCGCAGTTGAGGGCCTCCCCCCGGCACGTTGAACAACGAACCCAACCAGCCCATGAATACAAACCGCTATCAATCGATCGGTTCCAAGGCATTTTCAGCCGGAATGACCAGTTTTCCCCGTCATGAAGAGCGCGACAAGACTCCAACGGAAGAGGACGACTGGTGGAGCCAATGGGACGACAAATGGATCAATCACTATGATGAAGAGTGGATGGCGTTCATCCGACGACGAGCGGGGAAGAGCCACTATTTGGAGGATGAAGACAGCGCACCGTGCGTGTGGAACCACCCTCCCGAGTGAGTGTCCCGTCCCGGGGATTGCACTGACCCGGCGTCCAGAACCGTATTCTACTCGGATCTGGACAGGCGGGTGATGCCGCGCTTGAGCAACTGGCTGTCCACTGCGGAGGAAGCGGCTTCGTCAAGGTAGATGGTGAAGTCATCCTGTTGGAATTTGATCGAGTGGCGCTCTTCGAGGTTTCCTTGGAAGGCGTCGATGAGGGACTTCATGTTTTTGACATCCTTGCCGTTCACCTTTTGGACGATGAGGTTGCGGAGGCTCTCATAGCCGACCGTGGCAGGCGTGGGGATGGATCCACTGAGGAAAATGATCCGGTCCACCTTGCCTTCGTATTTTTCCGGGTTTTTCAAAGCGTCGAGGAAATCAAGCGGGGCGCGGCTTTGCCAGTTTTCCCCGAAAGACTCCAGCAGCGGCCGCGACAGTTCTTGGAAAACGAGGCCGCCTTTGACGAGGAAGTTGGGGGCTTTGCCGAAGCTATAAGCGGGGATGAGTTTGGAGCTTTCCTCCTCGCGGGCAAGCGTGGCTTTGATTTCCAAGGGCTGCCCGTCGCGCAGTAGGGAGAGGGTGACGACGTCGCCGGTGGACTTCTCGCCCCGGACCAGATGTCCCCAGTGGAGGCTGCCATAGTTCGGATTTTGGTAGTAGCCACGGCGGTCAATTTCCTGGCCATCCACGGCAAGCAAGACATCGCCTTTTTTCACTCCGGAGGCCTCTGCGGCACCGCCAGTGCGGACCGAGTTGATGTAGAGGCCGCCTTGGGTGTCGCTGAGTTTGAGCCATTGGCGGAACGAGCTGTCTTCGGTGCGGGCGGTCGAGACACCGAGGCTGGGGAAGCTTTTATAGTCACCATTCGAGCAGCCTTTGATGAAGCGGGTGACGATGTCCGTAGAGGCCACGTCGCAGATCTGGTCCTTGGAGTTGTAGCTAATGAGGACGCCTGCAAGTTTCCCATTCTGCAGGACAGGCAGCGAGAAGCTGCTTGCCGCGCTTTGCATGGATGCTTTGACCAGAAAGGTCAGGAAGTTGTGGCCGTCCAGGAAGTTGGAGGCGACGTCCACACTTTGGAGATTGCCCGGCGTGAGGAGTGAGACCCCGTTGTCCTCGATCTGGAGGATTTCCAGGGTCTGGCCGATTTTGGGTGCCGGCGCGAGTCCCAGCGGGGTGGTGTTGGCAAACAGGACATTGCCTTCTCTTTCCGAGACGGGGCCTAGCAGCGCGAGATTCGCCTCGTAGTCCACAGCGATCACGCGGGCCTGCGCGAAGTGGGTGCCATCGGGGGATTCCAGTTCGAGGAACGTGGCATCCGCGACCAGTTCCGCCGTGGTGATGACCCGTTGTGGAGCGATGATGGCCGCAAGCGCGCGGCGTTGGCTCGGGGTGTTCTTTTCCCAAGGCTGAGCGGGATTCCACGACTGCTGGGTTGAGTTGATGCGGACGACGGAAGACTTGATGTCAGCCACCGGCGGTTGCGCGGATTCCGCGCCGGGCGGAGTGGTGGTGACCGCTTTGGACGTTTCCGCATCTTTAGCAGGCTCGCAGGCGGTCAAGGCGAACAACAAGGGTAAGGTATGGATGGCGCGCATGGGGAGAAAGGATCAGTGATTGGGCAGGAATGGTGGAATTCAACGGAGGCCGAGCACGTCCTGCATGTCATAGAGACCGACAGGTTGTTCCTCCAACCAAATCGCCGCGCGCACGGCCCCGGCCGCGAAGGTTAGGCGTGAGGAGGCTTTGTGCGTGAGTTCGACTCGCTCGCCATCCGCAGCGAAGAGCACGGTGTGGTCACCAACGACGTCACCGCCACGGAGCGTGTGCATGCCGATTTCACGCGGCTTGCGTGGACCGATGTTGCCCAGGCGGCCGTGGGCGACGTCATCCTGATAAGTGGTGCCGGTTTCCTGGTTGAGGATCTCGAGCAAGCGGCGGGCAGTCCCGGAAGGGGCATCGATCTTGTGCTTGTGATGCATCTCGGTGACCTCGATATCGAAGCGGTCCTGAGTGAGCACGCGGGCCGCTTGACGGGTGAGCCAGAAGAGCGTGTTCACGCCCACCGAGTAGTTGGCGGAATAAACGATGCGGATCGACTTGGCGGCATCATGGATGAAGGCCCGCTCGTCATCGGTATGGCCGGTGGTTCCGATGACCAGGTTGGTGCCGTTTTTGAGTGCGGCGGCTACCAGTTCCCGGGTGAAGGAATGGATGGTGAAGTCGATGACACAGGAGGCCTTGGAGATGGCAAGGTCGAGGTCCTGGCCCGCGTCGTGGGTGGCTGCGACGGGCACCTGCGCCTGGGCAGCGGCCTGGTTGACAGCCTGGCCCATGCGGCCCGAGATTCCGGTGACGAGAAGTGATGGAGTAAGGATCATGGAAGGATGAGGGAATGGCGGCCTAGTCGACCCAGGGAGCGATGAGTTGGAGGTTATTGGCACGTGCGTCGGCTTCCGCAGCGCGGGGACCTCGAAACGACGCGATCTTTTTGGCGATGGTGATGGCAGTTTGCAAGCGCGACTCGTCTTTTTCGAGATAGGTCAGCGCCCGGAAGCCGCAGCGCTCGAAGTATTCCCATTCCAGAGGCGGAGTTGTGGTGTCCAAAACCGAGAGAAACGCCTGGAACGCTTCTTTTTCACGTTTCTTAGCGGGTTCTTTCTCATCGGGAAGCTGTTCGAGAGTGATGCCGCGGAGGTATTGAAGCCGGTTGAAAAGAGCAGGCTGGCTTTTGGAGTGGACGAGAAGCTGGTCATAAACCGCCAGCGCCTCTAACAGAGATGCCGGATTGGTGGCACCCTGCGCGTAGAGCGCCTCGCCCAACAACAAGCCTGCGGGGAGTTGCAAAGGATCGTCCTTGGCCAGCGTTTTAATCCACGCAGCGAGGAATGCGGAGGCCTCGGAGAGACGGTACATCTCGATCAGGTGTCCGGCTTTTTCCAGAGTGGCGACGGCGGTGAGCGGCCCTGACCCATCAATGGCGTGGTCGAAGAGGATGAGTGCCTGCTCTTTGGACTGAGGAGTCCCCCCCAGCGCTGCGGAGCGAGCGGCAAGCAGCCAGGCCACCTGAGTGCGCGCGGGGTCGGTATCGGCGGCGGCAAGTTTTTCGAGGACGAGACGTGCCGGATTATAGTCACCATTTTGAAAAAGACAGCGCCCGAGGGTAAGCGCGGCATCAGCGGCGACCGGGTCCGCAGGATAGGAGTCGAGAATGAATTGTGCAGCCGCGATGGTGGCGGCCGGCTCGTCCGAGCGTTCCGCAATGAGCAAGCGGGCGTAGGCCAGGCGCACGGGAGGGATTCCGGGAGCGAGATCCGTCTTGGTAGTGAGTGCATCCAGTTGGGCACGGGCGAAGGTCAGGTCCGGCCCAGGGCCGGCGAGGGCCGCTTCCAGCGCTGCGAGGCGGGCTTCCGGTGTGCGCGGGTGCTCGGGATGATCGGTGATGAATTTCTCAAGCGCAGTCTTTGCAGCACCCGGCGGAGTGCTCGCGAGAGCTTGTTCTAACTGGATGTCAGCCTCCAGCGCAGGATCGTTCGCCAAGCCCTGTTGCTGGATGAGGACACTCCCCTGGCCGCCACTGCGGAAGCGGAGAACGGCAGCGTGTTTTCTAGCAAGGCGGGCATCGGATTCGGCGAGGAATCGTGCAGCCTCATCGAAAAGCGAGATGGTTTTTCCAAGATCACCCCGGATCAGATTTACGCGGGCCTCGAGAAAGACAGCTTCGCCTTTCAGGGGCGATGCGGGCATGGAAGCGTGGAGAATTTCAAGGATCGCGAGCGCTCGTTCGTTCGCCCCCTCCTGCAAACACCAAGTGGCTAACTGATAGAGCGCACGATTCGCCAGTGGATGTTGGGGATTTTCCAAGCGCAGCCGATTGAGTAAAAGCCGGCTTTCTGTTTTTGCCTCTGCGGTGCCGATGCGATGAAGCCCTATAGCCCGGGTGTAGAGCGAGTAGGCCAGCAGGTTCCGGACATCGCTTTCAAGCGGATCCGCGGGCCACGCGGCAGGAGCAGCGGATTCAAGGCCCGAGGGGTCCGCGATCAGCCCGAACGGGCGCAGCGCGGGCGGAGTGATCCACTGGGCGCTGCGTTCGAGAATCGGATCGGTAAGAGCAGGCTTGTCGGGCAGCCATTGTAGGAGGCGCTGGAAGACAGCCTCAAGCGCAGCCGACTGCGGACGGTCCTGGAGGAATGCGAGCAGAGAAAGTGTCGCCTGCTCGGACCGGCCCTGCGCATGGATGGCATCGGCCAGGCCAAGGGCAGCAGCAGCATAGCGGGCTGGTGCTTGGTCTTGAGGATGGTTGACCAGCGCTTGGAAAGCGATCTCCGCCTCGGCGGGACGATTTTCCCGGAGCTGCAGCTGAGCCTCAAGGAATGCCGCATGGTTCAAGCCGTTAGCAGGGATGCCCTGGGCGGGCGGCAGCGCAGCGCGGGCCTCAGGAATGCGCCCGAGATCGAGAAGAATCTCAACTTGTCTGAGCTTGATCTGGGTAAGGTCTGCCGGGTTTGCGCCGGGAATCAAGCTGGCGAGGGTGTCGAGCGCTGCCTGCTCCTGCCCGATCGCGAGCTGCAAGCTGGCTTGAGTGAGTCCGCTCTCAAGGCGATAGGGCAGCTCAGGGTTGGCGAGTTGGGTAGAAAAACATCCGATCGCCTCGGCAAAGCGGCCCTGCAGTGCGAGTGCTTGAGCCTGCCAGAAAGCGGCTTCGGGCTGAGATGAAGCGAACGATTGCGAGAGAAGGTCCAGCGCCTCCGTGGTGTTACCCTCACGAATCAAGGTCTCGGCGAGGCGCACCGCGACAAGGGACCTGAGCTCCGCTGAAATTTTCGGTTCGGCGAGTGCCTGTCTGAAATGAAGTTCGGCAGCTTCCCAAAGCCCGGAGGAAAGTGCGTCTGAACCTTTTTGGAGAAGTGCATTCTCCACCTGCCCGAGGAGGGCGGACCGCTCAAACAGCAGGACAAGGGTGAGAATTGGCCAAAACTTCATCGGACAGGCGGAAGATAATCTGGGAAAAATGGCAATGCCAGCCCGGATGATCGAAAACAACAACTCTCAGGCGCAGGTCCCGAAAAGCCGGTCACCTGCATCTCCCAGGCCTGGCAGGATATAGCCGTGGTCATCGAGGCAGCGGTCGAGACAAGCGGTATGGATCGGCAAATTCGGATAGGCCTGCCCGAGCAAAGCGACTCCTTCGGGTGCCGCCACGAGGCAGGCGAAGCGAATGTGTCGGGCTCCCGCATTGGTCAAACTGCGGACGGCTTCGACCGCTGACCCGCCGGTGGCGAGCATCGGGTCCAGGATGATCACTTCATCGTCCTGCATCACAGCCGGATGTTTCATGTAGTAAGGTTCCGCTTCCAGCGTTTGCTGATTCCTTGCCAGGCCGATGTGGGCCACGGACGCTTGAGGGATGAGATCGAGAAATCCATCGAGAAATCCGAGCCCTGCGCGCAGGATGGGAACCAGCGTGATGCGTCGGGTAACCTTGGTTCCAGAGCTTAGCTCGAGAGGAGTGTTGCAGGCGACCACCGCCGTCGGCAGGTGCGCAGTCACCGCAGGTACCATCAGCGAGGCAATGCGGCGGATGCGCTGGCGGAATTCCGCCGAAGAACAAGCAGGGTCGCGCAGGATCGTCAGTTCTTCCGCAATGAGTGGATGATGGATGACATGGAGCATATCATGGTTTCTCTGCGAGAAGTTTACGGAGTTCCGGAAGTGAGATTTTCAATGCGGTGGAGGTATCTTTGAGGTCGCCGTCCGAGCGTTCGAGGATGCGCTGGGCGACTTGTCGGCAAAGCCAATCGATCAGCCCAGCATCGGCAGGGGCGGCGTTGATGACTTGATCGATTGCCGCGGTGATCCCCGGAGCAGACCGGTGAGGTGCCGAAGCGAGCGGGATATCCGCCGGGAGAAGAATCTGCGAGGAAGCGAGAGCGCATGCGCGGGCGATGGTGTTCTCGAGTTCCCGCACATTTCCGGGCCAGTGGTGGTCTTGCAAGGTAGCGACGGCCTCCGCCGAGATGTGAATCCGAGCCATGCCATTCTTGCGGGTGATGCGTTGCAGGAAATACTCGGCCAGCAGCGGAATATCCTCCATCCGTTCGCGCAACGGGGGAATCTTGATCTCCACCACGTTGAGGCGGTAGTAGAGATCCTCGCGGAAGCGGCCGGCGGCAACCTCCTCGGTGAGGTTCTTGTGAGTCGCCGCCACGATCCTAACATCCGTGGCGAGCGTTTCATTCGCACCGACCCTTGAGAACGAGCCATCTTGGAGAACGCGGAGGAGCTTGACCTGGATGGAGAGCGGCATATCGCCGATTTCGTCGAGAAAAAGCGTTCCACCATCGGCTTGTTCGAAGCGCCCAGCACGGCGTGCGATGGCGCCGGTGAAGGAGCCTTTTTCATGCCCGAACAATTCGCTTTCCAGGAGATTTTCAGGGATAGCACCGCAGTTGATGGTGATCATTTCCTTCTGTCTGCGGGGGCTGTATTCGTGCACGGCCTTGGCGACGAGTTCTTTGCCTGTGCCGCTTTCCCCTGAAATCAAGACGGGTGCATCCGAGCGAGCGACGCGGCCCACGAGCTTGAATACTTCCTGCAAAGCGCGGGAAACTCCGATCATTTTCACCCGCCCGTCGTGCTTCGGGATTTCCGCATCCGGACGGCTGGCGCTGCGGCGATCGTCTTGCGTCTGCAAGGCGGACTCAACCACCGGTCTCAATTCGAATGCGAGTGACTCCTTGCGCAGGACATCGTGTGCACCACGCTGGGTCGCCTCAATGATTTGGCTGGTGGTCGGAAAACCGGCGGTCAGGATCACCAATGTGGAAGGGCTCTGCTGCATGATGCGAGCGAGGAGCTCCATTCCGTCGAAGGGCTGCAACTCCAGGGCTGCAACGACCACACTGACATTGGTCTTTTCGATAACCTTGATGGCGTTTGCAGCATTATCGCAGCGAAGAACCCGCAGATTCTTGGCGGAAAGATGCTTGGTGGACCAATCAAGGAAATCCAGATCCGGATCGACCAAGAGGAGGGTATCTTCTGAAGAGTTGAGGGTCATTGCGCGAACAGGGGCAGTGAAGCAGGGTGGAAGTGGATCGCACGATTAAAAAATGCGCGAGTTGGGAGGATGACTTACTCGAAAAAGCGCTTCAAGGTCCGCTGCTCGGCGGGATCGAGCGCCTCCTTCCAGACTCGGTCGCCACCTTTGCCAGTCGCTTGGGTATCGCCGCCGGTGGCCCCCTGAGAAGGACCCGTATTCACAGAGTGTTCACCGTCTTGGAGTTCCAGCAAATCACCAGGGGTGGATCTTGATAAATCCTTGGCTTGGAGACCCGTGAGATCACCTGTGTCCAACGCATTTTTTTCTTGGCCGAGTAGGTTGGGGTCATGTCCCGGGCCGCGATTCACCCCGCCTTTTCCGGGTCCATTTTTCCCATTTTTTCCTTCGCCATCGCCCTGATTTTCATCGCCGAGCAGTTCATCGGACCAATCTTCGCCCTCGTCGGCGAGTTGGGAGTTTTTCATCGCTTGGGAGTTCTTCATGAGATTCTCACGCAACTGTGCGAGTTGTTCGCGACTGAGCTTGGGCATGTTTTTCAAGTCGAGCTCCTTCATTTGTTCCAGGAGGGCTGGGTTCGGCTTTAGCGCTCCATTTTGCAAGGATTGGAGTGCCTGATCGAATTCCTCCATCATGCGGTTTTTTTCCTCGGCGCTGGCTGCACCTGCGTTTTTTTCCAGGGTCTGGAGGGCTTTTTCCGCGCGGCCGAGTTCCCGTTCGACACGCTGGGTCTCAGCGCGGTGGGATTTTTTCAAGCTGTCAGTCGCTTCGAGTGATGAATGGCTGAACCACTGCTCCTCAGCCTGTGATTCCAGCTCTTGGAGTTTTTTACGAGTGTCTTCGAGGTATTTCTCGTCGATGACCTCTTCCCTGGCCAAGTGGTCGAGCTCGGAGTCAAGCTGCTTCCATGCTTGTGGCTGATCATGAGTGGCTGCCGGGCCAGCGGGCTTCGCAGGCACCGGAATCGTCAGTCCGGCGACCCAGATCATGAGCGCTCCCAGCGGCGGGATCAACAGCCGGGGCCACTGCCACTTCAGACCTGAATGGATGGTTGCGACGGGCACAGGCCAAGGAGCTACTCCGGCGCTCGCTGCGGACAGTGCATTTTTCATGCGCATGGCAGCCTCGATCCTTACCAAGGATTGCTCCGGCTTTTCAAATCGAGTCCGCGCCCGCGCCATGGAAACGAGCATGATGAGAAATACCAAACCCACCACTGCGGCGAGCATGGAGATCGTGGCAATTCCGGGGATTTCCCGACGAACGAGCAACAGAACCACAGCTCCAAGCACCGCTGAGATGAGTAAGGGAGCTGCGAGCACCTCCATGCACCACCCGAGGTTTACCTGACGGGCCACCTTTTTTGTCATGCCTTGCCAATAATCGCGATCAGGATTCACTCGGACAAACTAAGCCCAAGGACGCGTAAAATGAAGAGGAATCTCTGCGGGGCATGATCAGCACCCGGAAGAAACAAGCGGGCAGGGAATCGCGATGACCTGCATCCCGGCGCGCTGGGCGGCAAGGATTCCTGCTGGTGCGTCTTCGAGAGCCAGGCACTTGGTCGGATCCACTGCTAACAAGTTAGCGGCTTTCAGAAAGATATCGGGAGCTGGCTTGCCCTCGGAGACGTCGTCGGCGGTGACCACTTCGTCGAACCAATCTGAAACACCTACGATTTTAAGGGTTTTTTCGATGACATGTCGTGAACCGCCGGTGGCGATGGCCATGGGGACACGTCCACGGAGGCCTTCAGCAAACCGAGCGACTTCCTCGATCAAGGTGATGGTGTGAAGGCGCTTGAGGAAACATTCCCGCTTGGCCTGGGCGACCGATACCGGATCGAGACGGAGGTTGTATTCATCATTGAGTTCCACCACGATATCGAGGGTCGGCCTTCCACCCATGGCGAAGAAAACGTCCTCTTTGAAAACGCCACCGGCACCGTAGAGGGCCAGCGCCTCGCACCATGCTTCGAAATGGGCCGGCATCGAATCAACGAGCGTGCCGTCACAATCGAATATTACAGCTTCAAAACCACTGGATGGGAACGAGAAGGGTCCGATACTTGCCATTGCAGGTGGGTGAGTATGCGCAGACGGCGGTATTGGCAAGAACGGTGATGCAGAAAATTCCGAGTGAAGCTTGGAATATCTGAAATCTTGCAGCTCAGGAAGCAAGGCGTCTGAGTTCCTCAGAGCGGAACCGCGAGGGAGAACGCCCCGTAACCCGTGAAAAGCTCCGATTGAATTGCGAAAGAGATTGATAGCCAATGAGAAAGGCAATCTCGGAGATTCGTGTCTCGGACTTCAACAACTCCCGCTTGGCCCACTGGATGCGACGACGGTTGATGTAATCCGTAAGAGTCAGGCCAGTCCCCTCACGGAAGATCCGGCAGAAATGCGACTCGCTCAGGCCGGCATGGCGAGCAACGAGTGAGAGTGGGAGCGGCTCCGAGAGATTCTGATTGATAAACTCACGCGCTTTGGTGATCGCCGCTGGTTCGCCCCCCTCGCGGACCACGATCAATTTTTCCGCCTGCTGTCCCAGTTGTTCGGCAAAGGTGGCAAGCAGCGTCACCATGCTCTGGTAACGTTCCGGCTCAACCTTCCGTGTCTGCTCATAGGCTGCGCGAAGCTTTTTGATTTCCTCGAGCGGCAAGCCCTGGCGGGATAGGGACTTGGAGACCTGTTGAAAGATATTGGGTGTCGGGACCCGCGTGAAGACCTGCCCAGTCTTCAGAAATCCGATCAAACGAGAACTGCAGCGAACGGGAACAGCTGTCGCGGCCAAACCGGCAAAACAATGACACGAAGTTGGCCCGTGCAGCGCGGACTCTTTCATCAATCGCTGATTGGTGTCGATACACGCGCTGCAGGCGCTCTTGCACAGATTCAACGTTTCACAAAACGGGCTGCGATTTTGTTTTGTGTTATCTAGGCACCATTCCGACACATCGGCCCCCACCAACCGCAAAGGGAGACCGGTGGCTGTGCAAAAAGCATTTTGATACGTGGCGAATAGTTCAGAACTTTGTAAGCTTTCAAAGAGAGCTTGATCGTAATTTTTCGGGTTCTGCGACATGGCGGATTCGTGGGGAAAGATTGCCTTCACCGGAAGGATAGACAGGTCCTTGAGGGATATCAACCAATCCTTTGCCATGGCCACGACTTCGTAGCCCCAGGGCCACGATTCCCAAAGAAATCGCCGAGCTCAGCGGCATGATGATCGCCGCTAGCAACGGACTCATGTGGCCATGGAAGCAGACCCAGATCGCCGTCAGATTGTAAATCAGGGCAAACGCGAATGCGAAACGCACCACCCGTTGACGCCGCCGCGCTAGGGCAAGAAGCTCGGGAAGAAATTGCAGACTCTGGCCCATGAAGAAAAAATCCGCTTTGGCCTCGAGCAAACTTCGATCCACCACGGGAGTTCCGGTGGTCCAGGCGGCGTTGAAGGCAAGAGAGTCGTTCGCCCCGTCGCCGAGGTACAGGGTGTCCTGATGATCGATCTGCCGCACGATCGTCTCCTTTTCACCGGGTAAAAGCGAGGCATGGGCATCCTCGGGAGCCACCCCAAGCATCCGAGCCGCAACGGCGACCTTGGGGGCCCGGTCACCGGATAGAATGACCAGGCGGAATCCCTGCCGGGCAAGCTGCGTGAGCGCGGCGATGGCATCCGCTCGCAACGACTCACGGAAGACGAAATGCGCGACGCAGGAGCCATCTTTGCATAACTCCGCATCATGACTGAAATCCCCCGTCACCTCATGGCCACCTTGCCAACCGGGTTTTCCGAGCGTCCAAAAAACTCCGTTTTCCGAAAACGAGCGACCGAGCCCAGGCAGATCCTCGACGGCGACCGGGAGATGACTCCGCAACATCCCCTGCCCTTCCCGACCCAGGCACTCGAGCAAAGATCTGGATACCGGGTGGAGGGAGCCATGTGTCAGCCTTGCGAGAGCCAGACGTTCCAAGGGCGTCAAGTTTGCCACGATTTCCGGATTGGTTAGAACCGGGCGCTCCAGCGTGAGGGTGCCCGTCTTATCGAATATCAACGTTTTCACCCGACGGATGCGGGACCAGAGCAACGGTTGCCGGATAAACACCCCCATCCGCTCCATGAATGATCCAGCGATTTCATCCGCCATCGGCAAGGAAACGCCCAGCGCGCACGGACAGGAAACCACGAAAATGGAAATCATCACCTGCAAGGCCTGTGCGACTCCGACGTTTTGATTCCACCACCAGAAACCCGCCGCACCAAGGATGAGCACCGAGATGAGATAGTATTTCAACAAGCGCTCCAGCGCCGCTACCCGCACGACCGGACGATCACTTCCCACCAACTTGGCCAGCAACGAATCATCCCAGGATTCCGATGCCGTTAGAACAACCGGCTCCTTGCCGAGATGAATCGCCCCCGCAGGCACGGCGCGCCCGGCATGGAAGGTGCAGGATTCCGCCTCGCCATTGATCCATTCCAGCGAGAAATCCGCAGCGGCCTGATCGAGCACCGCTGCCACCGGCGACGACTGCCCGGCTTGCAACTCGAAACGAACCCCACCGGCAAGATCGGCCAGCGCGAGCGGCTCCGCGCGATCCGGCGACCGCATCATTTCAGGAACCGGCCGATGACGTTGCAGGCGCTGCCGGTTTTTTTCCATGGCGGAAAGCTGCAAATAGCGCCCACCAAGCATCAGAAAAACGAAGGTGCAGACAAAATCAAAATAAAGCAAACCCGGGACCTTCAGCGCCCAACCCAGCATCGACCCCGTAAAGGCAATGCACAATCCAAGGGCGATCGGCAGATCGATATGTAAAATCCCCATGCGCGCGGCCGACCACGCACGACTGATAAAATAACTTCCACCCACCAGCATCGAAAGCGTGGCGGTTAGCAGCCCGATCAGCTGGAAAAGCCCGGAGAAAGCGAAGTCATCAGGCATCCCAAGATAGCTTGGCAGAGTGAAGCCCATGGCATTGAGCATGAAGGCTCCGCAAAGTCCGAGCCGGGCACCGATCTGGCCTGACTCGGAAGCGGCATTGCCACTTCTCCGCTGGCACAAGGTGTAGCCGAATGACACCAGCTCCCGGGCGAATTCCGGCAAGTCCATCTTCCCGGCCGCCCACCGCAGATGCACCCGCCCCGTCGCCGGATGGGCGGATGCCTCCAAGGCCCCCGGGAGTCGCATGAAGATCTTCTCGACCAACCAGACACAGCCGATGCATGAAATCCCCTCAAGTGAAAAATCAGCCTCAACCGGGCTGCCCGGCACCACGGAGTCCTCCAACTCCACGACCTTTTTTTCCAGCCATGTAAAATCATGCGCTTCAAAAGGAACACTCCTAACAGGCTTCACGGTGATGTTCCGGCGCAAGGCGTAAAAGCGATCCAGCCCCTCGTCGTGGATCAACTCATAGACAAATTCACAGCCTTTACAGCAAAAGGAATCGTCCGCGTTTTTAGCAGAGAACGGAGTTCCGCAGTGGGTGCATTCTGTCATGATTCTATCCAGTTAATGACAGCAGGATGGTAGATCCTTTTTTTGAGGGCTTGTCGATTCCCGAGAGAAACCAGGCAATGTATCATGAAGCCTCCACATCATCACCAAAGCAGCCACCAGCGCGAGACCACGCTGGATCCGGGTCATGGTCAGCGACGAGAAGCGCCTCTTGAACCGGTGCAGCTGGGCCTGCGCCAGCCACAACAAAGGCACCGTCCCCAAGCCGAATGCAAAGGCGAACTCCGCGCCACGCCACCCGGAGCCACTGAGCAACGAGGCTGCAAACAAAAGATACAAGGGACCGCAAGGCAGCAAGGGCGTGAGCAGACCAAGCGCCAGACCACTGCGGATCGGCGTGAGCCGTGCGGTCTTGAAACGAAACCGCGCCGCGTAGCGCATCAGGAAGGCTGGCCGGGGAAGACGCTTTTCCCATGAAAAGGCGAATATCAGAAACACGCCCACCATGATCCAAGGCAGGATCACGACGGGAGAATCAAACACCCATTGAAGAGGCTGTTTTCCGATGGCCCCGCAGAATCCGCCGATCAAGGCATAGGAGACCAGGCGAGAACCATGATAGGCTGTGGCGGCAAGCATCCGCTCACGCTCACTCGCGGGCATGGCCGCGAGCCCACAGGCGATCGGGCCACACATCCCGACGCAGTGGACGCTGGTCACCAAGCCAACGACCAGCGCGCCAAGGGTTGTATGAATGGCATCCATGTTATTTTGCCTGCGACTGCCCTGACTTGAGAGGAACCTGCTCGGGCGCATGGGTGCTTGCCAGATAAATCAACGTGCTCCACGCCGCAATGAGCAGCAAGAAGGCACAGACTACCAATATCCACATACGACGCATCTTTTTTCGACTACTTGCTTTGTTGAAAAAGGTGGGGATTCGGTCCGAGGAACTCCACCTGCTGGCGGACCACTGAGTTTCCAGGCTGGCCTTCCACCTTCAGGGTGAGCGCCACCGGCCCATGGTAAGATTCGTTTTTCACAATCACAATCAACGGCCGCGCCAACTCCTTTGCCGCAGGGACCTTCAAATCCTCATCCACTCCGGTAACAACATAGCCCGGCGGTGGATTCTCCAGCGACACCTTGAAAGTCATCGGCTGGTTCCGCTTGTTAAACAGCCGCAGCTGGAAATGGTTTCTCACCAAGGTAGGGTCCTGGTAAAAAGATGGACCTCGCATCCGGGTAAGATTCGCATTCATCGGCTTCGCACGGTTCAAGGCCGTGAATCCAAGCGCGATGATACCTAACAAACCCAAAAAGCCGTAGGCCAGCAGCCGCGGCCGGAAAATCCGCCGCTTCTCACCTGCGAGCCCTCGCGATGAATCATAACGCACCAGTCCGCTAGGACGCTTGAGCTTGAGCATGATATCGTCACACGCATCAATACAGGCCGCACAACCGATGCACTCAAGCTGGAGGCCGTCCCGGATATCGATCCCCGTCGGACAGACGGTGACGCAGCGGTTGCAATCAATGCAGGCCCCCGCCGCAGGGTCGGAGGCCTTGCCACGCGGCTCGCCGCGCTTTTCATCGTAGCCGATGATCATCGTATCATCATCCGTAAGCGCGGACTGTAGCCTGCCATAGGGACACATGAGGATGCAGAACTGCTCGCGGAAATGAGCGAAGCAAAAATAGAGAACCCCAGTGAGGAACGTGACCACGCCGAATGACGTCGCATGATCGAGGGGCCCCTGCCGCATGAAGGTATAGAGCCGCGGAATCGAGATGAAGTAGGATAAAAACACATGCGCGATCATTGCCGAGCAGAGAATATACAAGCTGTGTTTCAGAATGCGCTTGCCGACTTTTTTGGAATCATTGGGAGCGGCGGCGAGTTTGCGGCGTGCCGGGGCATCACCATCGATCCAGCGCTCGATTCTGCGGAAGATATGATCCAGAAAAACCGTATAGGGACAGGCCCAGCCACACCAAATCCGGCCGAGCACCGCTGTGATCACAAACAGCAGGAAGCCGAGCCCGCTGATCGCAAAGAACAAGACCCACATGTCCTGTGTCACCATTGTGATGCCAAAGACATGAAAGCGCCGCATCTCGACATCGAAAAACAAGGCGGGCGCTCCATTGATCGGAATCCATGGCATCACCACATAAAGCGCGATCATCAATCCCGCGACCACGCGCCGTGCAAACGTGAATCGCCCTTTGACATCCGCCGGATGAAGGATGTGGTGCGACCCATCGTCATTGATCGACGTAACCGAGTCGAGATTGGGACGCTTTACTTTATGAGGCAAGTCGGACACGGAGCTTGGTTTACTTTTCGCTACCAAAGAATTCCTTCTGATTCTCGCTCATGATGAATGCGACGAGTTCCACAATTTTCATGGGCGGTAGTTTCTGACCCCAAGCCTCCATGCGCGCGCCATTATGCCCGGTGCTATCCGGCGGCGTGCCGAGGTTGATCAACTTGAAGGAATCCATGGGTTCTTTACCATACTTCCACTCGCCGTCCACGAGGGACAAGCCGGGAAGTGGGACCATTTGACCATTTCCAAGGTCCATCTTCGCGTCGAGCTTCTGACCATGGCAGGCCGTGCAGTTTGCCATATATAACTCCCGACCGTTGGCGATGACCTCTTCATCCTTCCCCCACTTGGTGAGAAAGACCGAGTTGTCCAGCTTGGCGAGCATCGCATCGAGCTCCTTGGCTTTGGCTTTTTGGATTTCCGCCATCTTGGCATCGATGACCTCCCCATCCGGACGCATCAATCCGAACTGATAGTATCCCAACCAGCAGACGGGAAAAAACACCAGTGCAGCGAAGAAGATGAACAGCCACCAGTTGGGGAGTGTTTGATCGTATTCCTGGATTCCATCATACTCATGAGGACGAACGACGATCTTGTTTTTACCATCCGCATAGTTGGCAACTTTGATTTCAGGTTCAGAGGACATGATGATGTTTGGTTCAGGGGGTTTTCGAAACGGAGTCGCTCAGCGGGAGATTCGCCAGCTCCTCACGACGATTTTTTGACAGCTTCAATGCCCTGACTGTGGTGTAGACGAACACGGCAGCAGTGAAAAAGAAGGCAGCGATGGGCATCACGAGGGTCCACTCTTCAAGGATGATTCTTTTGAACATGGTGTTAGCGGTTGGATTGGGCTTTCGACGTGCGGCGATAGCTATCCGGGTCGAGCGGACGCGGTTCGCTTTTTGGTGGATTTTTCACCTCTTCATAGGCACCCACCTTTTGCATGTAGGCGATGAGAGCCACGACCTTGCTTTCTGCCAGTTGGTTGCGAAGCGCCTCTGCGGAAAGATCCGGCTGGGTGGCGATGAATGCTCCGGCTTTGACGAGGGAATCGGCGATCGCCATCCCTTGATCACGGGCCTTTTGTTCGATTTCATCCTTGGTCAGCGCCGGCCATGGGACACCAAGGCGGACTTGGGTGGCGATTTTGGTGGGCAGGCTCTTGATGTCCGCCTTGGTATCGAACAACCATGGATAAGGTGGCATGTTGGATCCGGGCGAGGTTTGCCGGGGATCCCAGAAGTGATTGAAGTGCCATAGATTGTCACGCTTACCGATTCGCAGGATCTCGGAGTCCTTGGCAAATGCCCCGCCTTCCCGCGCAAGGTCGGGACCCGTGCGCTTGGAGCCCCACTGGTAGGGATGATCATAGATCGACTCCCCGAGGCGGCTGTATCCTTGATTTTCCGCAGGGCCATAGCGCATCACATCCGGGACAAGAGTCCGGATCATCTGCGAGTGGCAGTTATAACAACCTTCCGCCACATAGATATCCCGACCGGCAAGCTCAAGAGGGGTGTAAACCACTTGCAAGCGGTCCTCCACATTGATGGCCTTGTTGACGATGAGTGAAGGAATGATCTGCACCGCACCACCGATGGCTGCCGCCAGGAAGATCAGCACGGTGAACGGGAGGTAGTTCTCGATGAGGCGGTCAAAGAAGGCTGACCACTCCGAGCCATTCTTTTTGAAGAGCCTGACCGCCCTGACTACGAGGAGGATCGAGACCACGAAAGCCGCCTTGTCTGCGTGAGGCGGGAGGAAGAACCAGAGAATCATGAAGACGAGTCCGAGAATGGCATGGGTGACCGAGTCATTGCGAAAAGTCTCGCCCAAGGTCATTCCATCTTTCTTCTCGCCAACGAGCGGGACCACATCTGCAGTGGTATCCGCTGCCGTTCCGGAGCGTGCGGTCATGAAGATGTTCACGGCGCAAAGGATGTAGCCAACCAAGAAGAGGAACCCGCCGAAGGAGCGGAAGATATAGAAAATCTTGATTTGCTGGAGAGTCTCCAGGAACTCATATTTGAGAGTGGCGCCGCCCGGGTTGGTCTCGCTAAGCATCAGGCCCTGCATGATACCCGCTCCCCACATGGCGGCGGTATAGAGAAGGATGCCGACCAGGGCGATCCAGAAATGCATGTTCGCCATCGAGTTCGACCAGAGCTTGGTTTTCCAAAGACGGGGCGCCAACCAATAGAACATGCCTGCCGCCATCAGACCGTTCCAGCCAAGAGCCGAGGAATGCACGTGCCCCACCGTCCAGTCCGTGTAGTGCGAAAGCGCATTCACTGCCCGGATCGACAACAAGGGTCCCTCGAAAGTCGCCATCCCGTAGAACGTGACCGCAGCGGCGAAGAACTTGAGGACCGGTTCGGTGCGAAGCTTGTCCCATGCCCCGCGCAGCGTGAGAAGACCATTGAGCATCCCGGCCCAGGATGGTGCCCAAAGCATCAGGGAAAACAACATCCCCAGATATTGGAGCCACTTGGGCAAGGAGGTGTTGAGCAGGTGGTGAGGCCCGGCCCAGATATAAATGAACACGAGCGCCCAGAAATGGATGATCGAAAGCCGGTAGGAATACACCGGACGATCCGCCGCCTTGGGAACGAAGTAATACATGATCCCGAGAATCGGGGTCGTGAGGAAGAAGGCGACCGCATTGTGTCCATACCACCACTGCACCAGTCCATCCTGGACCCCGCCGAAGATGGGATAAGAATGCCCCCATGAGGTCGGGATCGACAGGTGGTTGACGATGTAAAGCATCGCGATCGTCACGATGGTGGCGATATAGAACCAGAGTGAGACATAGAGCGCCCGCTCGTTTCGCTTTGCCAGCGTCCAGAAAAAATTAGCTCCGAAAACCACCCAGATCACCACGACGCCGATGTTGAGCGGCCAAATGAGTTCGGCATACTCCTTTCCGCGAGTCAGCCCCGCCGGAAGTGTCAGGGCCGCACCGAGAATGATCGCCTGCCAGCCCCAGAAATGAATGCCAGACAGCCAGTCCGAGGCCATCCGCGTTTTACACAGGCGCTGGGTGGAATAATAGATACCCGCGAAGGCCATGTTCCCCACGAAGGCGAAGATCACCGCATTGGTATGGAGAGGCCTGATCCGCCCGAAGGTAATGTAGGAAAGTCCCTCCGCCTTGAACAGCCCGAAGGTGATCGCCTCCAGAAATTTCCCGTTCATCTGCCACCAGGAAAGCTGGGTGGCCGCGATGACGCCGACTAACATGCCGATGATTCCCCAGCCGATGGAGGCAATCATGAAGCGGCGGACGCTGCGGTCGTCGTAAGTAATGGTTGTGGTGGTGGACATAGATCGTTGAAGAATTTAGTGCGATTTTGTGTTTCGTTTCACCCCGACCGGCACGTCGTTGAGCGGGAGCAGCGAGTCGCGCTCCAGGCTTTTATGACGTGATCGTCGATATTCCGCTGCAAAACAGCAGACAAAGATCCCAGCCAAGCAGCTGCTGATGAGGATGGTAAGGGCGAGAACGTCCACGCCCAGAATCAAACCGAATTACGAAGAAAGCGCTTCGCAAACCTTACGGTAACAAGTGCAAATTCTCTGATTCTAGTCCGCCAGATTTGCGGATACCCGGGTCAAAGCTCAATGATCTGGTCACGGTAGTGACCCGCAGGGAGGATCCTTCGGTCCCCGGCCGCGTTGCGAACCTCCACCTCACCCTCGATGACGACGCCGTCCGCAAAGTGCACCGGGCCGGAAATCTTCAAGGATACGCACTTGATCAAACTGGGCACCCCGAGAGGCTCGAGTTGATCAACCAACTTGTAATCGTCAGAAAGAACAATGTTAGGAGGCACGCCGTGACGCTCGGCGGCGAGGCGCACCTGGCCGTCGTCAAGCACCTCATAGGCATCCGAGCGCAGGGCTAACAGGTCCGCCGTGGTTTTCACGGGGGCGAAGCGGCTGCGCGGCACGTCAAGCGCTGCCGAGCCTTGGAAACACTCGATGGCAGCCCCCATGGCGATTTCCAACTGGATGACAGCGGGAGATTTCTTATCGCGCGGATCCACGGTTTTGTTGTTCCGAATCATCGGAAGCGGGAGCACTCCGGAGTCGGCGGCGAGTTGTTCCTTGAGGAGATCGAGGCGAAGCCAGAGGCTGTTGGTATTGAAATAACGATGGCGCTCGATGTCTTGAAATTCAGCGAGATTTTCCTCAGGGCACTGGGCGACCTCGCGAAGGAGGAGGCGGTCATCGGATTTGCGGAGCGCGAGATGGCCACCTTTTCGGTCGGCAGCGGTGCGTCGCGTGACTTCCATGAGGAAAGGAGCCCCGGAATCGGCAAAGTGGCGCAAAATGGCGGGGTCGAGAATCGCACCGAGGTTGTCGGAATTGGAAACGAAGGCATATTTCACCCCTTCTGCGAGCAGGCGATCCAACCACCCGCTGCCCACCAAGGCGGGATAAAGGTCGCCGTGACCTGGCGGGCACCATTCGTGATCCGGGTCCGCAGGCCACTCGACGGGAAGCAGGGTGGCAGCGTCGATTTTCGGAATCTGGTTCTGCATCAACTCGACTTCCGAAGCATCCGCCAGGCCGGCCGCGCGGTATCTTTCCAGATGAGCGAGAGTATCGCCGCTGGTGCTGAAGCTGTTCATCAGCAAAAGGCGCACGTTTGCCCCGCTGGTTTTGCGCAGGCTGAGGATCTGGCGCACCATCAGGTCGAGGAAGGTCACTCCGTCCCGCACGGCCAGAAGGCTCTTCGGTCCTTGGAGGCCCATGCCGGTTCCGAGTCCGCCATTGAGTTTGATGACCACGGCCTGGGTCAACAGTTTCTGATCGTCGCTTGTTGCGGCGGCGATCTCATCAAAGGAGGTCAAGCCCGTGGCAGGCGAAATCGTGTCTTCTGGAATCATGCCTGTTTCCTGGCGGAGCAAAGCCTCGTAGTTGCGGCGGAAAGCGCGGATCGCAGCGTCGCCCATCCCGGCTGAGGTCATTTTGGATTCAAAAGCAGAAAAATTTCCCATGGTCGTTTGATTGGTGCGCCGGAAAAGTGACCCTTGATCTTCGCTGGGTCACGCTAAAAGTCGGGCGAAAAATCGGGTTTCCGTTAAATCACTCGAATCTCAGCAAGCTGACTGATGGCTATTCGATAGGAGAATCTGATGGCACTTGCGAGTTCCGAACGCTCTACCACGCCCGAGCCCGGAGGCCAGATCCTCTAGCTCTTTATGACCTGAGGCACGCCAAAAGCCCTGCTGGGCTCACAGCAGCTCCATTGTCATCCGCCAGATCAACTGGTAGTTCTTCGGGTTCCAGCGCCTGACAGTTGTTACGACTCCCCGGAGTTCCAATAGAACTCCACAGGCTGTGCTGAGGACGCCTCGAAAATGCGGCGGGTGTCCCTTAGCGCATCCGCAGACTCCCTGAGCGGCGCAGAGGATACTGTTTTTTGCTGGGAGTTGACCTAGGCAGCCAAAATGGACGCCCTTAAGCCGAAAAGAGCCTCCCACAAATCGTTTCGAGAGAGTAATCTAGCCACCCATACAATCAAGAATGCAACCTTCCAGAGTGGATCATGAAGCTGGCAGCCAATTTGCTAGACTGACTCAAAGCAGAACACATCGGTTGGCTTGTGAGGTTCAATTCCGAAATTGGGTTTGCTGGGGAAGCGCAGGATCCATCCATCATTCAAAGCCATCATCAATCAAGTTTCGCTTCTCCTGGTTACGGCATCATCTGCATGGCTTCAATCTGCCGGGTATGCAGATGCGGGTTGGCCAGCCAGCCCATGAAGTGGTTGGACCATGAGTTGAAAGGTTCTGACGAATACAGGAGAAGCCAAGCCGCCTTTGTTGTGGACCGTTTTTTCAAGAAGCTTGTCTGACTTTGGCATTGAATCTGGGAGGCCAAAAAATCCTCTTCCCATTGAAGCTGGGTGGTATGTTCACTGCGGTTGGTTGCCTCTATTTTGATCACCAATTTGTTACGCTTCCGCGACTGTTTTAGGGTTGACCGCCAAGCTCGGGAACTATTGGAGACAGGCGCACTTTCTGCTTCATTACCCGCTGACCTCCGCCGCATGAAAATTCTCGTTCTCTCCCGCAACGCCAAACTTTACAGCACCAACGCCCTAGTGACTGCCGCCGAGGCACGCGGGCATGAAGTCCGGGTCGTGGATTACCTGCGCTGCTACATGAACATCACTTCCCGCAAGCCGCGGATTTATGTGGATGGTGAAGAACTGGTCGCCGACGCCGTGATCCCACGAATCGCTGCGCGCCACACGTTTTATGGCAACGCCGTGGTCCGGCAGTTCGAGATGATGAATGTTTTCTCGCTGAATGACTCCGTGGCCATCGCGCGCTCGCGGGACAAGCTGCGGTCGCTGCAAATTCTCGCAAAACGCGGCATCGGCCTGCCGGTGACAGGCTTCGCCCACCACACGGAAGCCACCGGTGAACTGATCAAGATGTGTGGGGGCGCGCCCCTGGTGATCAAATTGTTAGAAGGCACCCAGGGCGTGGGTGTCGTCCTGGCAGAAACCGCCAACGCGGCGGAGTCGGTCATCGAGGCATTCAAGGGCCTCAATGCGAACATCCTTGTCCAGGAATTCATCAAAGAAGCGGAAGGCGCGGACATCCGTTGCGTGGTCGTGGGTGGAAAAGTCGTGGCCTCGATGAAGCGCCAGGGTGCACCGGGTGAATTCCGCTCGAACCTGCATCGCGGTGGCTCATCGGCCAAAGTGAAAATTTCCTCGGACGAGCGGGCGGTGGCGGTCAACGCCGCCAAGGCGATGGGGCTCAATGTCGCCGGGGTGGATCTGCTGCGCTCCAACCATGGCCCGGTGGTGATGGAAGTAAACTCCTCCCCAGGCCTCGAAGGGATCGAACAGTCCTCCAAAAAAGACGTGGCGGGAATGATCATCGAGTTCATCGAGCGGACGGCCGTGAAGCCATCCAAGTCCACGGATAAATAAAGCCGCTCCGGTTTCCCGGAGCGGCTTGGTGGATCATGGGACAGTTAGAAACCGTCTCAGTGGATTATTTCTTCTTCGCAGCACGCTTTTCCAGGATCGCGGCCTGGGCGGCGGCGAGGCGGGCGACCGGCACGCGATAGGGCGAGCAGGACACGTAGGCGAGCCCGACATTGTGGCAGAACACCACCGAGTCAGGGTCACCACCGTGTTCGCCGCAGATGCCGAGCTTGATGTCCGGACGGGTCTTGCGGCCCTTGGCGACAGCGGTTTCGATGAGCTGGCCAACGCCGACGGTGTCGAGTGTGGCGAACGGGTTCTTGGCGAACACGTCGTTTTCCACATAAGGCAGCAGGAACGCGCCCATGTCGTCACGGCTGATGCCGAGCGCGGTCTGGGTGAGGTCGTTGGTGCCGAAGCTGAAGAACTCGGCGTTCTCCGCGATCTGGTCGGCAGTGAGGGCACCGCGTGGGACTTCGATCATGGTTCCGACTTGATACTCGAACTTCACCTTTTTCTCAGCCATCACCTGTTTGGCGACGCTGTGGACGATTTCCGCCTGAAGATCGAACTCCTTCTTGAAGCCGACAAGCGGGATCATGACCTCGGGTTTCACCTTGATCTTCTTCTTGGCCACGTCTGCGGCAGCTTCGAAGATGGCACGGGCCTGCATCTCGGTGATTTCCGGATAGGCGATACCGAGGCGGCAACCGCGGTGACCGAGCATCGGGTTGAACTCGTGAAGGTCGGCCACGCGCTGGATGATGGTCTCCACCTTGACGCCGAGTTTCTTCGCGAGGTCCATTTGCTGCTCCTTGCTGTGAGGAAGGAACTCGTGAAGTGGTGGGTCAAGCAGGCGGATGGTTGCCGGGAGTCCCTTGAGGGTGGTGAAGATGCCGGTGAAATCCTCGCGCTGATAAGGCAGGAGTTTTGCAAGGGCGGTCTTACGGGCCTCGAGCGTGGTGGCGAGAATCATCTCGCGCATCGCGTCGATGCGATCACCTTCGAAGAACATGTGCTCGGTCCGGGTGAGGCCGATGCCCTTGGCGCCGAAGGCCAGAGCGATGCGGGTTTGCTCCGGGGTGTCCGCATTGGTGCGGACGGACATGCGGGTGGCTTGTTCACACCATTTCATGAGCTGGATGAAGCCCTTGAACTTCTCAGTGGCCATCGCCTTCTTGTCACCGCTGACGATGCCGGAGATGATTTCCGAAGGCGCGGTTTTCAGCTCTCCGCCGAAGACCTTGCCGCTGGTGCCGTCGATGCTCATGTAATCGCCTTCCTTGAACACCTTGCCGGCGGCGGTGACAGTGAGCTTGTCGTAGTTGATATCGACACCGCCCGCTCCGCAGACGCAGACCTTGCCCATTTGGCGGGCAACGAGAGCGGCGTGGGAAGAGACACCGCCCTTGGAGGTGAGGATGCCTTCCGCAGCGATCATGCCACGGAGATCTTCCGGGCTGGTCTCAGTGCGGACCAACAGAACCTTCTCGCCGCGTGCTTCGGCGAGCACGGCGCGGTCGGCATTCAGATAGATTTTCCCGGAAGCCGCCCCCGGACCGGCGGGAAGGCCGGTGGCGAGCGTCTTGGCCTTCGCGACATCCGCGAGGTCGAAGATCGGCGCGAGGAGTTGCTCCAACTGCTCGGCAGGGTTGCGCAGGACGGCGGTTTCCCAGTCGATGAGTTTTTCCTTCACCATGTCCATGGAGAACTTGAGTGAAGCAGCGGCGGTGCGCTTGCCGTTGCGGGTTTGCAGCATGAAGAGCTTGCCTTCCTGAACGGTGAACTCGATGTCCTGCACGTCCTTGAAGTGGCTTTCCAGGATCTTGCGGACCTTCATCAGCTCGGCGTATGGCTTGGGAAGCGCGGCCTTGAGGGTGGAGACGTTTTCCGGAGTGCGGACGCCGGCGACGACGTCTTCGCCCTGGGCGTTGATGAGGTATTCTCCCCAGAATTCGTTTTTGCCGTTGGCAGGGTCGCGGGTGAAGGCAACGCCCGAGCCTGATGTTTCGCCGGTGTTGCCATAGACCATGGCCTGCACGTTGACAGCGGTGCCCCATGCGGCGGGGATGTTGTATTTGCGGCGATAGACGATCGCGCGATCATTCATCCAGGAACCGAAAACGGCACCTGCGGCACCGCGGAGCTGGTCCCATGGATCGGCGGGGAAGCTGTGGCCGGTCCGCTTTTTGACGAGTGCCTTGAAGCGCTTGACGAGTTCCTTCTGGTCATCCGCCGTGAGGTCGGAATCGACGATGTCCTTGCCGTATTTTTCGTGTTTGAACGTTTCGATCGCAACTTCGAATGGTTCGTGGTCCTCACCTTCTTTTTTCTGCACGCCGAGTACGACGTCGCCGTACATCTGGACGAAGCGGCGGTAGCAATCCCAGGCGAAGCGCTCGTTGTTGGTGGCGGCAGCCAGCGAAAGAACGGTCTGATCGTTGAGGCCGAGGTTGAGAATGGTATCCATCATTCCCGGCATGGAGTCACGTGCGCCCGAGCGAACGGCAACTAGGAGCGGCATTCCTTTGGCATCACCAAACTTGCTACCCATGATTTTTTCCATGTTTTTCACGCCGGCTTCCATTTCCGCCTGGAGTGAAACGGGGTAGGTACGCTTGTTATCGTAGAAGAAGGTGCAGACCTCGGTGGAGATCGTGAATCCCGGAGGCACCGGCAGACCGATACGGGTCATTTCAGCGAGGTTGGCGCCTTTGCCACCGAGGAGGGCCTTCATGCTGCCGTTGCCGTCAGCCTTGCCAGCTCCCCAGCTGTAAACGTATTTTACTTTTTTGTTAGAAACGGACTTCGTTGCCGTTTTCTTGCTTTGTTTAGCTGCGGGTTTAGCAGCCTTCTTTTTAGTTGCCATCGTTTTGGTGATATCAAGTTGTGACATTGGACACTGGGTCACAAAGAAACAATTTCCTCAGCCCAGCGCAAGACGCGGGAGGCTATGCAGCGTCACCAGCGCTGTCAATGGAGCAGTTTCTTGAAAAAAGCCTGAAACGCACGGTGAAAACCCGGGCATGGCAAGGCTCAACGAAGGCCTCTCAGAAGAAGTTCAGCGTTGGTTTTGGTGGCTTTCAAGTTGGACAACAAGGTCTCGATGGCATCACCGATGGGCTGTTGTGCAAGCTGCTTGCGGATATCGACCACCTTCAAGAACTCATCGGGATGGTAGAGGCGGTCATCATTGCGGGTTCCGGACTGGGGGATGTGGATGGCGGGGAAAACGCGACGTTCAGCCAGTTCGCGGTCGAGGCGAACTTCCATGTTTCCGGTGCCTTTGAACTCTTCGAAAACGACGTCATCCAAGCGGCTTTCCGTTTCAACAAGGGCGGTTGCGAGGATCGTTAGCGAGCCGCCTTCTTCGACATTGCGCGCCGTTCCGAAGAATTTCCGGGATTTTTGCAGGGCAAGCGGGCTCACACCACCGGAGCCGATCGGGCCGCCTTGCATGGCGGAGTTGTGGCCGCGTGCGAGACGGGTGAGACTATCTAACAAGAGGATCACATCCTTGCCCTTTTCAACCAGACGCTTTGCGCGCTCGATGACAAGGTCAGCCACTTGGGCATGGCGGCGGGGCGACTCGTCGAAGGTGGATGCGAATACCTGTGCGCCGACGGTTTCTTCAAAATCAGTGACTTCCTCCGGGCGCTCATCGAGAAGCAGGATGATCAGCTCGGCATCGGGATGGTTGAGCCGGATCGAGCGGGCGATTTGCTTGAGGAGAATGGTTTTGCCACCGCGTGGAGGAGCGACGATGATGCCGCGTTGCCCTTTTCCGAGAGGGGCGATGAGGTCGATGACCCTGACCCCGAGAAAATCATTGCCCTCCCCTTCGAGATGGATCCGTTGATCGGGGAAAAGCGGCGTGAGACGATCGAACTCCTTGGGGGGCTGGTAATCCGCGATGGGGGTTCCTTCGACTTCGATCAACTCGAAGCCGGACAGATATTTATCGCGCTCCCAGGGGGCCCGGACCCGAACCTTGATCAAGTTTCCAACCCTCAGGCCGTGATCACGCACGAGATTACCGCCGAGGTGGATATCATCGGGCCCCGGGCGGAAACTGCGGAAGGGGTCCCGCAGCATGGCGAAGTTGTCTTTTGCCTGTTCGAGAATCCCCTCACAGATGAGTCCGGTTCCCTGGCGTCCGAAATAGCAGAGGAGTTCGTAAACCAACTGGCTTTTCGGAATCCCCCCTTGGATTCGTGCTGGAACAGCTTCGGCCATGGCTTGCAGCTCCGCGAGGGATTTCAGGCGAAATTGATTGATGTCGATGGAAGCCGGGACCGAAGGGATATCGGCGGTGGCGGCCGCAGTCTGAGGGTCTGGGGCGGTGGATTCTTGAGAAGGAGTCATGAGAAATGCTTGAGCGAAACGACGGATTTGAGATCGAAGGACCGCTTGGGGGCCTTCGTTCCAGAAAACAACATCCGCGCGGGACATTTTCTCCTGGATTGGAAGTTGGGCAGCGAGGATGGACTTGATGAGAAGATCATCGAAACCACTGCGTGCTTTGAGCCGCTGAATTTGAGTGGCGAGGGAAGAAGCGACGACGATCACATGGTTTTGGCCGAAGTCGAATCCCTTCTCAAAAAAGAGCGGAACGTCTGCGATGAATAATTCCACCCCCCGTGTAGCAGCTCGGTGGCGAGAATCAAGACATTCCTCAAGGACCCTCGGATGAATGATGGCTTCCAGACGCAGGCGGCCTGATTCGTCCGAGAAAACCTGGCCTCGCAGGAACTGCCGGTCCACCCGCCCCCGGGGGTCGAGTGCCTGACTTCCAAAGGTTTCTGAAATCAACGCTGCCACCGCTGGATCGGAATCCAGAATCCGATGAACGGCGGCATCACAATCGAATATCACCGCCGAGGGCAGAAACTCCGCCAAGACGCGGCATACGGTGGATTTCCCAGAAGCGATTCCACCGGTCAGGACCATGACTTTCATCGGGCTTGTGGATCAGATTGAGCTTAGCAAAACGGGCGAAGGATTGCTCCCTCGCCCGTTGATGAATCATTGAGGAAGAATATTCCTGAGCTTATTGAGGGAGTTCAAGCTGGGGAAGCACACCCCCGCCCACATCGCCAGCACCGCCGGCACCAGCGCCGATCGGAGCTGAGACCGCGTTGATTCCATCGGGTCCCCGAAGCGGGCGCCCCGTAGCATCGATGATCTGTGCGGTGACGAAGATGATCAAGTTGCTCTTGATGCGGTTCTCGGACTTGGTTTGGAAAAGCCTGCCAATAATGGGAATATCACCAAGGATAGGCACACTGTCCTCGACATTCTGGACATCCTCACGAATCAAACCACCGACTGCGACCGTGTAACCGTCATAGATGGTGAGGGAGGTATTCACACGGCGGGCAGAGAAGACCGGCATTTCGATGCGGTTTTCAGTGATGATGGTATTGGTCGGATTTCCAAGCGCATCGGTTCCGGGCTGCTGGATCGGACTGCCGTAGTTGATGAAGCCCTCGAACTCGATGATTTCCGGCACGAAGCGCAGATCGATGACAAAGTCGTTCTGGCCGATGGTTGGCTCGATCTCCAGAGTGACACCGGTGTTGCGGGTATCAAACGCCGTGGGAGTCGCAGGCGTGACAGGGAAGCCACCACCACCGCCGCCGCCGAGGATATCACCGCCGATTCCGCCGCCGACACCGATTCCACCACCGACGGCTTGAGGAAGCTCAGGGGGTTCGTATTCAGTGGGGTAGATAAACTCACGGATGATCTCGATGGTAGCTTTCTGACCGGACTTGGCGGTAACGGAGGGCGCAGTCATGAGATCCGTGCCCTTTTTCTGGGACAGACCCCGCATGATGACCTGCACCTGTCCTTCAGAGAAGAGACCGGTAAGCCCCATGATACCTGGCGCGGCATTTGCAGCCTGAGCGGTGCGGCTTGGATTGTTCAGAATCGCGTCAATGCTATTCCGGTTCACCGCTTGGTCACCCGAGCGGAGGCCATTGGTCACGCCGTTGGTCGTGAAAGCATCCGGGTTGGCGGGAATGCCGTTGATGCTCGCGTTATCGACTGGGCTGATGAAATCGCTTCCCGTGCGTCCGCCTTGGTTTCCGATGGTTCCACCGGTCCCGAAGATCGTTCCGCCGGGGTTACCGAAAGGAGTGACGATCCAATCGAATCCGAGCTCATCGCTGTTTTCCTGGGAAATTTCGACAAACTTGGTGGTGATCTTAACCTGTTTGGGGGCCTTGTTGAGAGCCTGCACCAATTGCTCCACCTTATCCAATTCGGTGGGAGTGTTCGTGACGAGGAGGGTTCCCGATGCACTCAAGGTGACCGAGCTGCCTTCGCCGAAAAGAATGCCGGCCGCGATGAGAAGGTCCTTGATGGGTTTACGGGCTGTGAGCGTGGCGGCACCACCTGCCGGGGCAGCGGCGAATGGATCATCGACCACAGCTGCACCGCCCCCACCGGTATCGAGCGAAGTCGCGAAGTCCGGTGGCACGATGAAGGTCCGGCTGAAGATATCATCCCCGGTTTCGGTTGCGGGAACGAGAGTCACGGCAAAGTCGTCCACTTTATAGCGCAGCTTGGCTTGTTCGCAGATATACTTGAGCGCGACGGCCAAGGGCACATTGCTGAGGCGGAGTTCGCGAACCCGAAGTGTTGAGGGGTCAGCTCCTACTGCGAGCAAGGAATCCCCAGCACCCGCGAGAACACCGGCATCTCCAGCAGGAGCAGCACCTGCGGCAGCGGCTGGTTTCGGACGACGGATGACGAAGTTGACACCACGCTTGGCGGGATCAAGCTCGGTGGTATCGAGCTCTGAAGCGCGCTGGCGGAGGAAATCAATCGCCTCTTCCACCGTGGTATCTTCAAAGCTGATCCGAGGGATGATGATTCTTTTCAGCTTTTCGGTGATGTAAGCAACGCCACCGCTGATCGTTTCCTGAGTGGTGGAGACATCTCCGACCGGAACATCTGCGGGGACCGACATTTCCCATGCGGCGTCCACCTGGCTAAGGAGTTCGGCACGGGTGTGATCGAAGGCCGCGCGGTAGTAATCCGACTTTGCGGCAGCAACCCGCTCGAGGCCGCGCCGGGCGGCGGTGTTGTATCCGTCGATCCGGAGTACGTTGCTGTATTCGCGCTTGGCTTCGTCGTATTTACCGAGATTGAATGCTCCTTCTGCGGTATAAAGTCCGCGACGAACCTTATCGACATTCTGGGTGTGTTCGTAAGTGAGTGCGGGATTGGTGCGGATTGGATCGTCGAGATACCCAAGTTCGCGCTTTGCGTCAGCGTTGGTGGAGTCCACTGCAACCACTCCCTCAAGGAGCGTCCGAGCTTCCGTGTATTTGCCGACCTTGCGGTGCTGCATGGCCAAGGCGACACTTGCATCGCTCAAATGGGCGATGTAGCTCTGCCTACGGTCGGAGACCATGGGAGCATCCGGGAGCCGGTCGAGAGCCTGTTTGTATTTATCAACCGCTTGTTGGTAATCGCCCTTTGCGTAAGCGGCACGGCCCTCGGAAAGAAGGATATCCCCTTGAGTGACAGCGTCCTGACGGCGAATCATTTCCCGTTGGGCAAGTCCGCTCATGCTTGAGCCTCCTTCACCTGCTGTTGCGATGGAAACAGTAACAGGCATGGATGAAGCGACGGCCATCAGCGCGATGGCAGTGGAATTGGAGCAACAGGTAAGCGGATTTTTCATGATTGGCTGACGTTTTCTGGAGATGTTTTGGAAGATTGAAAAGCGATTTTTTGAAGATTTCATTCACCGAGGTTAGGCATGGTGCCTTTTTTGATCTCGATGACCTTTGATTCTCCGGATGGGGTGGTGTATTCGATGGAAACGGCCTCAGGGGTGACCGATTTGAGAGTGTATTCTTTTTTCGCCGAAGTTGGTGGCAGTGCGAAAGTGAGGTTTTCCTCAACTTTGAATTCCTTGCCATCGAGGCCCAAGGCTTCGAGGGAGAAGACGGCTGTGCGGTCATACTTGAGGTATTCGTTCATGCGCTGTTCGCTGAGTGGCGCTGGGAACTCGTAAACCACTCCTTTTTTATTTGCACGCTGGTCCTCGATTCTCACGTAAGTGACTTCGTTTTCAGCAGTAGTGCGTGGATTAACCTCTTTGCGGACCTCTGAACCGAGCAGTTTGAAACGGTTGGCCATGAGCCCGGTGGCGAAAAACAATTCGTTGGGAGCGACCAAGTTTCCCGTCACGGTCTTATTACGCCCACCCTTGAGGTCGAAGTAATTGAAGGGAAAGCTCCCTCCCTCTCCATAACTCGGACGGATGACCCAACCAAGGCTGTCATCCCTGAGATAGGTCAGTTTGGCCAGCAAGGGAGGGATGGATTTATCATCATTCGGGTTGGTCTTGGCGGTGAACTCTTCAAGGTTGGAGAAGCCGTCTCCATCAGGATCCCGGTTCGGAGAGTCTGCAAAGCCGGGGTCGAGTCGATTTTCAAGCCACCAGGTATTCGGAACCGGAGAATGGACAGGAACCGAGTCTTTGTTGAGGAGGTCGATGGCCTTGTCTGGCGTGGCGCTCGGCACAAAAAGCGGAATCCCGGTGAAAAGATCCACGGCGCGCTCGCCATCGAGTGCCTGCTTCCAAGACCGGTCGAGGAGCATGGAGGACTTTGCTTTGGGGATCAGGTCGGCATCAATCACGGCAGGATTGTCGTTCCCCACAGACGTCACCTGGGCGCTGAAGTCATCTTCAACTCCACCGACCTTGGACCAGCCGAAGTAAGCGAGGCCGAGGGCTGCGGCCAGTGCCGCGCCTAGTGAGGCTTTTTCGTAATTTTTTGAGAGCCAAGACATGGATTCGTGAGGAAATGAGTCAGGATTAGGGAAGCTTTTTGGCCGGAAGGAACTGCAGGACGTCAAGCCTTACAAAGACCTGCAACTCTTCGTCTCCAAGGACCTGGGAGAGAATACGGCCGGAATCCGCCGCTTTGGAGGCTGCCGGTGGCGCTTGAGCAGCCGGGGTTGCGGGAGGATTTGAGGTAACCGCGGGATCGCCTGGCAAAACAAATCCGCCCCCGAAGGCGTCAGCCGGGGCGGCAGCTCCGGCAGCAGGGCTTGGCGAATCAAACTTCGCGTCGCCAGCTTTCGGCGGATCCTTTTTGATATTGGAAATCCGGATGGACCGAATCACGACGTATTGCTTGTCGATTTTGGAGAATGCGGTGAACGCCTGGCGCACCGATTCCTCACGCCCGGTGAAGGTAATCTCAAGCGGAAACGACCTTGCTACGTCCGCGGGTCCGGGAGTGAAGGTTTTCCCATCCTCCTCGGGAAGGGCAGGGCGGAAAAGATTCTTCAACTCGGTAGGCTTGGCCTTGGCCAAGTCGAGCAAGAGCTGCTTGATTGCCCCGAGTTGATAGTCGAGGATTCCAGTCGTATTCGGTGCGGCGAGTGAGGTTTTATAGCCCTCGAACCCCACAAAGAATGCTTCGGGCACAACGGCCCCAGCCTCCTCAAAAGCCTTCCGGATTTCCGAATTTGCGGAAAGCAGGCGGGTCGTAAAGTCTTGCGGGGTAATGTCCAAGGTCTCTTTGGGGCGGAAGGGCTCGAAGCTGGTCTGGAGCGAGTCGAGACTTCTCCGGTACTCGTCAAGCGCCTTTTTCTTCGCGGCTTTGTTCTCAGGCTTTGGATAAAGGGGAAGTCTCACGAAACCTGCAGCCTCATCGGCAGCCATGTCGTAGGCTTCCTTGGCCTGATCATAGGTGGTCCCGAAGTGCGACCCGACCAGGAAAAGCAAAACCGCTCCGACGAGGGTCCCACTACCGAGTGCGGCGACGAATTTGTTATCCTTAATCCAATTCATATAATCAATAGCGGGAGTTATGTGGAATCATTTGATCGAGACGCTCCGCGCGAGAGGCAGGATGATTTCAAATGGAAGTCCGAAATCACCGGGTTTACCGGTCACGGTGATTGCAAAATACTGGTCAACATTCAAATCAACTTCGACTTGCTTGGCATCTTTCCCTTTGAAGCGGAAGCTTGTCGATTTATCCTTGAGGTTCTTCAACAGGTCCGAAACCACATTCTGGCTTTTCGGGGTTTCCCTCCAAAACCCCTTGATCCGAACTGCATTTGCAAGAACTCCCTCGGGAACCGCAACGGGCTGGTTGGGTCGCTTCTCTTCGGGGGGAGCCTCCGCTTTGAATTCGACGAGAGAAGAACTCCCATAGGTTGAGGTCGCAAATTCCGGTTTGACGACGGATTTCCCGTTAGGGTTCTTGGAATCTCCAACTTTCCAGCCAGCGGCAAGTGGATTATAGTCGGCAATTGGCTCCAAGTCGGTCAACCACACAGCGTCGCTGGCGAAGGCGCCTCGCACCTCGGACAAGAGATCCATCCAGAAAGCATGACTGGACTCGGCATTGGTGTAGCCTGCCGCGATTTTCCTGAGGTTTTCCTCCTGAGTGAGCAACTGCTGGATATCGGCCTTGAGGGGGGCCAGCGCCGTCCGCTGCTCTTCCATGACGCTGGCCTCTTCCTGTGCTTTGGATGCCGCGATTTTCTGGAAACCGGCCCATGCTGCCATCCCGCCGAGAAGGACCGCAGCGGCCGCAATCAGAAACGGTTTTCTGCGATCTGCCGCACGCAATTGCTCGACGACCAGCGGCACCAAATCAATGTTGATGGCAGACTTGCCGATACCGCGAAGTCCGAGTCCTACGAGTTCACCCATGAGGTGACCATCCCGCTGGACCAGAGTGGGATCCACGGTTTTGCCAAGCGTCACATTTCTAACTGGATTGAAATACTCGACAGGCAAATTGAGCTTTTCTTGGAAAAATTCCAGGGTGTAAGGCAGATTTGCACCTCCGCCGGCAAGCAGGATTCTGCGAGGGGCACTGCCGCCATGCTGGCTGCGGTAATAGTTCGTGGTCCTTGCGATTTCGGCGGGCAAGCGGGTGAGCGCGTTCCGGATGACCATTGCGAGGGCAGCTACCGCCTCATCCAATTGCTCGGTATGGCCGCCTGCTAGAGCAACCAGACCATTCGCAACCTTTTGATGCTCGGCCTCCATGAAGGAGATTCCGTATTCCTTGGCGATCGCCGCTGTGACCGATCCGCCACCGATGGCGATGCTGCGTGTGAAGAAACGCCGCCCTTCGATATAGAGGAGATTGCTTGTCTTCGCGCCGATATCGATCAAAAGGATCGGTTCGTCAGGATTTCCGTAAGTCGCACGGAATGCGTTGTAGATGGCCATCGGTGCGACATCCACCTCGGCTGTGGCAAGACCGCTGTCATTGACCGCCGAGTTGATTTCATCCAAGGCGTCGGCCTTGATTGCAACAATGACGACCTCTTTTTCGTCCGCGCCCTCGATGAGTTCATAATCCCAAACGACTTCCTGAAGGGGAAAAGGCACGTGCTGCTGCGCCTCGAAGGTCACCAACTGTTCGATATTGTCGTCTTGAAGCGGCGGCAACTTCACAAAGCGGGTGAAGACCGACTGACCCGAGATGGCATAACGCACCTTGGCCTTGCCGAGCTTCATGCGCTGCGCCAGATCCGAAACGGCGATACGTGCTTGGGAAATCTTGGAAGCATCCTGAGCGGGATCCGCCACGATCACCTCAGAGTCATAACCTTTGAGAATCAAACCTCCGTTCTTCGAAGTTTCGAAGACGGCCATGCTGATTCGCTGAGATCCAATATTGAGTGCGACGGTGGTCTGGTTTTCAGCCATGATTCAGTGAGTAGGGAAAAATAGAAAATCCAAAAAATGCAGCCTTAGCGGCGCTCTTGACTAACCTCTGCGTAACGATCCCACCACATCGCGCTGAACGGTGTGTCGTTTTTGCTCAAAAGTGCCACTTTCTCGCTACGAGAGATTTTTTCAGAGGCGGTATTCCACCAACCTGGCTGCCCCTTGGTGGTATCCTGGGCGATTTTCTCACCGTTGAACAAAACCTCATAGCCGACATACTCGACGGCCGATTTTCCGCCGCGATCCATGCCGGTCAAGCGCTTGATCGACGATGGCGAAAGATAAACCGAAAAATAAACATCCTCGTTCGTTGGAATGTTGACGTGCTCGATCTCCTTGGTCAGGAGAAGAAACGTCCCTGACTTCTCCGCATTTTTCACGGCGATGTACCACTTTACGGTCAACCTATCGCATGTCTTCGAAGCGGGTTCAGGGCTGAGCTGGATGTTGAGCTTGGTTTCAAATTCTAACCAATCCTTGGGCTTGAAGGCCTTGTTGTTGACGCTCCCCACTTGAGGAGACGGCAAATCGTCAAAAACAGGCTTATCACTGACTGCTCTGGCTGCTTGTCCGGAAGCTTGTCCGGTCGAAAAGGCTGCGAGAATCGTGGTGGCGGTGACGAGAAGTGTTGTGCGTAGCAGGTGGTTCATGCGGTGCGGGTTTGAAGGAACTTAGGAAATTCGGTTTCGGGTTGACCAGAGAAAATCGCGGTTTCTTTCAAATATTTCCCGAAAAGTAAATACACGGGGAGCCATCCGCCCACACAAGCGATTGACGACTCGCCGCTTACCCAAGCAGAATCCCGCATGGAGCACGCCAGATTTCAACTGACAAACCGCCGAATCAACATTGTGGGGAGCTTTGGCAGCATCAACGCTCTCCAGAAAACGGCTCGCTTTTCGGTGTTGGAGAGCTGCGACATCGCCGAAATCCGCCTTGACCTCCTCGTCGCCGATGGTGCCAACGTCGCTTCGAAGCCATGGAAACATTTGACCCCTGCACCCCTGCTCTTTACGGCCCGGAGAGTGGAAGAGGGCGGTGGACTGGCAATGGATGCCAAGACCCGCAGCAGCCTGCTGCTTCAGGTACTGGATGAAAGCGCGCTGATCGACATCGAGGTGGCGAGCATTTCGGAAATGAAACCACTGTTAGGCGAGCTGGGGCGGCTCGGAATTCCTTGGATCGCCTCCTATCACGACTTCGACCGCCTACCGTCCCGGGAGACCATGCTCGAAGCAGCGGAACAGGCGGCAAGCGCGGGAGCGGCAGCTTTCAAGGCAGCGGCCAGACTCAACTCACCCGCCGATCTCGCGCGGCTTGCCGAGTTCCAACTCGAAGACCACCCCATACCGGTCGCCACCATGGGCATGGGGCCGCTTGGCGCGGTTTCCCGCCTGCTCTGCGCACAGAGCGGCAGCGTGCTTAACTATGGATACCTCGGTGAAACCGCCACAGCGCCTGGCCAGTGGGATAGCGCATCTCTGAAAATCACCATCGCCCGCCTCAGCCCGGTGGAGCCGGCCGGGATCTAACTGATAATTTCCACCGGCGCATCCGGCAGGGCCTTCAAGAAAACCTGGCCGTAGCGTTTTGTGAGAATCCGGTTGTCCAAGATGCAAACCAGTCCCTTGTCCCGCTCGGTGCGAATCAAGCGCCCGACGCCCTGCCGCATCTTGAGAATGGCTTCAGGCACGGAATAATCCATGAAGGGATTCCCTCCTGCGGCCTCGATGGCTTCCAGTCGCGAGGCAACCAGCGGATGATCCGGCACAGCAAAGGGAAGCCGCGTCACGATCACATTCGACAGCGCCTCGCCCGGGACATCCACCCCGGTCCAAAAACTATCGGTCCCGAACAAGACGCTGTGCACATCATTCCGGAATTCCTCGATCATCCGGTGACGCGGCATCCCGTCGCCCTGTAAAAACACCCGCCAGCCCTGGGTCCGGAAAAAACTCTCAAGGCGCTGTGCGGCGTCACGCATGGTCCGATAGCTCGTAAACAATACAAACGCCCGGCCATCGCTCTCTAACACCGACTGCTGGATCGCCGACGCTAGCATCTCATCATACTTGGGCGTCCCCGGATCCGGCACGGACTTGTAAATCCGGATCTTCATCTGCCGTTGGTAGTCAAAGGGGCTGCCGATGCAAAGCGCTCGTGCCTTTTCCGCTCCCACGCGACTGCGGAAGTAGCCGAGCTTGGGATCCCCCACCCCCAGAGTCGCGCTGGTGAGGACCAGGCTTTTCTTCCCCGCGAACAACAAAGGCCTGAGCCGCTCCGCGACATTCACAGGTGCGGCATGCAGGCTGAACTGCTGCTCGTCCCTGCCGCTTCGCTCGACCCAATAGACGCTCTCGTCAGTTGCCTGGTCGAGGAAAACCCCGATGGAACCATGTGCCTCACGCAGCCGCCGAGCGGCATCCTGCAACTCGGCACGGGTCGTGTCGGAATCCACATCCGCCGCCAGGTCATCGATTTCCAACCACAGCCTCCGCAGCGGTTCCGCAAGCGTGTTCGGCACCACCTCGCTCTCGCGGATCCGACACTCCTTGGAATAATTTCCAAACTTCGCCACATCGCCCACCTGGTGGAAAAAGCGATCCGCCGCCACCAAAGCCGCCTCGACCGCCGTCAGCGCTGAAGCCTTGCGAAACCCTTTCAACAAACCCTTACGGGTGCGCGGATGGTAGAGCCGCTGCAAATCAAAACGCAGCCCGGATTGAGAAACCCGCAAACCCAGTTGAATCGCGGCCACCTGCTCGATGGTGTGCGCCTCATCAAGAATCGCAAAGTCATTGGGAAACAAAAAACCATTCACCTTCTTCTTGTCATCCTCGTCATCCTCGCCAGCAACCTCGTCGGTATTCAGCAAGGCAAAAAACAAGGTATGGTTCACTACGATCAGGGCCGCGTCCGCCGCGGCTTTGCGTGCCTCTTGGAAAAAACAGTTTCCCCGCGGCCCGCAGTTTCTCGCCGTACAAAGATGCGCCTCACTGCACACCTGCAACCAAACCTTCATCTGTGGTTGGAAATGCAAATCACTCAGCGTTCCATCCCGCGTCGTCTCTGCCCATTTCCGGATCGCCTCCAGCTCCTCACTTTCAGTGCTGGTGAAAAGATCTGCCGCCTGCTCCTGCGCACGCCGCAGCCGCAAGGGACATAGGTAGTTTTGACGCCCCTTCAACAAAACCGCCGGTAAATCATGCCCCAGAATCTTCCTTACGATCGGAATATCCTTCCTCACCAACTGCTCCTGCAAATTGATGGTATGGGTCGAAATGATCCCCTTGCGGCCCGTTTCAATCGCAAACCGGGCCGCCGGAACCAAATAGGCCAGCGACTTCCCCACTCCGGTTCCAGCCTCGGCGACCAAGGGCTGGGCGCCCACCAAAGACTCCGCAACGGCCACCGCCAGTTCCTGCTGCTGCGGCCGATATTCAAAATCCTTGGACTTCGCCAAAAGCCCCTTGCGTGAAAATGCATCGCGCACCGAATCGCTGAATCCGGGAATCGGCTGGCCTTCACTGATTGAAATCATCTCCCCCTCATCGCACTCCGCATTTGCCCTTCTGCCAAGCCGCAACTTCACTAACCACGTCCCCGAACTCCATTCCAATTCATTTTCCATGTCCAAACTCGACCTTCCCATCCGCGCCGCCAAGGAGGCAGCCTCTCTTCACGGCTGCATCGCCGACCGCTGCGACATCCTGCAAGACGGCAGCACCCTTGTCCTCCGCCTCACGGAATCGCTCGTTGCCCGGGTCGTCACCGACCTCGAAGGCCCCAGAAAGGGCTCCGCCTGGTTCATCCGGGAAAATGCCGTGGCACAATTCCTTGCCGGTCACGGCGCACCTGTCATCCCCATGCACCCGGAGCTCCCTCCAGGCCCCCATGAGCACTTGGGATATACCCTCAACTTCTGGCAATTCGTCACCCGGACCGAGGCCGCGCCCGAACCGTCCATGATCGGCAAGACACTCTATCAATGCCATCACCTTTTGCAAGATTTCACGCACCCGCTTCCAGAGCTTGGAATCCTTCACGAAACCCGATCTTTGTTAGAAATCCTGGCTCAGCGCGAGCTTTTCCCACGCCCCACCCTGAGCCTGCTAGACGGGCATCTTGAAGCATCACTCACCAAGCTCGCCTGCCATCCGCTCCAGCCACTTCATGGCGACGCCCACCCCGGCAATCTCATGCAAACCACCCAAGGCCTGCTCTGGACGGACTGGGAAGACACCTTCTCCGGCCCGATCGAGTGGGACCTCGCCTCCATCATCTGGAATGCCCGCATCCTTGAGAACGACAACATCTCCGCAGATGCCATCCTACACGCCTATCAGAAATCCGGCGGCACCATCGATCACACCGTGCTCCACCAATGCCTCATCGCCCGTGCCGCAGTGATGAGTGCATGGTATCCCATCCTCTATCCCAGTCCTTCCGAAGAACGCCGAGCCAAGCTGCAAATGCGCCTGGACTGGCTCAGCTCGACGCCCCAATGAACTCTCTCACCGGCAGCCCCGCACCGCCATCTCCAAGGTATAAATCGAGTCCATCGCAGTGATGAACAAGGTCTTCATCCGGACACCACCGAAGGTCACATTCGCCGTCCAGCCCTCAGGCACCTCGACCGTGCCAAGCTTCCTGCCGCCCCGATCGAACACCGTCACCCCCTTGCCCGTGAGATACAGGTTTCCTTCACCATCAAGCGTCATGCCATCCGAACCCATCTCACAGAAAATCCGGCGCTTCACCAGCGAGCCATCCGCGGCGATCTCATACTGATAAGTCTTCTGGTCACCTATATCCGCCACATATAACCACTTTCCATCCGGAGAACCGATGATTCCATTCGGCTGAACAAGAGAATCATCAACCACGACTGGAACCTTGGCATCTTTGGGAAGATGATAAAGCCGCTGTTTCTCCTGCTCAGGCATCTCGCGGCCTTTCCAGTAATCCCTTTTGTAAAATGGATCCGTGAAATACATACCACCGGCAGGGTCCACCCAGACATCGTTCGGTCCATTGAACAATTTTCCATCATAGCGATCCAGCAAGACCACCCGCTCCTTGGTCGCGGGATCAATGCGCAGCAACTGACCCATTTCGTCAGCACAAGCGATCAACTTCCCCTCCCGGTCCACATACAGTCCATTTGACCGGCCTGCTGGCTGGAGGAACGTCTCGACCTTGTTATCAGCAGCCGTCCACTTGAGAATCCGGTCGTTCGGCTGGTCCGTGAAATACACATCGCCCTTTTCATCTACGGCGGGGCCTTCGGTAAACTTGTAATCTGCCGCGACCAATTGAAGCTCCGCACCGGGAACCATGGGAACTTGAGCCTGCCCGAGAAGACTCGGTAAAATCAGGAAGTGAATGATCCGTGACATGGCAAAATGATGAATGGGTTTCGTTCAACCCAGCGATTTCAAATGCCGCCTCACCGCCTCCAGGGCTGACTGACTGACCGCGAGTTTGAAATCCTTCCGATTTCTCGGATGAAAGACCTTGAATGCTGAGGTGAATCCCGCGCGCGTCGCCAGCCCAATCCATGCCGTGCCCACCGGCTTGTCCTCGGTCCCTCCTCCCGGGCCTGCGATACCCGTCACGGAAACGGTGATACAGGCGCCACTGACCTTCAGCGCTCCTTCCGCCATTGCCCGCGCCACCTGCTCGCTTACCGCACCGTGGAGGGCGATCTCCTCCGCAGCGACCCCGAGCATCCCGACTTTCGCTTCGTTCGCATAGGTCACAAAGCCATGGGTGAAAACTTCGCTGGAACCCGGAACATTCGTAATCCTGTTAGAAATCAACCCGCCGGTGCAGCTTTCCGCGATCGCAAGGGTCATCTTGTTCTTGGCGAGCAGCCGCACCACGGTTTTTTCCATCGAGCTTTCATCATCACTGATCAGATGACTCTCAAAATGCTCCAGGGCGATTCTACGCCCTTGCGCAAGTGCCGCTTCGTTACCAATCAAGCGCAGGTCCACCTCGCCGATGTGGGCGCAGTAGCCATACTCCAGCCCCGGGATTCTGGACAGCTGCTCGTCCACATGCTCGTGAAAACTGCTTTCACCGATGCCTGTGAATTTCAACACCAAAGCCTCGTTCACGGACTCCAAACCTGCAAGCGCGCGCAAACGGGGAAGAACCTCCTGATGCACCATCGGATAAAGCTCGCGCGGCGGCCCTGGCAGCAGGAACACCGCACAGTTCGACTTACCATTCAGACGCGGCGGCACGTAGACCCCAGGCGCGGTTCCATGGAGATTTGGGAGAGTGTCAGCCCCGATCAAACAAAGCGCTTGTTTCCGATTCGAGTCCGCCATCGGCAAGCCACGCGTCGCGAAAAACGCCTCCATCGACCGAAGGGCCGCCTCATCCATCATCATCTCCACTCCGAGAACCTCCGCAGTGATCTCCCGCGTCAAATCATCACTCGTGGGTCCAAGGCCGCCGGTCACGATCACCGCATCCGCCCGGGAAATCGCTTCTTGCAACGACTCGCGAATCGCATCGCCGTCCGGAACCGTCGTTTGCCGCGAAATACGCAGCCCGAGTTTAAAGAGCTCACGCCCGAACCAGGCTCCATGAGTGTTCAGAGTGTTTCCGAGAAGCAGTTCGGTCCCGGTGTTGATGATTTCGATGCGCACCAGACGAATCTGAGGAATCTCGACGAGGACTCAAGACCGGATTGTAAAAAGCATTCACCGCACCACCCGACTGGCAATCCACCACAGCAACCCCGGAACCACCAGACTCAGTCCAAGCGTCCAAACGGGAGCCTCCTTGCCCAGACTGCCGATCGCGGAAAACACAAAGCCCATGGGCACACATCCACAACTCAGGGCCAGGACAAATCGCTTGAATGGCATCCGCACCAAGCCCGCCGTACACGAAATCACCTCGGGCAGGATCGGCACGGCCCGCGATAAAGCAACAACCCATCCACCACCTTCCCGAAACAAACGCTGCCCGGCCTCGTAGTCGTTGCTTCCCAGCCAGCGGCGTGCGCGACACTCCCCACAAATCCGCCCGACACCATAGCCTAAC
This sequence comes from uncultured Verrucomicrobiota bacterium, assembly GCA_937867415.1. Classification (GTDB taxonomy): domain Bacteria; phylum Verrucomicrobiota; class Verrucomicrobiia; order Verrucomicrobiales; family Akkermansiaceae; genus Luteolibacter. Next base: position 40,176 of record CALMKO010000055.1, on the reverse strand, counting down.
AGCCCCGCCAGCATCAAGCCCACCGTCGCCAGAACTCCACCCAGCAGCACACCGTAAACATAGCCCATCGCGGAGATCACGATCGTCCCTGGAATCGGAAACACAAAGTCCCCCACCAGCAGTAGAATTCCAAGCGGCCAGCCCCAAGGTCCGGCGTCTTCCAAGTATTTCACACTCCCCACCCACGTGAATCGCGCGCTCCAGTCGTCACCCCAGATTCCCCAAATCAAGAGAACCAACGCACCGAGAAACAGAAACCAAAACACCAACCGCATGCGGAAATCATGCGGCTTTATCGTCAAACGCCAAGAAAAAGCCCCACGAGCAACCGTTTGCACGATTCACGCATCGTCCTTGCGCATCCCGCAACGCACCGCTAGGAATCCGCCATGCCCACTCCCATGCGTTTTCATCATCGGCAGTTCGCCGACATGAAAGCCCTGCTCGCCCTCAAGGGCTCCCACCGCATCTCCGTTTGCATCCCCACGCTCAACGAAGCCGCCACCATCGGCCCCATCGTCTCCACCATCCACCAGGAGCTCCGGCCGCTCGTCGATGAAATCCTCGTGATCGACTCCAACTCCAGCGACCCGACGCGTGAAATCGCCAGCGCGTTCGGAGCCACGGTTTTCCGCGCCGACGACATCCGTCCCGACGGCAAATCCTTCATCGGCAAGGGCGAAAATCTCTGGAAAGCCCTCCACGCCACCACCGGGGACATGATCTGTTATATCGACGGCGACATCTCGGAATTCCATGGCGGCTACGTCACCGGCTTGATCGGCCCGCTTTTGGAAAACCCCAACATCGACTACGTCAAGGCTTTCTACGAACGCCCGCTCGCTTATGGTGATGAATTCCACTCCACCGGCGGCGGGCGGGTCTCGGAAATTCTCGTCCGCCCGCTCATCTCGCTTTTCTATCCGGAACTCAGCTTCATGATTCAACCGCTCTCCGGGGAATACGCCGCCCGCCGCAGCACCTTGGAGTCCCTCTCATTTCCCGTCGGCTATGGGGTGGAAATCGCCCACCTCATCGATCTCGCGCGAGATGGCAAGAGCTCTCGCATCGCCCAAACTGACCTCGTCAAGCGCATCCATCGGAACCGGGACGATGACGAGCTCGGCAGCATGGCCTTCGCCATTCTTCAAGTGGTTCTCCGCCGCCTCCAGCGCGATGGCAAGCTCTCACTTTCCACGCCGCTGCCTGATCTCCATCAATATTGGTCGGTCACGAGCGAGAATGCCCAGCAAAAATCCAAAGTCATTCCCGAACCCGAACGCCCACCCATCCGCTCACTTACGTGATTACGTGGTTCACATCCCTTAACAATCTTGATATCTTAGGGACGTCATGAATCCGGACAACGAACGAATGCAAAAACTGTTCCAAGCAGCACTTCTCGACACGAGCGAAAAGCAAGCCAGCTTGGCGAGGGCATTTCCAACGGTGACTTCGACCCAACAGCAGGTGCCTGCACCCGCTCCTGCACCTGCGATGTGTCAAGTCACGGCTGAACCGCCTCAAGAACCCACTCTTCCGGGATCTTCAGACCTAGTTGTCCCACTCGCCCAAGCAGGACTGTGCGACACCGTTTCTGCTGAACTCGGAGCCCTCCTCGACGAGCAGCACCGCCGGAAAGTTTCAAAACGCCGGAGAGAACTGATCGCAACAGTCGTCATCTTCTTGGGTCTCACCGGAGGAAGCTTTGCATGGTTCGTCCATTCTCCCCAGCGCGTGTTAGCTGCAAAGCAAGCCATCGCGGAAATCAAATCTGCTGGCGATGTCGCCTCGATCGTCGCCACTTACAAGAAATCGCTCGCCAAAATCGCAACACGGGCGACCGACATTGACAACGCCACGGTATCCATGGGAGTTAGCTCGGATCAGACAGGAATGAAAGACGTTGATATGGACGCTGAAATGAAGCAACTGATGGGCGGTGAAGGCAAAACCGTTGGAGAAAGAAACCGCGTCCTCAAGGAGAAATTCGGTTACCTGGAGAAGAATGGCGGAACCCTGAAACAAGCCCCCCCTGCTCCCAAGTCCACAAAAGACCCTGACATTTCAAAAGACAACCTCGCAAAAACCGCAAACGCAGGATTCTAACTGAAAACTCCGGATCGCAAGCACATGAACCTCTCAAACGCTCTCAACATGGATCCACACCTGCTCGTGGGACTCCTCAATACCGAGCTCCGGGATTTCAGCGAAGACCTCGAAGATCTGGTAAAGACCCACGATCTCGATCGCGACCAACTGATCGCCAAAATGGAAGCAGCCGGCTACATCTATCAAGCCGGACAGAAGCAGTTCCGGTGAAAGAAAACCTGCCTGCCGACAGATTGCCTGACCTCAAGTATTAGCGGGGACGCCAGATGCAAGGCTTCTGGCATTTGCGCAAAATGAGCTGCCGCATCAGGGAGCCGCTCTCATTTCTCCGGCCTGCGCCCATGCAGACTGCTGGCTCGGTTTTCCGGGACCACTTCACTGCCTCAACTGACAGAAACCAAAAACACAAAAACAGCCACCTTCCGCAGAAATCATCCGCCACTTTTCCCAAAAAACTTTGTCCGACCGCTGCGGTTTGAAAGCTCGCATGGCCTGCTTCCTGCTCCTAGCTTGCGCTAAAACATCCTCACATGCAGCTTATCATCAAAAACGCGTGTATCCACCGCGGCAACGGGCTTTGCGATCTTGCGGTGGACGGCGGGAAATTCGTCGCCATCGCGCCGGATCTCCCTACCCACGGAGCCTCGCGCGTTCTGGATCTCGGCGGGAATTACCTCGCCCCGCCTTTCGTTGACAGTCACTTCCACCTCGACAGCGTTCTCTCGCTGGGCCAGCCGCGGCACAACCAGAGCGGCACCCTCTTTGAAGGGATCCAAATCTGGGGTGAACTCAAAAGAAACGTCACCCGTGAGGCGATGGTCGAGCGCGCCACCCACTATTGCAAATGGGCCATCGCCCAAGGCATCGGTGCCATCCGCAGTCACGTGGATGTTTCCGAAATAACGCTCACCACCGCAGAAGCCCTTTTGGAAGTCCGTGAGGCCATGAAGCCTTATCTCACCATCCAGCTCGTCGCCTTCCCCCAGGACGGCTACCTGCGCGTGCCCGGGCAAATCAACCGCATGACCCGCGCCCTCGACATGGGCGTGGAAATCATCGGCGGCATCCCCCACGGCGAGCGCACCATGCAAGACGGAGCCGAGTCTATCCGGCTGCTCTGCGAGCTCGCCGCAAGCCGGGGCCTCCGGGTGGACATGCACTGTGATGAATCGGACGATCCACTCTCACGCCACATCGAGAGCCTCGCCTATCAGACCCAGCGGCTCGGACTCCACGGCCGCGTCACCGGCTCCCACCTCACCTCCATGCACTCGATGGATTCCTACTACGTGAGCAAACTGCTTTCCCTCATGGCGGAGGCGGACATCCACGCCGTGGCCAATCCACTCATCAATATCACCCTGCAGGGTCGCCACGACACCTATCCCAAGCGCCGCGGCCTCACCCGCATCCCGGAAATGCTCGCACAAGGGATCAACGTGAGCCTTGGACACGACTGCGTGATGGACCCTTGGTATGCGATGGGCCGCGCTGACATGCTGGAGGTGGCGTCGATGGCCTGGCACCTCACCCAAATGACCCGCCCCGAGCACAGCGAGGTCATGCTTGATTTGATCACGGAAAATGGTGCCAAGACCCTCGGCCTGGACGACTATGGCATCCGCGTCGGAAACCCCGCCAGCTTTGTCGTGCTCCAGGCGAAGTCCGCTGCCGACGCCCTGCGCTTGAAACCCAACCGGCTCCTCGTCGTCCGCGACGGAGTGGTTCTCGCAGAAAGCCCGCCCCATCAATCCACCCTCACCCTCGGCGGGGATAGCTCCTGCGTGAGTTTCTCATGAGTGAAAAACCGCCAGCAACCCACACCGGCCTGCGCTGCGCCTGGATCTCAGCAGTCGGCGAGGAAGAAATCCGCTTCGTGCGGGATGGCGCGATCGCTTGGGAGCAGACGGGCCGGATCGTGTTCGCCGGCGAGTGGGATCAACGGCCGCAATTGGAAAACATCACTTGGGAAGACCACCGGAGGCACCTGCTCTTGCCAGGCTTTGTCGATGTCCACGCGCACCTGCCGCAATACCCGGTCCTGGCCCGGGCGGGCCATGAACTGCTGCCGTGGCTCAACCGTTTCGTCTTCCCGGCGGAAAAGGCCTTTTCCGTCGAGCGTGCGCGTGATCACGCGCCCCGCTTTTTCGATGAACTCAAACAAAATGGCATCACGACTTCGGTCTTGTTTTCATCGATCCATGAAGACTCCACCCACGAATCCTTTGTGCACGCCGAGGCATCCGGCCTGCGTGTCGTTCTGGGCCAGATGATGATGGACCGCCTGTCGTACAGCGACCTCACCCCCACCGGGCGTCTCACCGCCGCGATCGAGGGCAGTGAGCGCCTGTGCGCCCGCTGGCATGGCGCGGCGGGTGGCCGCTTGCGCTATGCCTTCAGTCCGCGCTTCGCCGTCGCCTGCTCGATGGAACTCATGCAAAAGGCCGCCACGCTCGCCAGCCAGAGCGGCGCTTTCATCCAGACCCACCTCTCGGAAAATCGGGAGGAACTCCGCGTCGTCGCGGAGTTGTTTCCCAAGGCACCCGACTACACCGGCATCTACGAACAAGCAGGCATGTTAGGCGAACGCACCCTGATGGGCCACGCGATCCATCTGAATGCGAGGGAACGCCAGATCCTGGCCGCCACCCGCACCAAGGTCGCCCATTGTCCAAGCTCGAATCTGTTTCTCCAAAGCGGCGTGATGGACTGGAAATCCCTCGATGCCTCAGGAATCCAGTGGGCCCTCGGCAACGACGTCGCCGGTGGTCCCGAACTCTCGCCATGGGAAGTCATGAAAGCCGCATTCTACTCCCACGCCTCCCGCGCTGCGGAACATGCGCACCCGGCTGTCCCATCCCTACCCCGCCTGTTCCACGCCGCCACCGTTGGCGGGGCCACCGTCTTGGGTGATGCCACGCACCGCGGCAAACTCGCCCCCGGCCAAGCGGCGGACTGCGTCCTCTGGGACACCACAGGCGTGCTGCCGTATGGCGAATTCCTGTTAGATCGTCCAGCCGATGAAGTCCTCAGCACCCTCGTCTTCCGGGGTAGCCGCGCCCGGGTCGAGAAGTTGTGGGTGGATGGTGTAAACTGCGCCGCTCAAGTGCCGCAGAACGTCTGATAGACACCCGCCCCAGGCGCAGGAGGCAGGCGGTATTCTGAGTCATCCCACCTGACATCGTAAGGGTTCCCAAGGACCTCCAACAATTCCTCCATGACCGAAAGATCCCCCATGTCGGAAGCCGCTGCCAGAGCCTCCTCCACCCGGTAGTTTCTGGGAATGCAGGCCGGATTGCTGGCCAGCATCAAGGCCTCCGCCTCCGCCAGGCTCTGCTCCTGCCGCCCTAACCGGGCATGCCACTGCTGCTGCCAATCCTGTTGGCTTTCCAGAAGGATCCTTGCCGTCTCCGACCGACTGAGCTCCCGGAACGTATGGGTGAAATCCGCCCGGCTTTCCCGCATCCACTCAAGCAAGGCCTCAATCAAGGCCCGGTCTCCCGCCTCTTCGGCAAACAATCCCAGCTTGGCCCTCATCCGCCCGAGCCACTCGCGCTCGAACAAATCCCCGAAGGACTCAATCTGCAAAGTCCCCACCTCGATCGCTTTCTCCTCATCCTCGTGCAGCAGTGGCAGCAAGGCTTCAGCCAGCCGCGCAAGATTCCACTGCGCGATCCGTGGCTGGTTCCCATACGCATAGCGCCCGCGGTGATCAATCGAGCTGAAGACCGTCGCCGGATCATAGCCATCCATGAAAGCGCAGGGACCGTAGTCGATCGTCTCACCCGAGATCGCCATGTTGTCGGTATTCATCACCCCGTGGATGAAGCCCACGCACTGCCACTGCGCGACAAGCGCCGCCTGGCGCCCGACCACGGCACCCAGGAGAAACTGATAGGGATTCTCCAGCGTTGCCAATGCCGGAAAGTGGCGTCTGATGGTATAGTCCGCCAAGGCCCGCAAGGCGGATTGATCCCGATTTGCCGCCGCCCACTCGAAGGTCCCCACGCGGATATGACTGGAGGCCACCCGGGTGAGAACCGCTCCCGGAAGAATATCCTGCCGCCGCACATCCTCACCCGTGGCCACCACCGCCAGACTGCGCGTGGTGGGAATCCCCAGACCATGCATCGCCTCGCTGATGATGTATTCACGCAGCATCGGACCAAGCGCCGCCCGGCCATCCCCCCCACGGGAAAAAGCGGTCCGCCCGGCCCCCTTGAGCTGGATATCCCAGCGCCGTCCGTCCGGCGCGAGTTGTTCTCCAAGCAAGATCGCCCGCCCGTCACCCAGAGTTGTGAAGTGGCCGAACTGATGCCCGGCATAAGCCTGCGCGATCGGACGCGCCCCCGCCGGCAATTCATTACCCGCAAAGACCTTCACCGGCGGATCCATGGCCAGACCGAGTCTCTCCGCGAATCGATGATTGAAAACCACCAGTCGAGGATCCTTGACCGCCACCGGCATCGCCTTCTGATGGAACAGCGTTGGAAGCTCGGAATACGAGTGCTCCAGGCACCATTCCGCGCCCACCGAAGATTCTTGAGAGTTCGACATCAATGCGGGTCAAATAAGGGTGTGTGCTGACGAAACCACCTCTACAACAACGCGGCGATCTTCGAAAGTGGCAGGTTCGGTCCAGGGCATGAATCAATAGGGAAACGGGTAGTTCGCCGCAGCGATGAAAGCAGGTCAAGGTGGGGAATGAAATGAGAATTCCAAAGACTCTACAAATGATTGATGAAAAATCCAAGTTTCATCGATCCGGTGAGGACGGGCCGCGGCCTCCCAGCCGCCGGGTGGTGTTTTACACGACACCCGGGCGAATCGGGAGTGGATGCTTGAGCTGGGCCCCGTGGTTGCCGCGAGTGCCCCTTACTTCACGAGCTTGGGTAATTCCTGGTTTTTGAATTGGAAACGCTCGCGGAGGGTACGATCGAGCTCTTGCGCTGGAATCCTTGCGATTCCACTGTGATGACTGATTTCCAAACCCGCCTCCGTGACCCGGCTGATCGTTACCCCTTCATATTCACGACCGCTCTTCAGCTTGAGAGTTCCCAACTTCTCACCGACCGCCATTGCCCATGATTTTTGCCGATAGGCGTTGCGGTAGCGGAGGGATTCCGACTCCAAGGACGTGATTGCGGAGGACAGCTCACGGCTCTTGGCAAGGGCTGTGGCCGATTGTTGTTTGAGGGATTTCGCCTGTTGCCCGAGCTCGACAAGCTGCGCTGCCTGACCTCGCCGCTTGCCTCCGGATTTCTGAAGCAGCGCGGCGCGCTCCTCGCGCTGAAACTTCAGATCCCCGACAAGCTCGTCATTCACCCGAATCTCCTTTTGGAGGTCTCCGAATTCACTGGAGGCCTTGGCGCGCTTATCCACCAAGATCGAGAGCGCGACACCGGCCATCACTAGGATGACAATCCCGACCATGAAGGTTGGAACGCCGGATTGATCATCGTTGAACTGCATCGAAAACTCCGAGTGCCTAGGGCTGACTTTGGAAAGTTGAGATTTGCGTCCTCAATTCCGTGAGTTGGCGCTGCATGTTGGCAAGCTCAACGCTCATGATTCCCGCGCGACTCAGGGTTTTTTTGCCCTCGGCCTGAATGGCTTTTTCCATCTGCTCGATCTGGTCTTCGAGATTTCCCGCTTGGGTGATTTTAGCCGCGATCACGCTGGCAGTGCGGACTTTTTTGGCGGCCGCCTCTTTCGCCTGGGCGGCGGCCATGGCCGTCTTTTGTTGTTCATCCGTCACGGCGACCGCCGCGTCATGAATCGCCCGATCCGCATTCTCGGAGGCGACTGCGGCAGCTTGTTGGTTGGGGTCATACTGGAAGTGATCCTGCATCTCCTCGGGTAAATCCTCGAACGGGATCCGTTTCTGGCCACCGCTATGGCGGATTTGGATGCCGATGGCCGACACCTCGCGGATATTAACCTCATCATAGACCACGCCACTGCGGGTCACGAGTTTCGCCATGGTTTCCCCCTTTGCCTTGCCCCGGACAAAGCTGCGGTAGTCATTCTTATAGTCCTCGAAGGCTTTCTGAAGAAGCCCGAGCTCGCTTTCGCCTTTTGCGAGATTGCGATTCAGCAGGATGGAGGCATCCTTCAATCCCTGATGCTTCGACTTCAACGATGCCAGTTCTTTGGCCTTTGAAACCCTGGCAGGCCCCATGTCCAGAAGTTCCTGTCCGGCCTTGATGGTTTCCCGCGACTTTTCAATATCCTTCGCCTGTTGCGCGACCAAGCTTTCAATGGAGAGATCACCTCCTTGAAATCCTTCATCAAATGCAAGCATGAACAATAGCCCGAATCCAAGCAGGACAAAAAGAGCCATCACCATCCCAATCACACCCGGCCCACGACCGCTCGACATCATATCGGTAAAAGACATATACTTCAGTGGTGTGGTTTACTTCAGTTGATACTTGATCTTGTAGGAATCGAACTCGTTCTGAAGCTCGCGCTTGCGCTCCTCGAGCACGGCGACCTCCTTTTCCAAAACCGCCACTTCGGACTGCTGTTTTTCCACAAGATCGCGGGTGGCCGCGAGGTCGGCCGACACATCGGGTGGGAGATTTTTGAGTTTTTCTTCGATCAATGCGATTTCACCCCGCAGCTTGGAAATCTCCGCTTTCTGCTGCTCGCGCTTCTCCACCATTTTTGGATCATCGCCGCATGAGATGATGAAAAGACTGGAACAAAAAACAAGCGCTCGCGTGGAATCAAATGACTTCATGGTTCTGATGGGATGACTGAGGGCGCGGTGTTCCGCGTTCGCAGAGGCTCAGCCACCGACGAACACCCCGGACCACCCCGGTTGGACTGGACGGGCGAAACGCCGGAACGGACCGCATACCTTGGGGAACCATCGCTTCCGCATGAACTGCCGTAGCCGTAACGATAGACCGGCCGATAAACCTGATAGAACGTGACTCCACGCCCGCCCCTGGACGATCTGCCACCGACATAAGATGCGCTTTGGGCCAGAGGCCGCTCACGTGAAATGGCTGCCTCCCGCGCGAGGCGGCTCGAGTATTTGCGGTCGTTCCTCGCGAAGCTGTGATTGGCCGCTCCCGCTTGGGAGTCGCCAGCCTCCTGGATGGCCAGCAGCTGCCCGGAGATCCACTCATCATACGCCGCGCTTTCCCGGCGTTCCCGGGTGTTGGCAGCCATCGCCAAATCCGGGTCCAATCCGAAGAACGCTTGTTGCCCGACATCCAGATCATTGAAGCCGATACGCACGGAGCCAGCGGGGTGCCGGACCGTCACCCCGGCGTCATCGATTTGCGCGACCACCACCTTTTCATATTCCCTCCCCGTGGCGAGTTTGAGCTTATCAAAGGTTTTCCCGATCACCCGCTGCCGTTGTTCTTGGATGAGCGTGTCCCGAAACTGGATCCGTTTACCTTCAAATGCGGCAACTTCACCCGACAACTGGTCCCGGCGCAGCCGTAAAGAACTCAACGCCACTTTGCATTCCCGCGCCGAGTCCTGCAAATCCCTGTAGCTTGTCATTTCGTCACCCTGGGATTGACTCAAGCGATAGGCCTTCAGTGCAAGTTCCTGCTCCAGCTCGACGCGTTCGCGCTCGCCCTGCCACCACTCCGCCTGTGTTTTCTCAGGCTGGCAGCCTACCGAGGCAATGAATGCTCCCGCAAATACGGCTTGGATCGCTTGCCGGAGATATTCTCGAACATTCATTTACATGGAATCTCTAACCTAATTCGATGGCCTGCGTCAATTTTAATCATCGCCCATTCAAGCGCCGCCTGCGGGCAAGATCCGTGCCGTGCCGCATGCGGGTGCGCGGTGGTGAAATTCTGCGCTTCTCAGCCGCTCGGATCTCCGCTCAACTCGCATCGGCAACGCTGATGTCCGAAAACTTCTACCAACAAACCACCACTGCCCCGGCGACCCCCTTCGACGTGTCTCTGCGGCCACCGGCATTTTCAGAATTTATCGGACAGGAAAAGGTCAAAGATCGGCTGCTGTTGATGCTGGAAGCCGCAAAAGGCCGGGGAGACGTGCTCGATCACGTACTGCTTTCCGGGCCGCCCGGCTTGGGAAAGACGACGCTTGCCAACCTGATCGCCCGCGCGGCGGGTACCCAACTCCACACCACTTCAGGCCCGCAGATTGAAAAAGCCGGTGATCTCGCGGGAATTTTGACCAACATCCAGAAGGGCGACATCCTATTCATCGATGAAATCCACCGCCTTCACCCGGCGATTGAGGAGTATCTCTACCCCGCGATGGAGGATTTCCGGCTGGACATCATCATTGATTCCGGCCCCTCCGCACGCTCGATTCAGATCAACCTGCCCCGCTTCACGCTCGTCGGAGCCACCACACGCTCCGGGATGCTCACGGCCCCGCTCCGTTCGCGCTTCGGCTTGGCGAATCGACTGGATTACTACACCCACGATGAATTGGCGCAGATCATCGAGCGTTCCGCCGGACTGCTGGATGTGCCGATCGAGCGCAATGGCGCGCTGGAGGTCGCCTCAAGATCACGCGGCACCCCGCGGGTGGCAAATGCCTTGCTGCGCTGGGTCCGTGATTATGCCCAGGTCCGTGGCAAGGGCTTCATCGATGGAAGCATCGCAGACGCCGCGCTCGCCATGATCGAGATCGACTCCCAGGGGCTCGATGAAATGGACAAGCGCCTGCTCGAAGTCCTGATTTACAAATTCAACGGCGGACCGGTCGGACTGAACTCGCTGGCGGTGGCCGTCGGAGAAGATGCCGCGACCCTTGAGGAGGTGCACGAACCCTTCCTCATCATGCAGGGGTTCCTGATGCGCACCCCTCGGGGGCGCACCGCCATGCCCGCCGCTTACGAGAAGATCGGAGCGCCTTTACCAGCCATTCGCACGGATGATTCGCAAGCAAGCTTGTTTTAATTCGCATCAAAGTCTATTGTTGGCCAGTCATGAAAGTCACGATCAAAGAAACCATCAGTCGCTGCCGCACTGCGGGCTTGCGACGCACCAAGGCCCTCGAGGAATTGTTGGCAACGCTGTTGGAAAGTCCCCGCCCGATGACACTTTCCGAGCTGGCCAGTTCAGACCGCCTCACCGAGCAGTGTGACAAAGCCACGGTTTTCCGTTTGCTCCAGCGACTTACGGAGCATGGAGTGATCCGGCGACTCGGGCTGCATGAGCGAGCCGCTTATTTCACCCTCATTCTTCCCGGGAAACACAGCGATTATCTAATCTGCACGAGTTGCGGCAGTATCGAACCCATCAAGGCCCCCTGCCCGGTCCATCAACTGGAAGACGAGATCCGAGAAAAGACCGGATATAAAAACCTCTACCACGAGCTGGAGTTTTTCGGGGTGTGTCCCCAGTGCGCCTGAGTCCCGCTTGCCAGCAGGGAAGGAAAAACCTCGATTTCCCGTGCGTATCCTGATGGCCGATGCACAAGCTCCCCTTTTTCAAAATCGCCCTCGTGGTCGCTGGTGGAGCCATCCATGCGCAAGGGCAGTCGGCGGAGCTTCTACCCGCCATGACGGTCCTTGCCGAGCGGCAGCTTGGCCGCACCGCCGCGCCGCCCTTGGCGGAGTGGACGCAGGAGCAGCTTCGCCTGAGTGATCCGCGCACCATCGACGAGCTGTTAGCCCGCGAGCCCTCATTTTCGCTCTACCGGCGGCAGTCGGCCTTGTTCGGGAACCCGACATCTTCCGGGGTAAGCCTGCGCAACACCGGAGCCACCGCCGCATCACGGACCTTGGTGCTGCTTGACGGAATTCCCCAGAACGATCCCTTCGGCGGCTGGGTTTACTGGGCACGCTATGATGCGGCGAGTTTGGACAGCATCCGCATCGTCACCTCCGCCCGCGCCGCCCTGTGGGGAAATCAAAGCCCAGCCGGAGTGATTCAAATGACCAGCCGCCCCACCTTCGAGGACCACGGCCATTTCAAAATCGGCGGTGGCAGCCAGGGCACGCTCCGGGGCTCCACGGCCTACCAGGCAAGCAATCCGGAGAAGACCCGCGCGATTTCCTTCTCGGCATTCGGCCTGCATACGGATGGATTCCACGCCCTTTCGCCATCCCAGCGCGGCCCGATCGACACCAAGCTGGAGACCGACCTCTCCGGCGGTGAAATCAAGTTCGCCTGGCTGGCCGCACCCGATCTCACCATCGAGCCGAGCGTCTCCTACTATACGGAAGAACGCAACAACGGCACCCGGCTCACCGGCAATTCCACCGAGGCCGTGGACATGGCGCTGCGCATCACCGCCACCCGGGATGATCTCTCATGGCAGGCGCTCGCGTGGCACCAACAACGGGAATTCGAATCCATTTTCAGCACGGTGAATGCCACCCGCACCGCTGAGACGCTCGCTTTGGATCAATACGACGTGCCGAGTGAAGGGACCGGCGGCGCGGTGACCCTGCTATGGAAAGAAGGACAGAAATGGGAGTTCACCAGCGGAGCCGATGCCCGCTTCCTATCCGGAGCCACCCATGAAAAAGTCGGCACCTTCCGCCTGCGCGAGGCTGGGGGCGATCAAGCCTTGGTGGGTGTCTTCGGTGCCGCGGGATATCGTCCCGACGAGTCGACCCGGCTCGATGCCAACCTCCGGCTTGATCACTGGAGTCTGTCCGACGGACGGCGGCTTGAGACCTCCCAAGCGACAGGAAACACCCTGCGCTCAGATCGCCCAGGTGATCGAAATGAGCTCGAGCCCTCCCTTGCCTTCGAGTTCTCACGCGACTTGCCCAACCATCTCAACGTCCACCTTTCGACGGGCACCAGCTTCCGCCTGCCGACGCTCAACGAACTTCACCGCCCATTCCGCGTTCGAAATGATCTCGTCGAGGCCAACCCCGAATTGAATCCCGAGCGCTTCTATCAGCTGGAAAGTGGTCTCCGCTGGACTCCGGACGATCGCTTCCAAGCCCAGGCTTCCGCGTTTCATTTCTGGATCAACGACGCCATCGCCAACGTCCCCATCACCGATCCGCGGGCCATTTCTAACATCTTCGGCAGCATTCCCGCCGGTGGCAGCGGGGCGCAGCGCCAGAATGTCGATCAAGCACAAGTGACCGGCATCGAGGGAAGTTTGGAATGGAAGCCCACCGCTCCCCTGACCCTCGGCCTGGGCGGTTTGTGGTCGAGAACCCGCTTCGAAGAATCATCCCAACAACCGTTGTTAGAAGGAAAACCTTTTCCGCAGGCACCCGATCTGCGGCTCACGGCGAGCAGTCATTACCAAGCCACCGAAGCGCTCGGCCTGTTTGCAGAGGTGGAATACGGCTCATCCCAATTTGATGACGCCTTGGCGCAGCGCTCGCTTCCCGACTACACCAGTGTTCGCATCGGCGCCACCTGGCAGGCCGCCGGCGCGACTTACCAAGTGCGCATCGAGAACCTCATGGACGAGGAAATCCAAACCGGCCTGACCCGCGACGGGCTACGCACGCTGGCAGCCCCACGCTCGCTCTGGCTGGGCGCGGAATGGGAATTTTAAAGTTTTTGATCCATGACAGTCCGGGATTGCGTTTTATGCCGCCAGACTGAAACTCTCTTCCATGAAAGTCACCTTTCTAATAACCCTCGCCCTCGCGTCATTCGCCCCGGCCCAGAATGCCAAGATCGAAGAACTCTATCATAAAAACTGCGCCGGTTGTCACGGTGCCAACTTCGAGGGCGGCGTCGGGGGGTCCCTGGTCGATGGTGTATGGAATCACGGCAGCTCGGATGAGGAGATCTACCGATCGATCGCCAAGGGCAATATCCCGCTCGGGATGATCCCATGGGAAGACACCTTCAAGCCCGATCAAATCCGCGCCTTCGTCATCTTTCTCCGCGAGCAGGAGAAGAAAAACCTCAGCAAAGGCCAGAACCTTCCCAGCCCTTCGCTCGACCAGCAGACCAAGACGGAATTGGAAAACTACCGGCTCGAAATGGTGGTGGAAAACGGCCTCAAAGACCCGTGGGCCATCGCATTCCTCCCCGACGGTGGCAGACTGGTCACCGAGAAATCCGGAAAACTCCGGATCATCTCCGCCGCTGGTAAACTGGATCCGAAAGCCATCGAAGGCACGCCCCAGACCATCGAACACGGGCAGGGCGGACTCATGGAAGTCGCGCTGCATCCGGACTATGCCAAAAACGGCTGGGTCTATCTCGGCCTATCAGACGGCACCCGCGCCAAAAATGACCAGGGAAAGGACGAGGTCCGCTGCATCACCGCCGTCGTCCGCGGTAAAATCAAAAATCATCGGTGGGTGAACCAGGAATGGATCTTCCGTGCCGACCCCAAGTTCCAATCCGGCGCGGGCGTGCACTTCGGGACCCGCTTCGTTTTCGACAAGGGATATATCTACTTCGTCATCGGCGAGCGCGGCGGTATGTATGAAGTCCAGGATCTATCAAGACCTAACGGAAAAATCCACCGCCTTCACGATGATGGCCGGGTGCCTAGGGACAATCCATTTGTGAAAACCAAGGATGCCATGCCAAGCATCTGGTCCTACGGCCACCGCAACCCCCAAGGGCTGGCCATGGATGCGCGCGACGGAGCCCTCTACAGCACCGAGCACGGACCACGCGGCGGTGACGAGCTCAACCTCATCCTCCCCGCACACAATTACGGTTGGCCGGTCGTCACTTTGGGAATGCACTACAACGGGATGCCCATGGACTACAACGGCCCGGATGGCCAAAAAGTCATGTCAGTGACTCAGAAAGCTGGCATGACTCCACCCGTCACCTCCTGGGTGCCATCCATCGCGGTGTGCGGTCTGGATTTCTATACCGGCGACAAGTTTCCCAAGTGGAAAAACGATCTCCTCGTCGGAGCGCTCGCCCAGAAGGAAATCCGCCGCGTCCGGATCGAAAACAAAAGCGTGGTCTCCCAGGAAACCATCTTCAAAGACGTCGGTCGCGTCCGCGACGTCGCGATGGGACCGGATGGCTTCATCTATGTCGTGCTCAACGGCCCCGACCGCATCATGCGCCTGGTTCCCGCACAGGACTGAGCCAGCCGCAGGCTTGTTTGGCAAAATAGGTGAGGATCATGTCCGCTCCCGCACGCTTGATCGCCAACAGGGACTCCAGCACGATCGCCCGCTCGTCGAGCCAGCCGCCTGCGGCAGCGCTCTTGAGCATGAGATATTCGCCGCTGACCTGATAGGCGGCGATCGGAAGCGTGCTCGTTTCACGCACCTTGGCGATGACGTCCAGATAGATTCCGGCAGGTTTCACCATCAGCATGTCAGCCCCCTCGGCTTCGTCCAGCAAGGTTTCCCGGATCGCCTCGCGGGTGTTGGCAGGGTCCATCTGATAGGTCTTCTTGTCACCTTCCTTCGGCGCTGAATCCAGAGCGCCACGGAAGGGGCCATAGAAGGCGGAAGCATATTTGGCCGTGTAACTAAGGATCGAGACTTGGGTGAATTCCTCACCATCGAGAGCCTCTCGGATCGCCGCGACCCGACCATCCATCATGTCGGATGGAGCGACGATATCCGCCCCTGCACGGGCATGGCAGAGGGCTTGCAGACACAGCACCTCGACGGTCTCGTCATTGAGAATCTCCAAGTCCCCTCGCCCGTCGCGCCGGACGATGCCGTCGTGCCCGTCGGAGTTATAGGGGTCCAGCGCCACATCCGTGATGACACATAGCCCTGGATGGGCCGCCTTGATGCTGCGGATCGCCCGGGGAACCAGCCCCTCGTCGGCATAGGATTCCTCCGCGCCGGGAGTTTTCAGGGACTCGTCGATCTTCGGGAAAAGCACGATTGCCGGAATCCCCAGCGCGTGCGCCTCCCCAGCCTCACGGACCAGGCTGGCAAGCGACCAACGGGTGACGCCAGGCATGGACGCGATCGGCGTATCCTCGGCTGCCTCATGGAAAAACATCGGCAGGATCAAATCCGACGGACTCAGCGAGGTTTCACGCACCAAGGAACGGATGGCAGGCGTACGGCGATTGCGGCGTGGACGATTCATGGGTGAAGACTGGACGATGGCTGCTGAACTTCAATCATGGATGTGCGCCACCATCCACAATGGCGATGGCATTCGCCGCCGCATAATCGCGGGCGTGAGTCAGGCTGATCTGGATTTCCGTGATGCCATGACGCTTTGCAAACTCCGCCGCTGCCCCGAGCAGAACCAGCTTGGGCGCACCCGCAGGATCGCGCGCGACCTCAAGATCCAGCCAACCGGCCTGCCCACCGATGCCAGTGCCAAGTGCCTTGGAGACCGCCTCCTTCGCCGCAAATCGCGCCGCGTAATGAAGTGCCGACTTTTTCTGACCGTCACAGTAGGCACGCTCGCTCGCGGTGAAAAGCTTGCCCAAAAACGAATCTCCATGGCGCTCGATGGCGCTGGCGATCCGCCCGACTTCCACCACATCGATTCCTATCCCGAAAATGCGCATGATCAGGCGGAGTAGGCGGACATCAATTCCTTCATTTCCCGCACCGCCGCCGTCAGTCCGATGCGGGTGGAACGGGCGATGATGCTATGACCGATGTTTAACTCCGCCAGGTGAGGGATGGTGAGGATTTGTTGGATATTCGTATAGTTGATTCCGTGACCTGCATTGACTTGCAGCTTGGCCGCGTGGCCAGCTTGGGACGCCGTGATCAAGCGCTGGACTTCCGCAGCGACCTGCCCTCCCGCCGCAGCGTTGGCGAAGCAACCGGTGTGGAGTTCGATCATATCCGCGCAACATTCCGCAGCCGCGTCGATCTGTGCCAGATCGGGGTCGATGAAGAGGCTGACCTGGATTCCCGCATCTTGCAGGCGCGCCACGGTGATCCGGATTTTATCAAATCCCGCCTTCACATCCAGACCTCCCTCGGTCGTGATTTCCTGGCGCGTCTCAGGCACTAAACAGGCGAAATCCGGTTTCAACTTGAGGGCGATTCCCAGCATTTCCTCCGTCACGCCCATTTCAAAATTCAGCGGGGTCGGGATTTCCGCTCGGATCCGGAAAGCATCCGCATCCTGCATGTGGCGGCGGTCGCCCCTGACATGAATCGTGAGGGAATCCGCACCACCCGCAAGTGCGTCATGACCCGCCACCACCGGGCATGGTTCCGCATGAGGCGCGGTTTCCATGGTGGCGTAACGGGCTTGGCGCAAGGTGGCGATGTGGTCGATGTTGACTCCGAGAAGCAAAGGCATGGCCATGGGATACTCGTGGAAGATGTCCTCCGCAAGACTCACTTCATCAAGGTGGTGCAAGCAGCGTGAATGGCCACTTGGGGATGTTTCGCAAAACCCAGAAGACCACGACCAGCACGCCAAGAATCCATACCCCCGTTTTGCCCGGCTTGAAGCGCGACCCAAATGGCTTGCCTCGGACCCACCCCCAGGTCTCGACGGTAAGGCCGATGCAAAGCACCGGCAGCAGGAGCATGCCCAGTGGGTTGTATCGAAATGCCTCGCCCAGCCGACCGTGCAGAGCCGCATAGGTCCCACGAGTCATGCCGCAGCCCGGACAGCTCAAGCCGGTCCAATCATGGAACGTGCACCGCATCCATGATCCCAAGCCGGATGGGCCGGTCTCGCGCAGGAAAACCGCAGCCACCACCAGACCCAGCGCTCCCACCGCCACCGAAGCTGCCCGCTTTAGCTGCATCCCTGACTGGTTCCACACTGCGTGCAAACCCCACAAGCGCCGGCACGGATGACCTTGTCCGAACCACAGTTCGAACAGGTGATCCCCATGTAGGCTGTGCCGAGCGCCGCCTTGACCCGGTCGACCTTGGGAAGCCGGTCGATCGCGGGATCCTCCTTCGGACTGAGATCGGTGACCGGACGATTGACTGCACGTTTCTCCATCTCCTCGATTTCCGGCATCCCCAACTCGGCCTGGTGACTATCAGGCGCGGTGGCCTCACGGTAACCCTTGATGAATTCACAGCCAAGCCATCGGAACACATAATCCGTGATGGAAAAGGCCGTGCGGATGTTCGGATTGCAGGTGTAACCGCTCGGCTCGAAGCGCTGATAGGCAAACTTGCTCACCAGCTTCTCTAACGGAACCCCGTATTGCAAGGCCATCGAGGTAAGAGTGGCCACGGTGTCCATGAGTCCGCCGATGGTGCTGCCTTCCTTGGACATTTGCACGAAAACCTCGCCCGGCTGACCGTCAGGATAGAGCCCGGCGGTGACGTAGCCCTCGTGGCCGGCGATCTCGAATTTATGGGTGATGGACATGCGTGTGTCCGGCATGACCTTGGGGGTGCGAATCTCGGATTTCCTGCGCAGATCCTCGTTTTCACGAATCAACGTGGCGACGCGTTCCGCCACTTCCTCCGCACCCGGAGTCATGTCCGTCCCGCCACCCATGCCGGTGGTCTTTTTCGTATTGAGCGGTGCAGAGCGCTTCGAGCCGTCCCGATAGATGGCCACCGCCTTGAGCCCGAGTTGCCATGCCTCGATATACGTCTGCATGATATCCTCCACGCTGGCATCTTCCGGCATGTTGACGGTTTTGGAAATAGCACCTGATAGAAATGGCTGGGCGGCGGCCATCATCCGGAGATGCCCGCGGTAATGCAGGCTGCGGCTGCCGAGATGCGGCTTGAAGGCGCAGTCGAAAACCAACAGATGCTCCGGCTTCAATCCACTGCGGACCGTTTTCCCCGATGCGGGATCGATCACGTCTTCGATGGTGTCATACTTCTCGATGTGAATGAGGATACCCGCGATTTCATCCGAAGTATAGCCCAGCCGCATCAGCGCGGGCGGCACCGTGCGGTTCACAATCTTGAGCATCCCTCCGCCTGCGAGCAACTTGTATTTCACCAGCGCGATGTCGGGCTCGATCCCGGTGGTGTCGCAATCCATCAGAAACCCGATGGTGCCGGTCGGCGCTAGCACGGTCACCTGGGCGTTCCGGTAGCCATGGACCCGGCCATTCTCCAGCGCCTGGTCCCACGCCTTGCGGGCGGCCTTGATGATCGGTGCGCAATCGCCCCGGCCCTCGATCTTGTGGGCGCACTGGCGATGGCGCTCGATGACCTCAAGCATGGCCGGGGCATTGGATGGCGCGGGTGGTGTGGCCACATCACCGTAGCGCGCATCATGATACGAGGGAAAGGCCCCCTTGGCGGCGGCGAGTTCGCTGCTCACCTGATAGGCGTGACCCGTCATGAGCGCCGTGATGGCTCCGGCATAAGTGCGGCCCTCATCGCTGTCATAACCGAGCCCCCGGTTCATGATCAGCGCGCCCAAATTCGCATAGCCGAGTCCAAGCGTGCGAAAGGCATGGGAATTCTCGGCGATCGACTGGATGGGGTAGCTCGCACGATCCACCAGGATTTCCTGCGCCACGATGAAGAGCCGGACGGCGGACTTGAAACGATCCACATCGAACGAGCCGTCTTGCTGTTGGAAGCGGACCAGATTGAGTGAAGCAAGATTGCAGGCGGTGTCATTGAGAAAAAGATACTCGGAGCACGGGTTGGTCGAGTGTTGCCGCCCGCTGCCCTTGCAGGTGTGCCAGGTGTGGATGGTGGAGTCGAACTGCATCCCGGGATCCCCGCAGGTCCAGGTGCCGAGCGCGATTTTCCGGAGAAGAGCGCGGGCGCTTTTCTTTTCACACGGCTCGCCATCGGTCACCCGGCGCGTCCACCAGTCCTGATCATCAATCGCAGCCCGCATGAACTCATCACTCGCTCTAACCGACAGGTTTTCATTCTGGAACATCACCGAACCATAGGCATCTCCGTTGTAGCTGCCGTCGTATCCCTGCTCGATGAGCGCCCATGCCTTCTTCTCCTCGATGGTCTTCGCTTCGATGAAATCCTCGATGTCTGGATGCCAATCCTTGAGCGTGTTCATCTTCGCCGCACGCCGGGTCTTGCCGCCCGATTTCACCGCATTGGCCACTTGGTCGTAAATGCGGAGGAAGGACATGGGGCCGGACGGGCGCCCCCCGCCGGAAAGCTTCTCACGCGACGACCGGAGGGATGACAGGTCCGAGCCGGTGCCTGAGCCGTATTTGAAAAGCATGGCCTCCGAGGTGGCTAGGCGCATGATATCCTCCATCTCGTCCTTCACCCCCTGGATAAAGCAGGCGCTAGCCTGTGGATAGACATACTGGCTGCTGGCGCGGCGGGCTCTTCCAGCCTCATCATCCCAGTGCCAACTTCCTTCGCCACCACCCTTGCCGATGCCATAC
Organism: uncultured Verrucomicrobiota bacterium; assembly: GCA_937867415.1. Taxonomy (GTDB): domain Bacteria; phylum Verrucomicrobiota; class Verrucomicrobiia; order Verrucomicrobiales; family Akkermansiaceae; genus Luteolibacter. The sequence goes on along the minus strand of CALMKO010000055.1, from coordinate 19,902 downwards.
TGATGATAGAGACCGACATTGAACCAGACGGGCGAATTGAACGCACCGTATTGATGCAGACAGATCCATGTTAGATCCTGATAGAAATTCTCCGCGCTGGCCTGATCCGCGAAGTAGCCATCCTCCATCCCCCAGTCCGTGATGGTTCGGGTGACGCGATGGATGAGTTGCCGGACCGACTGCTCACGCCCCCCCTGATACGGGTCCGTTCCCAAGGAGGCGTCGCCGTAAAAGTATTTGGAAACGGCGATCTTGGTCGCAAGCTCGCTCCAGGACTTGGGGACCTCCACATTCTCCTGCCGGAAAAGCGCCTTCCCACCGTCGTCGTTGATTTCCGCAGTTCGATGATCCCACTGGATTTCATCAAATGGCGATACTCCCGGAGTCGCGAAACACGCCTCAAAGGCGAGTCCCGAGTGACTGGGGGTAGAGGTGGGCGCTGAGCGGATTGACGATTTGGCGATGGTGGCGGTCGGGTTCATGGTCGAGGGGGCGAGCGATGGCTGTTTTTGTTTGGAATTACATACTAAATACTAGATGTTGTATCTGACACCCCTAGTATCCTACCACAGGTTGTTCCAACCAAGCGAAAAATGCGCCATGAGCCGCAAACGCCCGTGGCTCCTACGAAAAAACTTTCACGTTGGGAGATAGCGGGGGGCGCAGTGCCGGAACGTGAGCTTTTCTTTCGTGGCCCATTGGCTGCGCTCTCGGCGATAGCGCGCTACTGGAGCGAACTACAATCCTCACTCCGCGCTCCAAGACTCAGATGATTGCCCTATGAATGTTCCGTTAGGCGTAGCCGAGCCAGGGGCCGAGCCATTTCTCCGCCTCTTGCAGGGGGATGCCCTTGCGCCTGGCGTAGTCCTCGATCTGGTCTTTCTGGAGTTCTGAAATCGCAAAATACTGGCTTTGCGGGTGGGAGAAATACAGCCCGCAGACGGCTGCTCCCGGGTGCATGGCACAACTTTCCGTGAGATCGACTCCGGTTTCCCGAGTCGCCCCTAACAATTCGAAAAGCGGTGGCTTCTCGGTGTGGTCGGGCTGCGCGGGGTATCCCGGGGCCGGACGGATGCCACGGTATTTCTCCTGGATGAGCTGCTCGTGAGTCCACTCGCCCGGGGATTCATAACCCCACTCGATGCGGGCTTGCTGGTGGAGATACTCGGCAAAGGCCTCGGCAAAGCGATCGGCGATGGCCTTGACCATGATCGATCCGTAGGGGTCGATCTGTTGGTCGAGTTCATCGGCAAACTCATGTGCGCCATGGATGCCGACCACGAAGCCGCCGATGTAGTCAGGGGCCACGCCGTCCTTGACCCAATCCGCCAGGGCGAGGTTCGGCTTACCCGAGTCTTTTTTCAACTGTTGGCGGAGGCTGTGAAAGCGCATGCGTTCCGTGCTGCGGGTTTCATCGGTCCAGACGATGATGTCATCACCCTCGCGGTTGGCGGGGAAAAAGCCATAGATCCCATGTGCCTGGCAGCGGTTCTCGTCGATGATGCGGTCCATCCAGAACAGGGCGTCCTGATAGAGCTTGGCCGCTTCGGCAGCACCATCCGCATTTTTGGTTTTGAGGGTGAGCGTTTCCCGGTCCCATACTCCACGAAGTTCCCAGGCATGGAAAAAGGGCGTCCAGTCGATGAACTCGGCGAGCTCCCGCAGCGAGGGGTTCTTGATGGTGCGGGTGCCTGTGAAAGATGGCACGGGCGGATGGTAGTTTTCCCAGTCAAGCTGTGGTCCGGCAGCACGAGCTGCGGCGAGGGGCAGCGATTCTTTTTTCGGGCCGCCGAGGAAATTATCGCGGAGCTTTTGTTGTTTTGCGCGATTTTCCTCAGCGAAGGCATCCCGCTGGTCTTTCGAGAGCAGCGAGGTGGTCACAGGCACCGAGCGGGAGGCATCCAGCACGTGGACGATGGGACCCGAGTAATGCTGCGCGATCTTGATGGCCGTGTGCGCGGCGGATGTGGTGGCACCACCGACCAAGAGCGGCACCTTGAAGTCGAGGCGCTCCATTTCCTTGGCCACGTGGACCATTTCATCCAACGAGGGCGTGATCAAGCCGGAGAGGCCGATGATGTCCGCACCGATTTCCGCTGCCTTGGCGAGGATCTTGTCACAAGAAACCATGACCCCCATGTCGGTGACTTCGAAGCCATTGCAGGAAAGCACCACGCCGACGATGTTCTTGCCGATGTCGTGGACGTCTCCCTTGACGGTGGCGATCAGGAAACGTCCCGCCGAGCGCCCGCGCTCCGCGAGCTTGAGCGCCTCGTCCTCGGTGAGAGTGGGGTTTTCGGCGATGAGCGCAGCGATGTCACCTGCTAGAAACTCCGCCTTGTCCGCCTCCATGTAGGGGAACAACCACGCGACCGCCTTCTTCATCACGCGTGCGGATTTGACGACTTGCGGCAGGAACATCTTGCCCGCGCCGAAGAGATCACCGACGACTCCCATGCCGTCCATCAAAGGGCCTTCGATGACTTTGAGCGGGCGGCCGTATTTCAGGCGTGCCTCTTCGGTGTCCTCGTCGATGTATTTGTCGATGCCGCGGAGCAGCGCGTGTTCGAGGCGTTTCTCGACTGGATCCTGGCGCCATGAGAGGTCTTCCTCGATCTTCTTGCCGCCGACGCCTTTGAAGCTTTCCGCCATGTCGAGCAGGCGCTCGGTGGAGTCCGCACGGCGGTTGAGAAGCACGTCTTCCACGCACTCGAGGAGGTCCTTGGGGATCTCATCATAGAGTTCAAGCATCCCTGCGTTTACGATTCCCATGTCCATGCCCGCGAGTCCGGCATGATAGAGAAATGCGGAGTGCATGGCTTCGCGGACCTTGTTGTTGCCGCGGAAGGAGAATGATATGTTAGAAACCCCGCCGGAGACCTTGGCACCGGGGAGGTTCTCCTTGATCCAGCGGGTGGCGTTGATGAAGTCGAGCGCGTAGTTGTTATGCTCCTCGATGCCGGTGGCTACAGTTAGAATGTTGGGATCGAAAATGATATCATCCGGATTGAAGCCGACTTCATCGACCAGGATGCGGTAGGCGCGTCCACAGATGCGGATTTTTTCGTCGTAAGTGGCGGCTTGGCCTTTTTCGTCGAAGGCCATGACGACAACCGCTGCGCCGTAGCGCATGATGTGGCGGGCTTGTTTTATGAAGTTTTCCTCACCTTCCTTGAGGGAGATGGAGTTCACGATCCCCTTGCCTTGCAGGTATTTCAGTCCTTCTTCGAGGATTTCCCACTTCGAGGAGTCCACCATGATCGGCACCTTGGCGACGTCCGGCTCACCTTGGAGGAGTTGGAGGTAGCGGCTCATCATCGCCTTGCCGTCGATGAGTCCGTCGTCAAAGCAGATATCGATGACGTTGGCGCCGTTAGCGACTTGTTGGCGGGCGACTTCGACCGCGGCCTCGAGGTCACCGGCGCGCACGAGTTTGGCGAACTGGGGTGAGCCGGCGACGTTGGCGCGCTCACCGATCATGAGGAAGCGCTTGTCTGCGGTGTGGTTGTAGGCCTCGGTGCCGGAGAGGCGGAGGGCGTGGGGAATGGTTTTCATGTTGGTCTTACTGGATCACCGGGATGGAGCGGGGAGCGTAGTTCGCGACGGCTTTGGCAATGGCGGCGACGTGCTCCGGAGTATTTCCACAACAGCCACCTGCCAGATTGAGGAGGCCCGCCTTGGCGAACTCCGCCATGTGGTCGTGCATGTGCCGGGGCTCCAGGTCGAAGCCCGTCGGGGCGAGTGGATTCGGGAGGCCGGCATTCGGGTAGCAGGAAATGCAGGTGGTGGCGCAGGCGGAGAGTTCTTCGAGATGGGGCCTCATCAGGTCCGGCCCGAGCGAGCAGTTGAGCCCGACGGCGAGCGGCTTGACGTGGGCGAAGGCATTCCAGAGCGCTTCCACTTTTTGCGCGGAGATCATGGTTTCGCCACCGAGGCCGACGGCAGCGGAAATGATGACCGGGAGGTGGACACCATCTTCCGCATAGACCTCCTGCACGGCGACGGCGGCAGCCTTGGCGTTGAGGGAGTCGAAGATGGTCTCGATCATGAGGATGTCGCAGCCGCCTTCGATGAGGCCGCGGACTTGATGTTTGTAGGCAGCCAGCACTTGATCGAAGGTCACGACGCGGAAGCCCGAGTCATTGGCATCCGGCGAGTTGGTAAGCGAAACCGTCAAGGGCCCAATGGCTCCGGCGACATAGCGCTTGCGACCGGTGTCGGTGCCGATGTCATCCGCCTGCTTGCGGCAGAGGCGTGAGGACTCGACGTTCATTTCCCAGGCGAGATCGTTGAGAAAGGAGTTCTCGAGGATTTTCTGGAAAAACTCCGGGTCCTTGCGACCGCCTGTTTCGCGTGGATCTTCTACAAAAAACTCACTCTGGGCGATGCCTGTGGCCGAGAAGGTGTTGGTTTCACAAATATCCGATCCCGCCTCGTAAAAGCGCTTGTGAATGTCCGAAATGATGTCCGGGCGGGTGATTGAGAGGATGTCTCCGTTGTTGAGGAGGTCCTTGTCATTTTCCGCAAAACGCCGGCCGCGGGCGTCAGATTCCTGAAGCCCGTAGCTACGAATCGTCGTTCCCATGGCCCCATCAAGAACGAAAATTCGTTCGGTGAGGGCAGCTTGAAGTTCCTTGGTGGGGTCGGCCTGTGGCATGGCGCGACCCTAAGGGAAAATCAGGGCAGATCAAGAAACAAATCATCATATCTGGATATGATGATGGGAGTTTTAACGCCTTTTTTTGCGTTTCGGCGGGGTAGATCGGCTGCCCTTGGTCTGAGCGTGCTTGCCGAGGGGCTTGCGGGGCGGCTGCGCGGGAAGTGCAGCGGGCTTGGGTGCCATGGCGGCTCTTTCCGCTGCGATTTCTGCCTTTTCCTCATCGGTAGCGAAGCGTGCTTCGTAATCGGCGATGGCCAACTCGTATTCCTTCTGGGCGATGCGCTGGGCGAGGGGCGACATGTAGTAGGCCACGAAATCGGGATCCTTTGCCAATTCCGGAGGAATCTGACTCGGATGTGGTTTTTTAGGGGGCATCGGGCGGGGAAAATAATTCGCACGGCGCTCCCGCAGGTAGGGGCTGACACACTCGACAACGATGCGCTTGCTGGGAGATTTTTTGAAAAGCTTCTTCGCCAGTTGGTATCCGTGATCGATTGACCAATCATCGGAATGCGGGATGAGATTGTGATCCGTGGGGATGGACGATGCGAGTGCCCGTTTGAATTTCTCGATCTCCGCAGGTGTGAGCTTTTTGATAAACGACGCTTTTTTGGCGAATTTCTTGGGATAAAGCGTTTGGTTCTTCAGAAGATTCACAAACGCACGAGTGACACTGAATTCTTCCGCCAAAGCGGCGGTCCTCTCACCCGCGATGGAGCGCCGTGCGATTTCCTCGCGCTGCGCCTTGGTGGTGAAACCTTTACGCCCCCGGCGATACCAATCAGGTGCGCTGACAGGCTCGGACCGCTCTTCAGCAGCCCGCAGATGATCACGCACCAACTTTTGCAAAAAGGTTTTGGTGACTCCCACCTTCTCCGCGAGGGAGATGGGATCCTCACCTGCGTACATCCGTCGCAGAAATTCATCGCGCCGCTCCTGCCCCATCGGCTGCCTGCCACGCTTCCTTGCGATTTTAGGTTCTGGTGTGTCCACGGTATTCTGTTAGGAAATTTTCAGCTTCAGCCATAGGTCGATCTCCTCGACCAACTGCGGATAAAGGGCTTCATCGAACGAATGCCCAGCCCCGACGAGTTCCACCAGTTTCTTTTCGCAGATGGCCGCATCGCAGGCGTCACGACCGTCTTGCACCGGGACGACATCATCGGCGTCGCCATGAATCAACAGCCACGGCTGGGTGAGCGATTCTGCCGCGGACAAGGTGCTTTCAATCTCCGTTAGATCCGTGACAAAGCCTTGGGATAGCGGGCAAGCCTCCTCGTCCCACATGTTGCCCTGACCGGGGATGATCGAGGAAAACTCACGCTCGACGAAAGCTCGGGTGTGAGTCATCCCGGCGAGGGAGACCAGCACCCGGATCCGCAGGTCCCGTGCGGCGGTGAGCACACCCACCGCGGCTCCCATGCTATGCCCGATGTAAGCGACGCTCGCCGTATTCGGGACCAGGTCTAACAGCGCCTGTAAATCACCGACTTGCTTGGTGATGCACGAGTCCGTAAAGTTTCCTTCCGACTCTCCATTTCCCGTGTAGGAAATGCGCAGGCAGGGCCACCCGCGCCCGGCCAGTCCCTCAGCCAGCGCCACTAACAGCGGCCGATCCTTGTTTCCCGTAAGGCCATGGCCCAGGATCACCAAAGCGTCCGCCCTCGCCGTCTGATGATACGTGAATTCGATGCGCTCACCCGAGCGGTTGGTGACGAGGCTGTCGGTAATCATGATTCGACTTGTTAGAGCTTTTCGTTGCGTCCGGGAAATGTCAGTTCGGCGATGCCGGACTTATCAAGCCCACCGAGTCCGAGGTCGATCATTTTCTGATACCGGGCTTCCGTCGCCAGCGAGAGCGGCACCTGGATCCCGGCCGCGGTGGCCAATGCATTGGCGATGCCGCTGTCCTTGGCCGCATGGGCGGCAGAGAAATAACAATCGTGCTCGCGGGTGATCATGTCATCACCATCGGTCTCCAAGACGCGGGAATTCGCGCCGGTTTGTGCAAAGATCTCCTTGAGCACGGCGAGATCCAGGCCGAGCGCGGCTCCGAGGCCGAGGCCTTCCGCGAGTCCGGCGGTGTTGATGTTCATCACCATGTTGACCAGGGCCTTGATTTTCGCCGCATTTCCGACGGGCCCCACATGTCGTAACGAGCTGGAAATGGATTTCAGAAGCGTTTCCTGTTTTGCAAAAACGTCCGCTTCACCGCCCACCATCAGATAGAGCGTCCCTTGGCGGGCCTGCGTGATGCTGGAGGCCATGCTCGCCGCCAAGGTGGATGCGCCGGCGGCCTTGGCGGCGGTTTCCACAGCCTCGTGCACCGCAGGACTGACCGTGGCACAATTGATAAAGACCTTGCCCGCCGCGCCGATCAACAGGGAGGCGTCAGGTTTGAAAATTTCAAGCATTGCCTGGTCATCCGTCACCACCGTGAAAATGACATCCGCCGCCGCAGTGACCTCGGGAAGTGAGGTGAATGCGGCACAACCAAGCTCCGCAGCCAATTCTGCTGCGGATGCTGGGTGATGATCATAAACCGCAGTGACCGGGTAGCCCTGGTCCCTCAAGCGGCGTGCCATGTTCGCTCCCATTCTTCCGACTCCTACAAATCCAATGCGCGCTTCATTCATGACGGGAAACTAGGGTGCCTCGGGGATCCGATGCAATTTTCAATTTACGATCAACCCCAGGATCTCACGAGAGAAGAGCATCCGGACGGGAAACCATACCCGTCACAGCCACCAACGTGCCTGCCCGCCGCTGTTGGGATGTTCTTGTTCTCTGATCCGACCTTGTGATCCCATGCTAATTCCAGTAATCTCCCGCCGTGGAAAATCCGCTCAGCTCCGAAAAACTCACCGCCTTGGCAGCGCGGATGACCGCGCTTGGAATCGTGGAGGCCGACTTGTTAGAAAAGTTTATCCGCGGGTCGGGAGCAGGTGGGCAGAAGATCAACAAGACGTCGAACTGCGTATTCCTCAAACATCTGCCAACGGGAGTGTGCATCAAGTGCCAGATGGATCGGTCCCGCGAAATGAATCGCTTCCTGGCCCGCCGCGAACTGTGTGACCAATTGGAATCCATCGCCCAGGGAACCGCCACCGCCAAGACCCAGGCGATTGAAAAACTGCGCCGCCAAAAACGTCCGCGCTCGCGGAACTCTAAAACCCGCAGCGTCGCAGACAAGCGCATCCTCTCCCGGAAAAAATCCATGCGCCGCCCACCTGCGGGCGAGTGACTTTAAGGGCGGTCGCTCATCTAGAAATCAAGGCAGGATCTGATGCTTCGGAGCGTTCCGGTGTTTGAAACTCGACCACCCGATGCCACTTACCAGCGAATGGATAGGACGATGAAGGTGGCAAACCTGAAATGCGCACCGCTGAGGCAAACTCCGATGACTGGAATGGTCCGACCGTAAGGACGCGACAATCCGATCTCCGGGGTGATGGATGGAATACCCATCACCCGTGTCCCGGGATGGAAGCCGGTCAAAAGTGCGGCCCCCCTCATTTCAGCAAGGTGCCGATATCCTCGGCCCCCGGAGTCCAGTAGCTCACGGAAGCAACCTTACCGCCGGAAAGAGTCAAAACGGTCACTTTGCCAGCCTGTTCCGGGAAGTTCGCAATCAACGCGGCGTCATCGGCAAGGATGATTTGATGGTTATACTTCTTCATCTTGGGCATGGCGAACATCCGTCCGATTCCCGGCATTCCGAAGATATTGGCCATGTAAACCGCCTTTTTCGATCCCAAAAAGTCCTTGCCGAGCGCCGATAGCGCGGCGTTTGCCTTTTTCCCAGTCTCCATATCATGACTGACAAGAAGGTAACGCGTGGCGGATGGTTTGAAGGTGAAATCCGCCTCAAATTGATCTTTGGCTTGGAACGCATCCACTTTGGAACCCACGGCATAAGGGGCCGCGCAGGCGATTCCGAGGGAAAGTGCGGCGATCAACATCCCCAGGCCCGCAGTCTTGATCAATGGAACTTGAATCATGGGCGAAGCGTGAAGGACCGAACTTCCTTATTCAAGGAAATCCAAAAATTTCATTGCCGCCTGATCTTCTCAACCATTTCTACGAGGCCTGAAACCCATGGCCACGCGCAGCACCACCATCGGCAAGGCGCACAAGACCAGCGCCGCTACTGCCGTTTTCAAGCCCGGATAAACCCTTGGCGCATCGCGATCCAAGGCCGCCAGAGATTCTGCCACCACCTGCTCTTTCGGCACGTAAAATGATTTTTTGGCTGGCATTTCAGGAGCATCCGGCCCGCGCCGCGCCACTTTTCCAAACTCGGTGCGCACCGGGCCGGGACAGACCGCCAGGACCGGAATGCAATGCTCCCGCAACTCGATTCTCAGAGCCTCGGAAAAACTGGTGACATACGCTTTCGTGGCCGCATACACCGCGAAGTCCGGGATCGGGATCACACTCGCCAACGAACTCACGTTCACAATCGCCCCGCTACCACGCCGGATCATTGCCGGAACCAAGGCATGGGTCAGGTGGGTAAGCGCCTCAACATTCACTTGCAGCATCGCTTCCAGCTTTTCCCAGTTGGACGACGCAAACTCGCCGTAATCTCCCAACCCTGCATTGTTCACAAGAAGGTCGGGCACAAATCCCGTCTCAGACAAGCGTTCCACCAGACGCTCACGCTCGACACCGTTCTGCAAGTCCACGGCAAACACTGCCACCGCCACATGCGGAAATTGCTCGCGAACCGTATCCGCGAGCTTTTGTAACAAAACCTCACGCCGCGCCACGAGCACCAGCTTGCCGACTCGTGGCGCGATCTGAAGGGCAAATTCTTCTCCAAGACCCGATGAAGCACCGGTGACGAGAGCACAAGAATAAGAAGCGTAGCAAGGCATGACGCATTGTTACACCAGCCCGCGGCATTACGCCATCTGAGATTCACCATTCGGTCCCTGAGTCACCTGAACGATGCGCAAGGGAAGGCGAACCAGGATTTCATCGTCGCAGCCGATATCGATCGAGTAGATTCCCGCCTGCGCAAAACGAAGGCCTTGAAGATTCATCACAATATTGCGAGTCAGGAAAGGAACGTTTTTCGGCAGCTTCACCTCGAATTCAGGCTCGATGGGCATATTGTTCGGGTCAAGCGATTCCCCATCCTCATCAATGATGTTGATCGAGAGCTTGTGGCGCCCCTCGTCTTCCGGGGTGAAACAAAAACGCATGGCAAGCGCACAGGAAGGATGCACGACCGGCATCGCGCGGGCTGCAAGGGTGTCGAAGGTTCCAGAAATGACCAGCTTGCCGTTGTAATCAGCTGCGAAGTCGCACAATGTCGCGATTTGAATATCCATGATGGGTGATTTTTAATGAATTGGTTGATAAATTCCGCCACTGATGCGCGGGAGGTGTGCTTATGTGAATGGATCGCCCCGCGCCGTAAAGCGTAAATCGCCGACACCTGCCCCACCCAAGCGAGTTCATGATGAACGATCAGCCAGGAAAGTGCCAATTTCGCCCCTGATTTACAGGATTCCATGCAAAATGGAGCGGCAAACTTCAAGATTTTCCCAAGTTATTCACAGTCGCCAAGAGGGGAAATTTCGGGCCACGTTTTTTCGAAACAACGCTTTCCCAATCCCCAGCAACGGCGTGGCGCTTGTCCCATTCACCCATGTGAACAACCTGTGAATCATCGGGAACCATCGAAAAAAAAGATCGTAACCCACTAACGATCAATCACAAAAAAATCAATCAATCGTTTGAAGGCGGGGATATGCAAGAAAACATTTAATTTTTCCGGACCATTTACAATTGATTGATTTTTACGCCGGGCCGAATTTCACAAAACGCTCCCACCCCCTTTAAACAAGGGGCTTCTGAAAGTTTTCCCAAGTTATTCACATCGCCTCACCACCCGCTCCGCCTATCCGAGCAAATTGCCGAAGCAATTGCTTTTGACCCCAGCGTTTCCTTGCTCTACACCGAGAGGCTCACTACGCGAGCGCGATCCCTATGTCCGAGAATCCCACCATCATCTACACCAAGACCGACGAAGCTCCCGCACTTGCGACATACTCGTTGCTTCCCATCGTGCAGGCCTTTACCAAACACTCCGGCATCACCGTGGAAACTCGCGACATCTCGCTCGCAGGGCGGATCATCTCCCAATTTCCCGATTTCCTCACCCCCGAGCAGCAATTGCCCGACGCGCTCGCCGAGTTGGGAGCTCTCACTCTCACCCCAGAGGCCAACATCATCAAGCTGCCCAATGTCTCCGCTTCGGTTCCCCAGCTCAAAGCCGCGGTCGCCGAGCTCCAGTCCAAGGGCTACGCTCTCCCGGATTTCCCGGAAACCGCCACCAATGATGCAGAAAAAGACATCAAGGCCCGCTACTCCAAAGTCATGGGCAGCGCAGTCAATCCCGTGCTCCGCGAGGGAAACTCCGACCGCCGCGCCCCCAAGGCCGTGAAAGACTACGCCAAGAAACACCCGCACTCCATGGGCGCGTGGACGAAGGAATCAAAAACCAACGTCGCCTCCATGAACGGCAAAGGTGATTTCTTTTCTAACGAAAAATCCTTCTGCTTCCCCACCGCCACGGACGTGAAAATCGTCTTCACCGGCACCGACGGCACCACCCGGGTGCTCAAAGAATCCACCCCGATCAAAGCCGGCGAAATTCTGGATGCCACCTTCCTCAGCAAGGCTGCCCTTGTCGAGTTTCTGGGTACTCAGATCGACAAGGCAAAATCCGAAAATCTCCTGCTCTCCCTCCACCTCAAGGCCACCATGATGAAGGTCTCGGACCCGATCATCTTCGGCTACGCCGTCGAGGTCTTTTTCAAGGACCTCATCGTCAAGCACGCAACCACCCTCACCGAACTTGGCGTGGATTTCAAAAACGGCTTCGGCGACCTGGTCTCCAAGTTGGACAAGCTGCCCGCCGCCAGGAAAGCCGAAATCGAAACGGACATCCAGCTCGCCTATCAGAACGGACCCGCCCTTTCCATGGTGAACTCTGACAAAGGAATCACCAACCTCCACGTCCCCTCGGACGTCATTGTCGATGCATCCATGCCCGCCATGATCCGCGCAGGCGGCAAAGTTTGGGACGCTCAGGGAAAAACCGGCGACACCCTCGCCATCATCCCGGATTCCTCCTACGCAGGGATCTATCAGGCGACCATCGACTTCTGCAAAGCCAACGGCGCCCTCGATCCCAAGACCATGGGCTCAGTCCCCAACGTCGGTCTGATGGCCCAAGCCGCCGAAGAATACGGATCACATAATAAAACCTTCGAAATCCCCGCCTCGGGCACCGTCACGGTCACGGACTCCAGCGGCACCGTCATTTTCTCCCACGCGGTCGAGGCTGGCGATATCTGGCGCGCCTGCCAGACCAAGGACGCACCGATCCAGGACTGGGTGAAGCTCGCCGTCAAACGCGCCCGCGCCTCTGGCGATCCAGCCGTCTTCTGGCTCGACAAAAACCGCGCCCACGACGCCCAGATCATCGCCAAGGTCGAGACCTACCTCAAGGACCACGACACCACCGGACTCGACCTCCGCATCCTTCCACCTGCCGAGGCCTGCACCTTCTCGCTGCAACGCATCGTTCAGGGCCTCGACACCATCTCGGTCACCGGCAACGTCCTGCGCGACTACAATACCGACCTCTTCCCCATCCTCGAAGTCGGCACCAGCGCCAAAATGCTATCCATTGTCCCCCTCATGAACGGTGGCGGGCTTTTCGAAACCGGCGCAGGCGGCTCAGCTCCCAAACACGTCGAGCAATTCACCCTGGAAAACTACCTGCGCTGGGACTCCCTCGGCGAGTTCTTCGCCCTTGCTCCGTCCTTCGAGCAAATCCGTGAAGTCTTCCAGCTTCCCAAGGCCAAAATCCTCGCCGACACCCTCGACGCTGCCACCGGCACCTTCCTCGACCAAGACCGCTCCCCCGGTCGGAAACTCGGCACCATCGACAACCGCGGCTCCCATTTTTACCTCGCTCTCTACTGGGCCCGCGAGCTCGCGACTCAATCCGAGGACACTGAACTCCAAAGTATCTTCACACCTGTCGCCCAGGCCCTGAGCGCAAACGAGGACAAGATCGTCGCCGAATTGTTAGAGGTGCAGGGCAAGCCAGTCGATATCGGCGGCTACTACCTCCCTGACGAAGCCAAGGCCAACGCCGCGCTCCGCCCGAGCAAAACCTTCAACGACATCCTCGCGGCAATCTAGGACCCGCCTAGGAAATGCACGAGGGCAAAAACCACGGACACCGGATCCCTTGTTCCGATGCCCGTGGGCCCTTTGGGGGGCTTTGTGCTATCCCTTGCGGGTTCGAATCTGCCAGAAATCGGCCCTATTGCCATCCCGCAATCACGTAGCCAAGCCCGCTCAGATTCTTCCAGCCGCTTTGATGTCGAAGTAACAATTAGCCAACGCGATCGCGAAGTCTTGCGCCGTCGAGTCCAAGGTCAAGACTCCCAAGCGCTCCAAGACGGCCAAGGCCTCACGCCGTTCATGCACATAACGGTCCGCCGCCAGAAACCTCAGCGCCGACGAAAACGAACCCACGGGCCCCAGAATGGAATCCTCAACCGCCCGCTCCCGCATGCTAGCCAACAGAACAAGATGACGGGTGTTGAGGACCTGCAAGGCCGGCACCAACTCCTTGCCATCCTCCCCCCGCAGATTCGTCAGAAGGATCACCAATGACCGCCGCCGCTGCCGGACCATCACCTGCTCCACCGCACCACTGAAATCACTCGGTGCCGCCGTCGTCTGATAATCATACAAATGGTTCAACAGCACCGGCATCGCGTGCGCTCCCTTGATCGGAGGCAACCACCGGTCCGCCCCCCCAAACGACTTCACCGCCACCTGATCTCCCTGCTTCAATGCCACATGCGCAACCAACAAAATGGCGTTCAAAATGTGATCAAACTGCGGAAGCCCACCGTCAAGCGCGCGCATCCGACGCCCGGTATCCACCAGAAATACAATCGATTGATTCCGCTGCTCCTGGTAGTCGCGGCTGATCAACACTTGCCGCCGGGACGTGGCCTTCCAGTCGATTTGTGCCAGCGGGTCTCCGTCTCGATAATCACGCAATTGATGAAAATCCCGACTCGACCCCGCGCGCGGCCGCCGCACGATTCCCATCGGACTCTCCCGATGTTGCATCGCTAACAGCGCAAACCGAATCACCGGCTCGTAGTTCGGATAGACCTTCACCACCTCATGCCCGAGATGCAGCGTCCTGCGGGTCCACAGCCCCAGCGGTGAAAACCGCCTCACATGCACCGGACTGAAAACCGCCTCACCCCGCTCGGTCAACGTGACCGGGTGAAACACCTTGGTCTCACGCCCCGCAGCCACCACCCCCTTCCACGGCAAAGCCGGAGCCGCCGCCCCTTGAGGAATCCCGTCAAAAATCTCCACCTCCGCAGCCGCAGCTCCCGGGTTGCGGATCACCAAACCCACCTCCCCAGCCTCGCCCAAGGCAAAGCGGCCGGGTAAACGCCGCTGCACGTCCAATGGCTTCCTGACAAGAGACAGAAATCCATCGACCACCGCCACCGCACCCATCACCCCGCCCAGCCACAACCAACCGGTCATCAACCACGGCACGGCCGAGGCAATGGCTGCCAGCAGCAACCAGACCACGCCAAGCGCGAGAAATCGGGATGTCGGACTCATTACCAGATTACTGCCGGGGTGCTGGCACGCTTTCCACGATGGCACGTAGCACATCGTCCACATCCTGCCCGCTGATGGCCACCTCAGGGGTCAGCTGCACCCGATGCCGGAGCACCGGAAGCGTCGCCCGCTTGACATCATCCGGGGTGACGAATCCCCTGCCCTCCAGCGCCGCAAAGGCCTTCCCGATCTTTACCAGGCTGATCGCCCCGCGGGTCCCCGCACCCAGTGAAATCGACCTCGACTCCCGCGTCGCCTGCGCCAGAGCCACCGCATACCCGACCACCTCCGGCACCACCTGCACCGCCGCGGTCGCCTGCTGCGCCAGCACGATATCCTCCGGCCCACAAATCACCGCCACCCCGCGACCCTGGCCGCCTGGAACCTCCCCAGCCGCACGGGTCACGATCTCACACTCCGCCACACGCTCGGGATAATCGATCAACACTTTCATGATAAAGCGGTCCAACTGCGCCTCCGGCAAAGGGTAGGTCCCCTCATGTTCCACCGGGTTCTGCGTAGCCAGCGTCATGAATGGCGGCTTGAGCTTGAGAGTCTCCCCGTCGATGGTGACTTGCAACTCCTGCATCACCTCCAACAAAGCGGACTGCGTCTTCGCTGGCGCGCGGTTGATCTCATCCGCAAGCAGCAGGTTCGTGAACACCGGCCCCTGCCTGAGCTGGAATGTCTGACTTTTCATGTCAAACAAACGGAAACCCGTCACATCCGAGGGCATCAGGTCCGGAGTGAACTGAATCCTTGCGGAAACCCCGCCGAAAGTCCGCGCCAGGGTCGTCACCAGGTGGGTTTTCCCCAAGCCCGGCTTTCCTTCCAACAATACATGCCCACCTGCTAACAGAGCCGCCAGAACCTGCTCGATCACCACGTCCTGACCGAGGATCACCCGGCGGATCTGGTCACGCATTCGCTGGATCAACCCCGCCAGCGGGGAAACGGGCTGATATTCTTGAGGAACCGGGGCATAGGGGTCTGGATTCATGGATGGATGGTCAGTGAAGAACTTGGAGTAAACGTTGGAGATCTGAAGTCGTGCGGGTCAGGATCGCCGGGTCCGCCGGAGATTCCTCGACCAAGGCACGAAACACCCGCTCACGGGGCAATTGCGCTCGGTCTGCTAGAAATTGAAAGAAATCGTCATCCCGACGCCCGCTGCGTGCCGCAACCCGCTGTCCCCGCTCGACAATCTGGCCGCGCACGGGGGCCAGCAAGCCGGCCGCCCGATCCAAGCGCCACTGGAAATCACCCAGCGCTTCGAGGTGATGTTCATACCCCCGCAGAGTGGTTTCCGCCGCAGCGGTCTCGACCGGCCCGAAGCGGCTGAAGTTCTTCCACAACCAAAGCACCACCACCGCGCCGAGCCCCAGCAATACCGGCCAAAGATGATTCCCTAACAACCCCCACAACGAGAGCCCCGACCCACGCAGAAAACCAACATCCCCCTCATAACCCGTACTTTCAATCAAAGCATCAAGCAATGCCGCGTGCTCATGATCACCGATCCACCGGTTGCGGAAAAGCCGGGCATCCGTCAGCACCGTCACCTGTCCATCCCCCTTGCGGACCGACACAAAAACGCCCGGACTGCCACCCGCCTCCGCCACGCTGGTTTGCGATTCCGCCGCGACCTGATAGGACCGCCCCTCGAAGTCGATTTCAGAAACCTTCATCGCCCCGCCCGCTTCCCCCAGCTCGATCCCCGCATCACCTAACAAATCAGTCAACGCCCCCTCGATCATCGGCACACCTGAGTCCCGGCTCCAGTCGCTCGTCTCAGAATCCGCGTGCTCGACTAACAGAACCAGATGCCCGCCCTCATCCACCCAGGAATCCACCTGCCGCGTGAAGCTCTGGTTACTCAGAATCGACGCCGGCACGAACCACACCGCATCATCGACTTCGGGAGCCCTCCACGCCGGCAACGACTTGACCACGTATCCATACCGCGCCACGAAACGCTCCGCCGCCAGCCACGGGTTGACCCTCGCCTTACCCTTGTAACCGATTTCCCGTGTCACTTCCGTGTAGTCGCACCCGACGAGGAACAGCGCGAGCACCATGGCCCATCCCCGCCTCATCCGCCCCTCCCTTCTCCAAACGGCCACTCGCGACACAGCGCCTCGACCTGCTCATCCCGCGGGCTGACACCCGCATACGCAAGCTGCGACCAAGCACCCGTGATCCCGCGGAAATACCCCGGATGCACCGCAGCCCCCACCTTTTCCACGCGGCGGAGACAATCGCCCTCGGTGTCCGACTCCTGAATCTCCACTCCTCCCGACTCGATCACCCGGGAAATCGCCCCGCGGTAAAGCAAGCCCAGCGCCTCCTGATGCCGCCCCTGCCGCCAAAGCGCCCACGCCGCCGACGGCACATCCACCGGCAGGGAATCCGCCGCCACCTCCATCCCCAGCACCACCCGTGCCTTCGGCGCAGGTAACGGCTCTTTACCGCCGCGGCTTCCCATCAGGAAAAGATGCCGGTTTTTCCAAATCACCCAGCCGATCCCCCCCACCAACAAGACCACCGCGCAGATCGCGAACAGCTGCATCAAGGTTCCCACCCACTCCACAGGCAGCCCGCTCCCTGAAGAGTTTTTTGGCACCTTATCCGTCACGGTATGCACCTTGAACGCCTCGTCCGCCTTCACCTCCTGGATCACTTCATGCGGCATCCGCACTTCCTCCGCCCGGGCGAACTGGCAAACCATGAATAGGGAAATCACCAACACCGCCCCCTTGCCCAAGCGCTGCGCCATCCGCCGGAAGGCTAGCTCCACATCCCAGCCCTCGATCCAAGTGCGGTTGTTGATATACACTCCGAAACCGCCCCCCGTCACGAATGCATCCGTTAACGACATCCCGACGATCACACAGCCGACGACCGTGCGCGTGATGATCTCGGGCAAATCCCACGGCACTTCAGGATCCCACGACTCCACAGCCAGCTGCCAAGCCGACGCCTGCCCCTCGGGAATCAACATCATGAGCAAACCCAGAATTCCCAAGCCTAGCCATGCCGCCGCGATATCAGAAATCAGGTAAAGCCACATCACCACGCCTTCCCCGCGCCTCACGACCTGTCCGCACCGTTGTTGATACAGCTTGCCCCGCAGGCCTTCAAGATCCTCAACCGCCATCGTCACCGGCAACCATGGCGAGAAGCGCGCCCAAAGAAGCCGATAGAAAAACCTCCGCACCCAAGCCCTGGGGATCTCCCGCCAGATCGCCCGCCAGCCGGGCTCCTCGCCAAATAGCCGCCGGCTGATCTCGAACAAAACCATCCGCGAACCCACCGGCTTGCACCACCAGAACACCACCAGGAACACCAGCGGATACTGCCACAACAGGCAGCCCGCTAATGCCATCGGCACGCCAAGCGCCAGCCACCACACCGCGATGCAGCGCCAAAAACTCCGCCTCACCATCGCGAAGCCCAGGTCCACCGCCTCCCAGTCACTCCGGGGACGGATCTCTGCCGTCACGCGATCAAGCTGCATGGCGAGCCCTCCCTGCCAGACTGAAATAGACGATGTGCAAGACCCAGCCGATGATACCCACGGTGTATTTCCACTCCGAGGGGATGCCCCGCGCCGACCAGAAGCCCTCGACCACTGCGGCCAACGAGGTCAGCAGTGCCGCACCGTAAATCAAAGGCAGCGCATCCTTCGACGCCGCCACCAAGGCCCGCACCCGCGGCAGGCGGCCGGGTCGTAAAATCGCCAGCCCCAGACGCATCCCCGCCATCCCGGAAAGCACCATACCTAACAACTCAAACGAAGAATGGCCCGCCACAAACGACCAGAACGACTCCGGATCGCACGCGTGATTCACATAGCCCGCAGCCGCACCGATGTGCAGTCCGTTGAACAGCAGAAAAAACAACGTTCCGATGCCCGCCGCCATCCCACCTGCGAAGATCCGAAAATCAATCGCCACGTTGTTATAGATATAGAAACAAAACATCATGAAGTTCGAGCCATACTCGGACCGCAAGTGGCTGAGCTGCTCCTCCTTGCCCCCATACATCTGTTCCATGGATGCCATCCCTTCCGCGCCCAGCACCGCTTGAATCCAACGGATGTCATGGTGGGCGGAGAGCATCATCGCCACGAAGGGCAGCCAGAACACCGCATTGCACAGCCAGAACAAGCGCCAGTCCTTGCGCACCGCTTGAGGAAGCTCCGTGGCCACGAATCGCACCACAGCCTCCCAACCACTTCGTCTCCTCTGGTAAATCAACTCATACCCCCGGATCACCAGCTCGTTGAGCCGCTCGGTGATGTGACTGCCATACATCCGGCTTTCTGCCAGAGACAGATCCAGACTCATCTCGCGGAACAGGTGTGGCAGCCGCTCCGCCTCAGGGCCCGCCTTGCCCTTTTCCATCAACGAGACCAGAGACTCATACTCCGCCCAGCGCGCCATATTCCGATGCTCGAAATCTCCGGATGTCATCGCTCCCTCCTTTTTTCCTGGATCCAGTGCGCCATCGCCATCAGACGATTCACGCCCACCTCTCCCGTCGCACCGCTGAGCACCGCGGCCTGATCGGCGATCTCCGCGCGCCGCCCTTCCGACCACAGTCCCGCCCGCTCGCGAAACAGGGCAAGCCCACGCAACTCGTCAGCCGTCAGCCCCACCGGCAAAGGCACCGCCGTCAGCGGCGGGGGTGGCACTCTCGCTTGCGGCGAGACCACCCGATCATAAATCACCACCGTCCCCGCCGCCAAATCCCCCAAGCGCTGGAAGCGCCGGGTCGCAAGACAACTTGTCAGACCGAAACCATAGGTGAAAAAGGGCATCCCATCGATGAAACGCAGAAAATTCCTCACCACCGCCTGCCCGAAGGTGATCGGAGAACCCGTCGCCTGGACCACCCGCAGCCCGAGAATCCGCTTGCCCGGAGTGGCACCTCGTTTTCCCGCCTCAAAAACCACCGGGTAAAGCCAGTCGAGCAAAAACCACGCCAGCAGCATCACCCCGCCAGCGACCCGTTCACCAATGGCGATGCCAGCGAAGCTCACGATGACCCCACCCACAGTCAGGGCGGTGCTGCGGATGAGAAGATCAAGGGAATACGCCCCAGCACGCAACATCGGGCCCGCCATCCGCAAGCGGATTTCGATCCCTTCCGCCAGCTCTACCGCTTGCAAGGTGTCTAGTTTTTCATGAGCAGACATTCCTTTGGACGACCTTCTTGTCGCGGCCACCCTAACGCACCTGCCGACTGGGTAAAGCCTCCGCACTCAACAACCGCGATTTTTATCTTCCTGAACGGTCTGTGTCCGTTGCGATTTAAATTCCAGCTTCTGCCCTCTAAGGCCATTCCGCGTGCGGGTGCCATTGTCAATCTTCATCAATTCGCTTGCACCGCAAAAGCATCTTTCATTGGCACACCCGGTCTTCAACCGAAATTGGTTTTGATGTGCCCTCTATCATGCCTCAAAAAACGGCGCTTTTTGATCCAGGAGACCAGAGTCTGATCGTTCACGCCGTGAAGCGTGGCGAAACGCTGAGTAATCAATCCGC
>CALMKO010000054.1 GCA_937867415.1 uncultured Verrucomicrobiota bacterium | reverse complement strand
GCAGTGCCGTGATCGCCACCACTGTCGCACTTTCCAAACAACACGCGGCACTGCTGCTTCAAATCACCCAAATCGGCGAAGCTGGCAATTTCCCAATCATCACCCACGCCTTGGCGGCACCGCTGGTCGCCATCATGGGACTCAGCCAGACATTGCAGGCAAGTCCAGGCAAGCCGTTTGTCGCCATCCTCCAATACCCATGGTTCACCACTCTCGCCTTCTTCAACGAGCATGGCGACCTGCGGCTCCTCCGCACGCTCCAGCATCGGGGACTGCGTCGGCCGACCAACTTCCGCAACGCGCTTTCCACGACGAATGCATCTCTGGAATTCATCGACCCGGATCTTTTCCTCGTTCCACTCGGCAGCAACGTCGATCCAACGCTGATCTCCGACCTCAAGATCACCTTCACCAACAGCCGGGTAGAGATCATCCAGCAGAAAGCCGTCGATGGCGTCCCGAGTTGGAGTCCGGAACCGGTCATCGCTGCCGAGCTGTCACCAGAGACCAGTCCAGAGAATACGAGCCACACCTTCACCATCCTTCGTGAAGACAAGTGGGCGATTCAGAATTTCCTACCCACTCCCAGAGAAGTCGTTGAAATCTTTCCTGCCCGTAATGAGATGCGATTACTTAAAATTGCGCGCCTCGCCCGGATAGCGGTAGTCGGACTAGCCATCCTTTGTATCTCCTATTTTGTATTCGGAATGTTTGAAATCATCCGCCAACCCGAGTGGGCCTTCGACCCCTCTCAAGCTGATGTCGCCAAAAGCCGGTTAGTCAAACTTACCCTCGAAAAGAGCAAGTCGGCACACTGGGATAATCTTCTCGAAGACCGCTCCAAGGCATGGTCCAACATGGAATTTCTATCACGCATCTTTCCTCACAATGGCGGCATATTGGTCAAAACCTATTCTCACTCCAACAGGCCAAACAATACTCCCGGACAAGCGAAAATTGGATTCATCAAGGAATGGAAATTGACAGGCAGCGCACGTGACGAGGCGCTCGACTATCTTAATAAACTGAATACGAGGGAAGGAATCTCCGCCCACTTTACCGATGTCGCCCGCATCACGGGTAACAGTTGCTTCGACCCCAGCATCAGCAACCGCAACATTGTCGTAAACGTCAGGACCCAGGAAAATCCCAGCTATAAGCCAAACCCAACCGAAGAAGTGAGTGACACTGATGGTTCCACCTATCCTTTCACCTTTGATCTGACCATCACTCAGCGTTTCGAAGGCGAAGATCCCCTGGCGATCACCACAGCCAAAGCACCTTAATCACTCTTGCTTCTTTTACTTATGCATCTCTATCGAAATTCAATCGTGATTTTTGGAATCGCCATTCCAACCGTGC
>CALMKO010000053.1 GCA_937867415.1 uncultured Verrucomicrobiota bacterium | reverse complement strand
ATCCAGGATGGATCAATCCCATCCCTCCCACCTCCCACCACGACCGCCCGCAAGGACCCGAGACCCTGGCTCTATCATACCGTGACGGATGCATGGTGTGCCTTCGATCAGGGGATTTCCGGCGCTGATGTCCTTGCCTTGAAAACGGATTCCAAGGTCCTGATTCTTGATCGCGATGGAACCCGGGAAGCAAGCTTTCCGCGGATGATGAGGAATCTCGCCCTTATCGACTACATCGTCGTGATTGGATACTTCGTGGTGTTGGCTGCCATCGGTTTCTATTTCGCCAAGCAGGAGTCCAGCGCGGAGTTCTCACTCGGGAACCGCAAGGTGAAGTGGTGGGCGGCGGGCATCAG
Organism: uncultured Verrucomicrobiota bacterium; assembly: GCA_937867415.1. GTDB lineage: Bacteria > Verrucomicrobiota > Verrucomicrobiia > Verrucomicrobiales > Akkermansiaceae > Luteolibacter. The sequence continues at coordinate 2,749 of CALMKO010000053.1, read as the reverse complement.
CATGTTTGCTACCGGTGCCAGCGCCATCAGCTTCATGGCGATTCCCGCGTTGGCCTTTGCCACCAACCTGGTGTGGACCTTGCCGGTTGTCGCCACCTTGATTCCCGCCTATTTCATCACCGCGTATTATATCTTCCCTCTGCTGCGGCGGATGGAAATCACCTCAACCTATGAATATCTGGAGCGCCGTTTCAACAATCCGCTGAGACTCATCGCCAGCGCACAATGCATCGCCATCCAAACCATCGGTCGCACGGCTGTCGTGCTCGTGCTGCCTGCGCTGGCGATTGCTTCGGTCACCGGCATGAATGTCTTCTGGAGTGTGCTGCTGATGGGAATCCTCACGACGATTTACACCGCAGTGGGTGGCTTCGAATCGGTGATCTGGACGGAGGTGTTCCAAGGCGTTCTGAAATTCATCGCACCGCTTGCCATGGTGGTTGTCGCCATCGTCAGCCTGCCCGGTGGATTCGGCGAGTTCTGGAAAACCAGCGGGGACTACGGAAAATTCGAAATGGCCATCATCACCTGGGATGTGACCGTGCCCGCAGTCTGGATCCTGCTGATCAGTTATATGTTGCAATTCACCGTAGTGAAAGCGGGCGATCAACCCATCATCCAGCGGGTCTTCTCCGCTCCCCTACATGAAGTGCGGCGGGTGACGGCGATGGAAGTCTGCTGCGCGATTTTCATCGGGATTCTTTCGAATGTCCTTGGCATCGCCATTTTCAGCTATTTCCGCGCCCATCCGGAACAATTTTCGCCAACCGCGCAGAATGACCAGATCGTGCCGCTCTTCGTGACCCAGGCCATGCCGCCCGGTTTCGCAGGAATGGTCATCGCCGCCATCTTTGCATCCGCGATGGCCACCGTGGCCAGTGCGATGAACAGCGTGGCCACAATTTATACCGAGGATTTCTATCCGAAAATCCGTCCCAAAGCCACCGATCAACAACGACTGCGCACCCTCAAGATCACTTCTTATGTCGTTGGCATCGTCGGCACCAGCATGGCTCTTCTCCTCGCGGGAACCAATCCGAAATCCCTGATGGTGGTCTGGAGTCAGATTGTCTCCCTGATGGGCGGCGGAGTGGTGGGCGTGTATTCGCTGGGCATGTTCACCAAGCGCGTGAACGGCTTCGGCGCGGTCTGTGGAGCCATCGCCAGCATTGTGATCACCTTGTTGGTGAAACTTTACACTCCTCTCCACTGGGCGTCTTACATGCCGATCGCCATTCTTTCCTGCATGGGGGTGGGATATGTGTGCAGTCTGTTTTCACCACAAACGAAGAATCTTGAAGGCTTGACTGTGTTCACGCCGAAGAAGTCTGTGGCCACGGATCCCTGATGCCAATTGTCATGTGCCCGCCGAGTTCCATGGCCCATGCCGAAATCCTCGCCCGCTACTCCGGCAGTTTGGGCGTGCGCTTGAATCAATACGATCCGGATCGGTTCAATCGGTTGGTGAACCAGACGAAGGCCTCTTTGGTGGACGGGGCGGTGGAACTGCAACTTGCCACTTCGAAGTGGGTCGTCTCACTTGAAGTGGTCCGAATCTCCCCGGATGAGTTTGAATGCAGCATCGCATTTCACTGCGTGGCGGGAATCCTGATGGATGCCAGTGTGGCGGTGGATTTGGAGATCACGGATTGGTCGAAGGATCACTATGTATTGATGCCTGCGGCGGTCTATGATGGAAATCGATTCCCATCCCGCCGTATTCCCTATTCGCCGAAGCTGTGGTTCAAGGATGACATCGGTCCGGACAAGCCGATCATCGTGACGGATATTCCGAAACTCAATGACAAGGATGGTCCCTCCCGGATTCAGGAACGCGGTGGCAGCATGGCCCTGCCATCCTTAGGTTTCCACAACAGCGTGCGCGGTTGCGGAATCTGGTTGGTAACAGATCAGGGAAACTCGCTCGGGGATTATGGGATCGGCATCGAAGAGAATCGGAAGCGGGACAAGGCAACGATTTCCATCACTTCGCCCTTGGTACGTGAGTTATACAGTTATAGGATCTGCGATATGCAGAATCCCTCGGAGGACATCCCGGGAAGCTTCAAGGAAGGGGATGCGGTGAAAATCGCCTTTAGGTTTCATGGATTCTCCGCGCCGCAGCTGCAATCGCTGTTCGACAAGTATGCGGAAATCCGCAAGCCATTTCCAAATGCACAGGTTAACCGGATTCCATTCTCCGCGTGTTCTTCCCTTCAGGAGGCAAAGTTCAATCAGGACAACTTTGTTCCAGAGCATGGATACTATTCCGTGGGACTCCGGCAAAACTTCATGCAAGACTGGCAGATCGGTTGGACCGGTGGAATGATCACCACCTACCCGTTGTTGTTTGCAGGTAACCAGCAAACACGAGAGAACGTCCTGCGGAACTTCGACTGGCTGTTCCCGAATGGCATCAGCCCATCGGGTTTCTTCTGGGACTGTGGGGCAAACGGGACGCAATGGATCGGCGGCGACATCCGCAAGCCCCACACCGGAAATTGGCATCTCATCCGCAAGAGCGCGGATGCGGTATATTTCATCCTCAAGCAGTTTTCGCTGATGGAGAAGATGGGTATCGAGGTCAAACCCGCATGGCAGAATGGAACGCGCGGCGTCTGTGACTCGTTGGTCCGACTCTGGAGAAACAACGGTCAATTCGGGCAATTTGTGGATTCGATCAGTGGAGAAGTCCGTGTCGGAGGTTCCACCAGTGCGGCCATCGCCCCCGCGGCGCTGGTGCTTGCGG
>CALMKO010000052.1 GCA_937867415.1 uncultured Verrucomicrobiota bacterium | reverse complement strand
CACTTCGCGTTCGCGATTGCGGCGGGCCTTTGGATGGCGCGGGGCTCGGCACGGGTGTTGCCGGCCTTTGCTTGGGCGCTGCTCGCGGTGGCCTGTCTGGCGGTGAATGACGCAGGCTCGCGTGGCTTGGCGGGTTGGCTCTATCCAGCCGGTGTCTCACTTTACTCGGCGGCGCTGGTGGCATGGCCGGCTTGGTTTTCCGGAGCGGGCGACCGCCGCAAGGCTGGCTGGTCGGCGGCGGTTTTGTTTGCGGTCGCCGGTTGGTTCGGCTCGGCCAATGGCATCGGGATGGCGCAGACTTTGCAGCACGTTCCACCCGCATTCGTTGCCGGGGCGGGATGCGTGGTGGTGCTGGTGATGGTCGTTTCCGACTTGCGGCATTGGCGCGCGGCGGTGGTGGTCGCCGGAGTCGGGGCGGTGGCCATGGCGGCACCTCATCCGCAGCCTCACAAGCGGGGCGATGCGGTGGAGCGTGGCCACCAAGTCTATCTATCCGAAGGATGCATCCACTGCCATTCCCAATATGTCCGGCCGGGATCGCTCGATGAGTTGAATTGGGGGCCGGTGCGCCCTGTCGAGGAGATCCTGGCTGGCAAGCCGGTGCTGATTGGAAATCGGCGACAAGGACCGGACCTCACCAACGTGGGGGCTAGGCGTTCGGAAACATGGTTGAAGCTCCATTTCATGGACCCTCAAGCTTTAGTCCCCGGCAGTGCGATGCCGTCCTACGCGCATTTGTTTGAATCTGGTAAGGGGGATGATCTGGTGAAATATCTCAAAGGCTCAGGCGTGGCAAAAATGGGCGATGTTTTGGCGACAGCTTCAAAATGGACTCCGCACGGGACGGCTGCTGGAGAGGATGGGAAGGCGCTCTTTGCAAGCCATTGTTCGGCCTGTCATGGTCCTAACGGATTGGGGAATGGGCCGCTGTCCCTCGATCTGATGAGAAAACCGGCGAATCTGAAGGCCGGGCCGTTTGTCTGGACGCCCGCGGGTGCTGACCTAGACCTGAGAATCTCACGGGTCCTCAAGTTCGGTCTGATCGGCACGGACATGCCTGGACATGAGACCTTCACCGACCCACAGCTCCTCGCGCTCAAAGATTATGTGCTAAAACTCAGGGAACCCTCGGAATAGCATACCTCGCGGAGATAGAGACCATCCGCCGGGGCGCACAGCGGGGACTTGCCGAGAGGGAGCCCAGGTGGCTGGTCGAGCAAGGCGGCGAAGTCGTCCAGGCGGATTCTCCCTTGCGCGGCGTGAACCGCTCCACCGGTGAGGAGGCGGACCATTTTGTAGAGAAATCCATCGCCCGAGTAGGTGATGCGGTAGCCGTCGTCCAAGGTGCTGAGCTCGGCGGAATGGATCGTCCGGTGCCAGTCGATCTCCGGGGTCTCATTGCCGCGATAGGCGGCAAATGCGTGGAAATCATGCCGCCCCACAAAAAGCGCGAGCGCCTCCGCCAAAACGGTGGCATCCAACTGCCGTGGAAGGTGCCATGCCAGACCCGCCTTGAGCGGTGGCAGCACGGGGGCGGTGCAGAGGTCGAAATGATAGACTTTTCCGAGCGCTGAGAATCGGCTGTGAAAATCCGCCGGAACTTCTTCACAGGCCATGATGCGGATGGTGGCGGGCAGTTTGCAATTCAGGGCGGGCACCCAGTTGAAGGGGTTCATGGACAGGTTCGCCGGCGCGTCGAAGTGGGCGACCTGTGCCAGCGCATGGACCCCCGTGTCGGTGCGGCCGGCTCCGTCGAGGCGGACCGGTTGCTTGGCGACTTCCCCCAAGGCTTGGACGATGAGATCTTGCACGGTGTTGCCACAGGCCTGGGATTGCCAGCCGCTGTAGGGGCGGCCGTCATAGGCGATGGTGAGTTTCAAACGCATCAAAGCGGCTTATTCAACAATCGGCGTGTGATCAACTGTCATCTGAACGCGGGAAAGCTGTAGGTTGCCTTTCGGATGGAAACCTGCAAGCATCCGCCCGTGAAGTTCGGAACTGTGATCCTTGCTCTGGCAACCGCTTCTTGCGCGACTGGTCCGCAGGCTTCCAGCCACGTCCCGGGTGTCGGTGGCACCGTAAATCGTGCGCCGATGTCCATCGAACAGTTCTGCATCGCGAACCAGGGGCGCAAGGTCGGCACGGGCGAGTGTTGGTCGCTTGCGAATGAGTCACTGAAAGCCGCCGGAAAGAGCAGACCCGGCCGTGACCTGAGGGTTTGGGGGCGCTTGGTCGATTCGAAAACCGAGCGGATCGAGGCAGGGGACATCATCGAGTTCGAAAGCGCTCGGTTTTCCGACGGTATCACCACCGGCGTCCATCACACGGCGGTGGTCATCGAAGGTGGCTCCGCCGAGATGTTCACGGTGGCCGAGCAGAAATTCGGTGGGATGAAAAAGGTGACTTTCCGGAAGATGGACTTGAGGACACGGCTGTCTGGAAAGGTCCTGATCTATCGTCCGGCCGGGTGAGCGGTGATGCTGGCTTTGCCGCAAGCGCGGGTCCCCAAACACAGGCTTGGCCCGTTCCCCGAAGATCATGCTGGAAGCCTTGTGAGAACTTGATTAGGCTGGGCGCATGAGCCCTCATCGGAATCCTCCCACGGAGAAAAAAGCCATCGTTTTCTGGATCATCTGGTTCGCGATCCTCCAAGGGGTGTTCATCCTCCAGTTCTTCATCGGCGGTGGGCTTCCCAAAGGCTCGGACCAAGGGAGCCCGCCACTGTGGGTGCTCGCAGCAGCGGGGACGCTCGCCTTGCTGGCGCTGGCCATCCGCTTCAGGGTGATCCCGAAAATCGCCGAAGTTCAGCAAAGGCTTCCGGCGATGATTGCTGGTCTCGCGGTGTCCGAGGGGATCAGTCTGTTAGGGATCTTCGCGCTTGGTAAGGAGTTCCCCGCGACGCAGGTGGTTTTTTTCGTAATGGCGGTTTTCTGCATCATGACCTTCGCTCCGATCTATGCGCAGCAGCGCGAGCTGAACTGATGGTTCTGGCGGGCCCGGAAAGCCAGGCCACCTCGGCGTTTTCAGTCTCATTTCCCTGAGGCCCCCGCGTCCTCGGAGGTTCCGGAGGGGCGGTAATGTTTGATCAGGGCTTTCTCAAGCGCTTCGGCATATTCTTGAAAGATCGATCGCTGGAGCTTGCCCGAGACTTCCCGAAGCCCTTCATAGTCGCCCGCCTGGATGCGGGCGTAGTCGCTGGTGGAATTCATCACATAGGGTTCCATGAAGATCACGGGGCAGTCGTAAAGCCGGTTTGCTAACAGATTTCTCGCCCACAGATAGGGGTGCCCGGCGACGGGGCGGACCGACTTGGAATCCGCAGGATAGGTGTAGGCTGGTAAGCCGCTCATTTCCGCAAAGGTATCCGCCACGGTCGCCCCGATCAACGCTTCCTCCTGATGGGTGCGTTGTAAAAGCTTTTGAAGAAGGGCGAAACGTTGATCCGCCAGGCCGACTTCCTCGTCGGTGTAGGCACCATTCAGAAGGAGATGAAGGTGGGTTCGGTCGATGAGGGTGGGGGTGTTGGGATCTCCCCAGCCCTCGGCATTGAAATGGAGGCATAGCACGAGATCCGGTTTGATGACTTGGTTGACGAGGTCCGCCCGTGCGCGAATCTCCGCCGTCCTGTAAAACAACCGTTCGGCAAGTTTCTGGGGCGATCCGGTATCCGCGGATCCCTCAGCGAGTGCGAGCAGGGACTCAGGGCGGATCTTGGTGACGGGTTCGAGAGCGTCCCGCACGAGTGTGACCGTAGCTCCCAGCGCTTCGAGCCGGGGCTTGAGGATCTTCGCGACGTGGAGCGTCATGTCTCCCTCCTGAACCGGTTTGCCGTCACCCACCACGAACCAGCGCTCTTCCATCTTCGCCCATGCCCCGCCGATGTGTCCGGCGTCGATCGCGATTTTCAAGCCGCCAAGCGCCTGCCCCGACTTCGCTGAAATGATCTCCTCGGTGCTGCGCCATTGACGGGGAGGGGAGCTTTCCACCGCTGCGAAACTGAGAACGAAATCTATATCCGCAGGCGACTCGCCGGTCCGGATTCGAGCCTCGGTTGGGTCGATTTGAATGTAGTTTTTCCAAGCATCCCCAGTGGTGAAGACCGTGGTGAGTAGGCGCTCGAACTCGTCGCGCCGGATGGATTTCTGGTAAATTTCCAACGCGCTCCAGTCCGGCGGCGCGGCGAGCATGGAAAGACTCTGCGGTGGCGGGAGTGGCGGTGGGGTTGGGGGAGAAAGCGGAACCTTCGGCCTTGATAGAAAAAGCGCGATCACCCCAAGCAGGATGCCCGCGATGATCCACAGTGGGAGAGATTGTTTTGTAGATGATTTCATGAACCCGGGATCATTCTTGCGCTTCGGCACTATGGAAAGCGGATCCCTCCTGTCAACGGGCTTCAGTCGCGCCCTGCCGCCAGGCCCCCCGGGTTGTTTGCTGCCATTTCGTTCCGACAGGTCGCGCGAACTTACGGTGAAATTTAGCAAAATTGGGTTTTGCTTGCGGCGTTTCCTTGCCAATACTCCTGCAGCACTTCTCCGTATGATCACCTACATCAAGCAACCCCACGCGCGCGAGCACCGGCTTATCTTCAAAAATGTGGACCGCGAGGGCTGGGACCCATCCATCGAGTGCTACCTGCGCGACGGAGGCTACGAGGATCTGAAAAAGGCCTTCACCATGCAGCCCAAGGATATCACCGAGGAGGTCAAGAAGTCTGGTCTGCGCGGGCGCGGCGGTGCGGGATTTCCCACCGGCATGAAGTGGACCTTCATCCCGCCAAACAACACCAAGCCGGTTTACCTCGTTTGCAACGGTGACGAATCCGAGCCCGGGACATTCAAGGACCGCTACATCCTCCACCAGGACCCTCACCAGCTCGTCGAGGGCATGGTCATCGCCGCATACGCCGTAGGAGCCAAGACCGCTTACATCTACATTCGCGAGGAATTCCCCGAAGCGGCACTCCTCGTCGAGCGGGCCATCGAAGAGGCGCGCTCACACAATTTCCTGGGCAAAAACGTGCTTGGCTCAGGCTTCGATGTGGAAATCTACGTGCACCGCGGCGCAGGTGCCTACATCTGCGGTGAGGAAACTGGCCTCATCGAGTCCCTCGAAGGCAAGCGCCCGTATCCGCGCATCAAGCCTCCCTATTTCCCCGCCGCGCTCGGCCTCTACATGTGCCCGACCATCGTAAACAACGTGGAGTCGCTCTGCCACGTCAAACACATCATCCGCATGGGCGGTGACGAATACGCCAAGCTCGGAGTGGCCAGAAATACCGGCACCCGCATCCTCTGCGTTTCTGGCGATGTGAAGAACCCGGGCTACTTCGAAGTCGAGGTCGGCAAGGTGACCATGCGGGAACTGCTCTACGACATGTGCGGCGGACCCAAGGACGGGCGTGAATTCAAGGCGGTCATCCCCGGCGGATCATCCTCCAAGATCCTCAAATGCGACGAGGTCTTCAAACTCAAGAACCCAGACGGCAGCACCAGGGATCTCAACTTCTGGGATATTCAAATGGACTTCGACACCCTCGCTGCCTGCGGTTCCATGGCCGGGTCGGGCGGTGTCATCGTCCTCGATGACACCCGCAAAATGTCCTGGGTCCTCAACAATCTCAATGCCTTCTACGCTCATGAGTCCTGTGGTCAATGCACACCTTGCCGCGAGGGCTCCACATGGATGAAAAAAATCTCAGACCGGCTCGTGGAAGGCACCGCCAGCCCCGCCGATATCGAGACACTGGAAAGCGTCGCCTATCAGATCGACGGACGCACGATCTGCGCCTTTGGTGAGGCATCGTCTTGGCCGGTCGAGGCCATCATCGGAAAATTCAGGGACGAGCTCCTCGCCGATACCAAGGAATCGAACGCGAAACTGCCCTGCAACCCGGAAGCCGAGGCGCAGCGCCGCTTTCTTCAACACGCATAAGAGCTCCCCGCTGGGAATTCCGCAGGCCACTTGCCATGAAGACCCAAGCCATCGCCTTGTGTGCCAGAGTCCTCCTGGGGCTCTGGTTCGTTTACAGCGGTGGCTTCAAGTTGTTCTCGTCGGGCTTGGATCGCTTCACCGCAGACATCGCCAACTACAAATTGGTGGCATCGCCGTGGGATGCGATCGCCGCCTACTCCGTGCCTTGGTTGGAACTCATCGCCGGAGCTTGCTTGATGCTTGGAATCCTGCGGCGCGGGGCGATTCTAACTCTCTCCGGCTTGGTCGTGGTCTTTGCCACCGCTATTTCCTGGGCCTGGTTCCATGGCTTGGATATTTCTTGCGGGTGCCACGGCGGCGACGCGCCGATCCATTACTGGAACAAAGCCGCCGAATTCACCGGATACTTCGTCCTGCTCGCAGGGCTATGGTGGGCGGATCATCAGTCAGGCAGCGAGGGCTTCCTCCGAGACCCGCAATAGGCCTGCAATAGGCCTGCAATAGGCCTGCAATAGGCCTGCAATAGGCCTGCAAATCCTCGGAATCCTGGAAAACCTCTCTTGCCAAGTCGTCCTCCCGCGCCGAATTCCTTGGGATTTGAAAATCGGAATCATTTTACGGTTGCCCTCGTCTTGAGAGTTGCTAAACCACTCCTGTCGTCGCTGACAACTGGCGATTGCCTCGAACAAATGCCTCGGTAGCTCAGTTGGTAGAGCAGTTGACTCTTAATCAATTGGTCCTTGGTTCGAATCCAAGCCGGGGTACTTCTTGAAATCCGCCGAAAAGCCCTGGTTTCTAGGGCTTTTTTCGTTTCCGGATAGAATACCCCTCCTCCGCCGGAATCCGCCCCGGCCCCCCGAAATCCGGATTAATGGTGCATTTTTGGCAACTGGATTGGCAACTATTTTAGGTTTCTTAAGTAT
>CALMKO010000051.1 GCA_937867415.1 uncultured Verrucomicrobiota bacterium | reverse complement strand
GCATGGAGAGAGGAAGAATCATCCAAGGTGAATCGTTCCGGCTCTTTTCTTGGGCATCCCTTCCGCCTGCGGGCTGAGCCAGCCCGCGCTACCTTTTCAGCTTCTCAGCATTTTAGCTTTTTAGAATTTACCTTCCGATGCTCCGAATCATTCTGTTAGGCCGCACTGGCAATCACCTGTTCCAGTATGCGCTGGGGCGGGTGCTGGCGGAGAAGCATGGGGTGCCATTGGTCCTGGATGGGTCGTGGTTCAATGCGGAGGGCTGGGCGGAGGTTTCACATTTTCTGCGACTTCCGCTGAAGGCGAAGGTGGTGCGGCGCTGCTCGCTCGGCACACGGGCCTTGCTTAAGTTCACGGGCAAACATTACTGGGAATACCGGGGCGTGCCGGTGCTGCGGGAAGTCGGCGACGACCAATCGTTCGACGCGCGGTTTCTGAATGCTCCGGCGGATTGCATGCTGTTTGGCTACTTTCAGTCGCCTCTGTATTTCGAGAGCATCGCCGGTCCGCTGCGGGAGGAATTGAACGTGCTCCTGAAAGACGCGCTGCTGGTTCCGGAGGATCTCCGCACCAAGTTGGTGCATCCCGATTCGGTGGCGGTCCATGTGCGGCGGAGGGATTATTTGGATCTACCTGTATTCCAAGTCTGCGATTCCGATTACTACCGAGAATCCATGCGGGAAATCCGTGAGCGCCGGCCAAGCGCGCGTTTCTACATCTTCTCGGATGATCCGGAGTGGTGTCGCGGCGAGTTCCGCGAGGCGGACCAGGAAGTGATCGACTCGGGGGCAGCGGGGCTCAACCCGCTGTATGACCTGCATCTGATGAGCCTGGCGAGTCATCACATCATCGCCAACAGCACTTATTCCTGGTGGGCGGCGTGGCTCGGTGCCAAGCCAAATCAACAGGTGATCATGCCGGAGCGCTGGTATGCACACGGAATCAAGGCCCCGATGGATGAGAAACGATGGAAAAGGTAGATTTTTATGGGGGATACTGGATTGTGGATTGGAGAAGGTGAAGAAGATCAATCACGAGGCGGAGCTGCATTGATTCACTCGCCTCAACGCTAGTTCACGCCCTTCGGAGCACGTCGCGGTTGCTCGTGTCAAAACCACCTCCAAGCATTCGGTCGTTAGGCCCGAGCTTACCTATGGGTGAAGTTCCAATCCTCAATCGAACATCCAAAAGTCAAAATCAAACATGCCTGCAAAGCCATCACCCACGTTGGTCATCCTGAGCGCGCTTCTGCTTTGCGCCTTCGCCAACCAGTTGCTTACAGCGCTGTCGTGGGGACACGCCAGCTATCAACTGACCGAATGGATGATCAACTATTCGGGCGGCTTCGTCCGGCGGGGACTGCCCGGCTCGTTGATCGGGATTTGCTCCGATGCCATCGGAGTCCAGGCAAACCACCTCATCATTGGGTTCTCCTCATTCTGCTATTTACTGTTAGTGATCTGGCTCCTACGCCGGTCCACCCCTACGTTTCCCGCCGTCCTGATCCTGTCCTGTATCGTCATGGGCTTTCCCGCCTATCAGGACTCGGTCGTGCGGAAAGACTGCCTCGGACTGCTGCTGCTTGTCGGATGCCTTGCCATCGACCGCAGCCGCCTTCCCCGGCCCGCCATCATCCTCGCGCTTAACTTGTTGGCTGGATTGGCGATTCTCTCTCATGAGACTTTTGTGTTCTACGCCCTAGCGGGTTTCGTCTTCTTCGGTCGCGGAGATGAGCAGTCCCCGACCAGCATCGGATTCTTCCGCCGCGGCCTTGTGCTGCTTCCCGCCGCCGGATGTTTTCTGTTGACGGTGGTTTTCCACGGCACGCCCGGGCAGGCGGAAGCGGTCAATGACTCGTGGCTGCCGCTGTGGCGGATCATCGACCCCGGAAACCCTGGTCTGGAAACACCCAGCGCCGCAATTCAGGCTCTCGGCTGGAGTTCGGCACAGGGCCTCTCGCTGAGCCTCTACATGCTGACTTCGGGGCTTTATCAACCTACAGCCTGGGCGATCGTGTTTGCGACTTCCTTCGGTCTAGTGATCCTTTTCACCGGACAAGACGCGGATTGCAGCGCCAGCGTTCCCATGACCCTCAGGGTGAGGGTTACGGCGTTGCTGCTGGCCCAGTTGACATTCATCTCCCCGCTCTTCCTGCTGGGAGTCGATTACGGGAGATGGCTGTTCCTGTGGGTGGCGAGCACCATCATCCTGCACACCGAGCAGCGGCGCGCACCGGTTTGGCTGGAGTCGTGGGTCGCCCGCCTTTACCAAAAAACCAGCTTGTCCCGAATCTTCGAGCTCGTGCCGGCGAAAAACTGGTATCTGCTGTTTTTTGGCGTGCCTGTCTGTTGGAACCTCTTCAACTTCCTGACCGCCAGCCCGGTCGGCCGCCATTTGCATTTCATCTGGTCGTCCTTGCGATGAATCCCACTCCACAAGCATTTCTTCCTCACTGAACCATGCCGAACTACCCTAACAACTGGGCCGTGGTGATTCCTCTCGCCAATGAAGAGGCCGAGTTGCCGGAATTCGCCGAAGCACTGCGCCTGGTGATGGATGCGGCGGAAGGCGGGACGGTGTATTTCGTGGTAGACCGGGTCTCGAAGGACCGCACGCTTGATTGTTGCGAGGAGATTTCAAAGCGGGACCCTCGCTTCGTCACGAAATGGATTCCTGAAAACCGGAACGTCGTGGACGCCTATCTCAACGGATTCCGAGAAGCGCTCAAGGACGGGCATGAAATCATCATCGAGATGGATGGCGGCCTGTCTCATGACCCCCGGGCAATCCCGGCGTTCCTGAGAGCCTTGAACGAAGGCAACGACTGCGCTTTCGGCAGCCGCTACATCAACGGCGGCTCGATGGTCGATTCGCCGTTCAAGCGGCGGCTTTTGAGCAAGGGAGGCACGATTCTCGCACAATGGTTGCTGGGAGCGAAGCTGGCAGACATGACATCCGGCTATCAGGGATTCAGGCGCTCGGTGCTCTTGAAAGTGGTGGATTACCCGCTGCTCTCCAAGGCGCACTTTTACCAGACGGAGCTGCGCCACCTGCTGCGGAAACAGAAACTCATTGAAGTGCCGATCCACTATCGGGCACCATCCCCCAGGGTTTCCCAAGGAGCCATCCGGAACTCGGTGGCGGTGCTTTGGCACTATTTCATCAGGCGGATGCTGGGTAGCTCACCGGCGATTTAACGAACACGAGACCATGTCCACCACCCTTGTCGTCACATCCATCCACGCTCCCAATGCCGCGATGCAGAGTCTTGCCGCCGGCTGCGTCACGGCCGGATGGGATTTCATCGTCGCCGGCGATAGCAAGAGCCCGCCGGACTACGCGCTGGAGGGCTGCCGCTTCCTGTCACTCGACGCCCAGCGTGAGAGCGGATTCGCGCTGGGAAGGATCTGCCCGGAACGTTCCTACACCCGGAAAAACATCGGCTATCTGTCCGCGATTCAATCCGGCGCCAACGTGATCGTGGAGACGGACGACGACAACCACCCGCGAGACGGGTTCTGGACTCCCCGCCAGGCCCGGGTGACCTGTCGGCCGGTGGAGACGGACAGCTGGGTAAACGCCTACCGGTATTTCAGCGCGGACTTCATCTATCCGCGGGGCCTGCCGCTCAACCACGCCCGGGACGCTGTTCCCGCCGCGGGAATCCCCGAAAGCTGCGAATGCCCGGTCCAACAGGGGCTCGCGGACAACGATCCGGACGTGGACGCGGTCTATCGGATGCTGTTCCCCCTGCCCTTTCAGTTCGATACCACCGGTGATCCGGTCCTCCTGCGGAGCGGCTCGTGGTGTCCCTTCAACAGTCAGAACACGACTTTCTTCAAGAGCGCGTTCCCGTTGCTCTATCTGCCCGCATGGTGCACCTTCCGCATGACCGACATCTGGCGGAGTTTCGTGGCGCAACGGATTTTACAAACTAAGGGCCACGGCATCCTGTTCCACGGCCCCACCGTCTGGCAGGAGCGCAACGAGCATGACCTGCACCGGGATTTCATCGACGAGCTGCCGGGCTATTCGCACAACGCGCGGATGCGCGAGGAACTGATGGCACTGTCACTCGGGCCGGATGATTCGGTCCAGACGATGATGGAGACCTGCTATCAGATTCTCATCCGCCATGACTGGGTAGGCAGGGAAGAGGAAACCCTTTTGCAGTCCTGGTTCGCAGACCTCCGCAATCTTGGCGCCCTTTGACCATGCCCCGCTTGAATCCCGATTCCCCCGGCGCATCGCCCGATGACGCCCCGCCAGCGCGTGATCTTTGGACCCTCGCGCTGTTGCTGGCCTTTCCATCGACCGGATTCATCCAGAAATACACCGGTCTGGCGGGCGTGGCGGTCTATGTGACCGGAGTCATCGTGGCGCTCTTGCTGATCAAACGGTTCGCCGGACACGGAGCCCGCTGGTTGGGCAGATACTTCGGTAGGCTGACGATTCTGGGCATGGCCGGGCTTATCGTCGGATTTGCCGTCCTGCATCCCCTGGAAGATGGCCGCGGGGGGTCGGGAAAAAGCAGTGACCGTGACGAAGGGCTGAATCTGGCGGTGACCCGCATGGCGGAAGGATTGTCGCCCTATTATCCGCAAAACCCCGAGGCCGGGCCCTTGTCCGTGCTGCCGGGGGCCGCCGTGCTGGCCGCGCCGTTTGTCGCATTGGGCGACAGCTCCTATCAGAACATGTTCTGGCTGGGGGCGTTTCTCTTTGCCGCCTGCTACGTCTTCAAAGACCGGGCGCTGGCCTTGGTTGTTACATTCGCGCCACTGGCACTCTCTCCAGCGGCTCAGTTTGAGTTCATTTCCGGCGGGGATCTGATCGCGAACGGCATCTACATGACGCTGTTCCTCCTGTTAGCGGTCGAAACATGGTCCGCTCCGGACGCCCCTTGGCCGCGGCGGTGGCTTGCCTGCCTGTTGCTAGGCGTGGCCATGGCGTCGCGCCCGAATTTCATTCTCCTCACACCGCTGTTGGCCGCGGTGTTGTGCCGGAGAACCGGTTTTACCAAGGCTGCAACGGGAATCACCCTCGTGATGGCGGCGGCCATCGGAATCACGCTGCCGTTCTACCTCCATGACCCTCAGGGTTTCACCCCTTTTCTGGCGAGACAAAAGCTTGCAGTGATCGACCACTCGCTGCCGTGGGCGAGCAAGGCGATGATCGGGATGACCGCACTGACCGGAATTCTCGGTGGCGTAGCCTTGCTGCTGCATCCCTTGGGCGGACTGAATCGGGCCTTTTTCCGTTGGTGCACGTGGGTGACGCTCTGCCCGATGGTCTGCGCGGTCGTCTCTTTCAGTGTGATCAACCAGCACCTGGACTTCAGCTTCAACCGCGATCGCTACGGGCTGATGTATGTGTTCTTCGCGCTACTCGGATGGGGTGGGATGGTGCGCGACAACCGCCGCCAAACAGGGGGCGATGCCGCCAATGATGAATTAGGATGATGGATTCCGGACACAAAGAATTCGAAGAGCGTCCACCCCGATCTCCCATCCAAGATCTCGCCTAACCATGCGTATCTTCACCTGTACTCCTGTCGCGTTTGGTGGTGGGCCGGATTTTTTTGCGCGGGATAGCGGCTTGCTGTGCCGGGGATTCCAGGCAATGGGTATTGAAAGTCGGGCGGTGATGCCCGGGCCGACTGCACCTGAAGATGAAGCGGATTTGATCCGGACGGAATTCTCAAATTTGGAATCGGCAAAATGGTGGCGCGCGCAAGAGCTCAATGGGGTGGTGCTGTATGCGTGGGGCAGGCCACGGTTCCGCAAGGTTGCACGAGCGATTCACGATGCAGGAATTTTTTTGGTCCTCAACCAGGACAACGGTGGACTAGTCAGCCCATTGGCTGGCGTTCGCGATTGGTTTGCGGAACAGTGGATTCTAGCTGGGCAAGGTCGTGGGCTCGGTGCTTGGTGGCGTTTTTTTCAACTTAGCATGCGTGGTCTCAGCATCGGCCTTCTACTCACCGATCCGCTGCGGGCGGCACACTTGAAACATAGCGACGTGATTGCATGCGTCTCACCGAAGGCCGCAGTGCACTACAAGAGGCTTTGCCGGATCTATGGCGGGGCGGATTTAGAAGAGCGGATTCGAGTGATCCCCCATGCGGTCGAGTCCCAGTTTCGCTTTGATGGAGGAATCAAGCGGCGGCAGATCGTGTGCGTGGGTCGATGGAACGATATCGTGCAAAAGCGCCCCTGGTTGCTGATCGAGGCGATTGGCTCACTGCTTTTAAAAGATCAAGAGCTTGTGGTGGTGATTGTAGGATCCCCAGCACCAAGCCTGCTCGACTGGCATGATGATTTGCCCGAACAACAGCGTGAGCGGGTTCAAATCCAGGGACGTTTGGATCGTGGCGAACTCGCTGAGGTTCTTGCCGCATCCCAGGTATTTTACAGCCCTTCCGCCTTCGAGAGTTTTGGAATCGCTGCGGCAGAAGCGCTTTGCTCTGGCTGTTCAGTGGTGGCGGAGCGCTCGGTTTCGATGGCAAGTTTCGAATGGTTTGTTTCCGAGAATTCTGGAACGCTGACGGAGGACCATGATCCGCAAGCACATGTTTTTGCGATCGATGCGGAACTGACGGCATGGGCAAATGGGGAGCGTGATCCTCTTCGGATTGCCGCAATTTGGGGCGAGCGTCTTCATGCTGATGCGGTGGCCGCGAAAGTCGTGAAGATGGTGCGCGAGCGTTAGCTCGGCGACTGTTGCTGGCGCGGTTTTGACGCAAACCGCATGTGAATGGGGAGAGGAAGGAGGAGCCCAAGGTGGGACGTTCCGGCCCTTCTTGGGCATTTCTTCCGCTTGCGGGC
>CALMKO010000050.1 GCA_937867415.1 uncultured Verrucomicrobiota bacterium | reverse complement strand
TGCCGTCAACAAGGTCCATCCTGTCACCCAAGTCATCATGGCTCGTCAGTAAGTCAGAATCGCGCTCACCGGATGCGCCCCAAGCTTGCTGCGGCCGTTGAGGAACGCGAGCTCGATAAGGACCGAGATCCTCACGATGTTCGCCCCAAGCTCGTCTAACAACTTTACCGCCGCAGCGGCGGTCCCGCCGGTGGCTAACAGATCATCCACCACCAAAACCGACTCGCCGGGTTTCACCGCGTCTTCGTGGAGCTCGACGATGGACTGCCCGTATTCGAGCGAGTAGGCGGTTTGGCGGGTTTTCCATGGGAGCTTGCCCTTTTTCCTCACCGGCACGAATCCGGCTCCGAGGCGGTCGGCCACGGCTGCGGCAAAGATGAATCCACGGGCATCGATGCCCACGACCTTGTCAATCTTCGCGCCGCCGGTGGTCTTGCAAAGCAGGGAAATCGATTCCCGGAAAAGATGACCGTCGGCGAGGACCGGAGTGATGTCTTTGAAGACGATTCCGGGTTGGGGGAAGTCCACGACGTCGCGGATGGCTGCTCGGAGCAAGTCGGCACTCATGATGACACCAGGCTAGCTTCCCTGCCCCCGGGATGAAAACGCTAAAAATCTAACGGGCCCCGGCGGCTTTGAGCTTGGCGATGGCGGCATCGAGGCGTTGGCGGGTGGCGGTCAGCTCGTCGTTGAGGGAACGGAGCTTGGCGTCGCGCTCGGCGAGGGCAGCCTCCCAGGTTTTCACCTGCTCGCGGGCGGCGGCGATTTCCGTTTCAAGGCCCGTGGCATGGGTCGCCTTTTCGGCAGCGGCACGGGCGGCTTCCTCGGCGGAGTTCTGGGTCGCCTCGATGGATTCCTTGAGCACCGCGATATCGCGCTCCAAAGTGGTGGCACGCTTGGTCTCCGCCGCCGAGAAGTCCTTGGCGGCGGCCAGGCTTTTTTTGACCGCAAGCAGTTTTTGGTCGGTGTCCCGCTCTCTGAACCACTGGCTCGTGACCACGCCGGTGAGCACGAGACAGCCAATGGCATTGAGAATGGGAAGGACGCGGATTTTCACGCTTCAGGGATTGGGGTTTTTCGATTCGAAGCTGACCTTTTCGATTCCCGCATCACGCACGGCATTGAGCACGCCGAGGACTTGCTTGTGGCGGGCCTCGGCGTCTGCGGCGATGAGGACGCGGGTTTCATCGGGCTTGGCCTCGGCTTTGAGGCGGGCGGTGATTTCCGAGAGGGTGACGATTTTACTGTCCCAGGTGGTCACTCCATTAGCATCCACGGCGATTTGAAAGGGCGGGGTCTTGGACTCGGCGATGCCGGTGGATGCGTCAGGAAGGGCGATGGGCACGCGGTGGAGCTGGGTCATGCTGAGACTGACCAACATGAAAGCCGCCAACAGGAAAAACATGATGTCGATGAGCGGGATGATCTCGATCCGGGCCTCGTCACCTTCTTCGTCAGATGGGCTATGGAGTTGGACGGGCATCAGTGTTTGGCGTGATTCGCGGCGAAGATTTCCAGATCATGCCCGTGCTCCTTGGCGGATTTCACAAGCAGCTCGGAATGATTGATCCAGCGCTCGAAGGAACCCCTGAGGACAGAAACCCGCTTCCGGAAAAAGTTATAGGGCAGCAGGCAGAGAATGGCGATGGCGATGCCGGCGGCGGTGGCGATGAGGGCCTCACCGATGCCGCCGGAAACCTTGCTGGCGGCGAGTTGCTCGTCGCCGATGAACGAGAAAGAACCCATGATCCCGACGACCGTGCCGAACAAGCCTAACAGAGGCGCAAGGGTGATGAGCGTGCTGAGCACCCACATGCGCGCCTCGGACTTCTCGATCAAGCGGGTGGCGTGCAGCTGCATGGCGGCGAGCATGGAGGTGTGGGCATGGGTCATGCCTTCGGCCAGATTGTGGAGATAGGGATCGGTGGTGTTTTCACAGAGTTTCCAAGCGCTGGTGAAGTCACCGGTGCCGATGGCGACACGCGCCTGTTCTTGGGCTGCGGCATGACAGGTCGACTGCAGGCGCAGCCACCAGACAGAGCGGTCGAGCACGACGCAGAGAGCGAGAAAAAAGGTGGCGAGAATGGGCCACATGACCCAGCCGCCTTCGATGAAGGTCTCAATGACGATGTTGGAAAGCACGGTGATGTTAGTTGAGTCTGAAAACGATCGGGCGCTGGAGCTTCATGATCCCGCCGGGGGGAAACTTCCAGCTGCGGACGGTGCGCACGGCCTCGTTATCGAGCAGTGGCCAGCTTGATGATGATTTCGCGTAGGCGGAAATGACTTTGCCGGAGGCGTCCACCGTGAACTCGACGAGCACGGTGCCGGTCTGGTTGTTAAGACGGGCGTGTGATGGATAATTGGGCGGCCTCATGCGCCCGGCTGCGAGGCGGGCCGCATTGGACATGCTGTTCGCCGAGCCCGAGGAATTCACCGAGCCTCCGCTGGCTGGGCCCACCGCACCGTTGCCGGATCGGGGCGTGGAGCGCGTGGCAACCGGCCTGCCTGGGTTGGCGGGCCCCTGCGGGCGGGCAACGGGCTTCGGGGAAACCATGGAGGGTGCCGCAGACTCCGCAGCCGGCGGCAGAGACGGAATCTCTGGAAGGGGTGCGGACTCCGCTAGCTCGGGCAAGTCCGGCGGCGCGGGAAGCTCGCTTGCGGGACTGCCCGCATCTGGAGCGGGCGCGGGTAACGGCGACGGACTACCAGACTCCTCGTCACCCAGGGTGAAATCATGAGAAACCGGAAGCGCGTCAAGAAGCTGCGCCTTCTGAGGTTCCGGGTGCCAAACGGGAATCAGCCCCGCCACCGTACCAAATCCGGTCACACTCAGCCATGTGGCGAGGGTTCCAATATTCAGGGAGTAAAGGATGGCATTCATGGACGCTTTTCAGGGGAATGGGAGAACAGTAATTCAAATCGGAAAAAGGCGCACTCGAATCATCTCTCGCTGCTACCCTCGTGTCATTTTTATTTCAAAGGTATTGAGACTCAATCTCAATTTGCCTGGACGAAATGGAGCAAATGAACCCTGTTGGGTCAAGGTGATTTTTTAAAAAACACAAGCTTTGCAGATGGGTTTTGCGTTCGGTGAGGGATCGTCCGAGTTGGCAAAGCAGCGAATTTTCCGGGTGTCCAGGAGCCCTCGCCAATTCCGCATCGCCGCAGTTCACCCACACTTTGAATCTCCGGCAAGTCGGCACATCCTGCCGGGAGCGGCTGGCGGGGCTTTTTCAGGGCGAGAACCGACGAGTGCCGCCCCGGCGGTTCTCCGCTTCCACGGAAGCGCTAATTTCCGCCCCGTCCACATCCGCGATGGACCTTTGCCGCAGGATGGGCAACATCCGCGCCGCCTCATGTCCGCCCTTCTCTCTGCCAACGAAATCCGACTCACTTATGGTTATCAAACCCTGTTGGATGGAGTCACCCTCGCGGTTTCCGCCGGGGAAAAAACCGGCATGGTCGGGCGCAACGGGTGCGGCAAGACCTCACTGCTCAAGATCCTCACGGGCGAGCAAATGGCGGACTCCGGTGAAATCTCACTCCGCCGCGCCCTCCGCGTCGGTTACTTGCCCCAGGAGTTCGAGCTCGACTCGGAACTCACGGTCCAGGAAAACATCGCCCTCGGTGCTGCGGACATCGTCGAAGCCATCCGCCGTTATGAAAATGGCGAGGGCAGTGACACCGAGCTCAACGACCTGCTCCACCTCATCGATCACGCCGACGGCTGGAACCTCGAAGCCCGCATCAAGGCGGCATCCACCGCGCTCGGGACGCCACCGCTGGATGCCAAGGTCGGGCCTCTCTCCGGCGGGGAGAAGCGCCGGGTCGCCCTTTGCCGCGCGCTTGCCTGCCAGCCGGACCTACTCTTGTTAGACGAGCCTACCAACCATCTCGACGCCGAGTCCATCCGCTGGCTGGAGGATTATTTAAAAGGTTTCCCCGGTGCGGTGATCTTCGTCACCCATGATCGCTATTTCCTCGATGTCATCGCCACGCGGATCATTGAAATCGATCAAGGCCGGGCCTTTTCCCACCCGGGCAACTATACCGCCTTTCTTGAGTCCAAGGCCATCCGCCAGCAAATCGCCAGCCAGACGGAGCGGCGGCGGCAGCGGTTCTTGCGCGAGGAACTCGAATGGGTGCGCTCCGGCGTCAAGGCGCGGGGCACCAAACAACGGACCCGGCTCGACAAGTTCTACGAAATCGAAGGCATGGAAGCCCCGCCCGAGGAACGTGAGATGGATCTGCTCATTCCACCACCGCCGGACCTCGGCAACATCGTCGTCGAGCTCGAAGGTGCCGGGGTGAATGTCGGTTCGGAGAAATCCCCGCGCTGGTTATTCCGCAATCTAACATTAAGCCTGCGTCCCGGGCAGTGCACCGGCATCGTCGGGCGCAACGGCGTCGGCAAGACGACCTTGCTCAAACTCTGTCTCGGGCACTTGGAACCCAGCGAGGGAAGCGCCATCACCGGCAAGCGCGTCAAGGTGAACTACATCGACCAGACGCGGATGGTGCTCGACGGCACGGGCTCGCTGCTCGATGAGATTTCCGATGGCAACGAGAAGCTGATGTTCGGAAATCAATCGCTCGGCGCGCGGAGTTACCTGCGGCGCTTTCTCTTCGATGACAAGCGGATCAACGAGCGGGTCGATCTTCTATCAGGTGGTGAGCGCGCGCGGCTGATGTTGGCCAAGGTGCTCAAAAACGGTGGCAACGTCATCGTGCTCGACGAGCCGACCAATGACCTGGATCTGCCCTCCCTGAGGATGTTAGAAGAGGCTCTCGCAGTGTTCGACGGCTCGGTGATCGTGGTTTCCCATGATCGGTATTTCCTGGATCGGATTTGCGATCAGATCATCGCCTTCGAGGATGACGGGGTCACCGTCCAGACGGGGAATTATTCGTATTATCTGGAGAAGCGGCAGGCGCGTGAGGCCGCGCAGCGGATCCAGGCGCAGGCGGCCGCGCGGGATGCGGCAGCCCGGCAAAAAGCCGTGCTCGCCACTCCCGCCGCCCAAAAAGGCCGCAAGCTCACCTTTGCCGAGAAAAACGAACTTGAAGGCATGGAAACGGCCATTCTTGCGGTGGAGCAGGAAGCGGAAGCCATCGAAGCGCAGTTGCACGATCCGGAACTCCACGCCAAGCGCTTCGAGGAAATCCCCGCGCTGGTTGAAAAGCTGGATGCCGCCAAGGCCAAGGCCGCCCGTCTCTACAGCCGTTGGGAAGAGCTTGAGGCGCTCCGCGAGGCTGCGGCGTCCTAGGCGGAGCGGCGTTTCTCCGGGCGTTCCTGATGCAGGAAATGGCTCCAGCTTTCATCCGCCAGCCCGTTTTCATGCATTCCGAAAAGCGGCCGCCAGCGCGGGGCGAAGGGCTTGATCTGTGGATACATGTTTGCCTCATGCGGAAGCTTGTTTCCCTTGCGGGTATTGCAACGGAAGCAGGAGGTCACGATGTTCTCCCAAGTCGTCCGCCCGCCCTTGTCGCGGGGAGTCACATGATCGAGGTTCAACTGGGTCTCCGGCAGGGTCTTGATGCAATATTGGCAGGTGAACTTGTCACGCAGGAAAACATTGCGGCGGGTGAACTTCACCTCAAGCCGCGGCAGCCGGTCATACACCGCCAGGACGATGATTTTAGGAACGCGGATCGCGATCCTCGCAGCATGGATCATTTCCGCATCCGTGCTGTCGATAGAGTAGCCGATCCAGGACGAGAGATCATGGCAGTTGAAGCGCTCCTCGCCATCCACTTGCACGACCTGCGCATGGCCCAGGCAAAGCAGGTGCAGCGACCTGCGGACGGAGCAGGTGTGAATCGGTTGCCAATACCGATTCAAGACAAGCACAGGATGTTCAAGTAGAGCACTCATCACCTTTCCTAGTCCAACTGCTGGCAAACTACCAAAGCCCAGCGCCGGGGCAACTCAAAACCTTGGGAATTCCCAGCTACGGCCTTTCCCGGGTTTCTGACTTTACGGAGCAGCCGGGCGGGACCACACCCATGCGCCAAATCCAGCCACCCCGGGCGGCCGGGCCGCTGGAATCGCCAGGGGATTTTCCAATCGCGGAATGATCCGGGCGCGACAAGAATGCACCCGTTGCAAGGCTCCCGACCACCTCGGACAGCACTTCCAACGTCCGCCCATGGTCCGGCCCTCCTCGACAAGGGGGGCGGGACGATGGGCATGTTTCCCCCTCAAGCCGTGACGCCTCAGACAAGGAAAGGCGCACTCCCCGGTGGGAAGCGCGCCTTTCGGTTGGGGGATTCACCGACCGCTGCCTAACGGCGGCGGCGGAATGCTAGAACTGCGGTTCCCATCAGACCCAGTATCGCCGAGCCAAGCTCGGGAACACGTTCGGTATTCGCACGAGTCGCCTGAGGACCTGCGCCATCTCCCGCTCCATTCGACGTCACCGTGAAGGCGGGAGCGGACAGATCCTTTTGAACGACGCGGCTTCCACTGGCCGAGAGATCACCAAGGTCGCCACCAACAGCAAGAGGCTCCAGCCCGCTGAAGGTAATCTTGATGGACTCATTCTGATCGAAACCCAGTGATGGACCTCTGAATCCATGATCGTTCTCAAAGGCTGAGTTCACCACCAAGGCGGCGTTCCCAACGGCTTCAAGTATCAGCTCACCGTAACCGGCAACCTGAACGGATCCTGGATCGAGCGAGAGCCCGGCACCACCGGTGTAACCCGTGGCATCGAGCGTGAACGCACTGGACAGGGCTGGAACTCCAGCGACGATGACCGCCACAAGCGGCATGTTCATTTTCATGGGGGGACGGGGGGAATTGGGGGGAACGTCCCTGTC
>CALMKO010000049.1 GCA_937867415.1 uncultured Verrucomicrobiota bacterium | reverse complement strand
CGACGATGTGGAAGCGGATCACCAGCTTGGGATCCACGGTCATCACGGCCATGGAACGGATGATCGGGAGGCTGAAGTTTTGGTAGTCGAGGGATACCTTACCGTCGATGGTGACCCAGTCCCCGTCGCGCTTTACCGTGTAGGGGAATGAGACCGCCTTAGGCACCTTGTTGATGGTCAGCGTACCCATGGCATTGCCCCCGTCGGTGGTCTCTTCCCAGGATTTTGAGAACGAGAAGGAGCCCTTGGGTTTTCCACCACCCAGCCATTTGATCATTTCCGCATCACGCTTGTCATCGGCCGTTTTCAGGTCGTTGAAGTCCCAGGAAAGATCCAAGTCGGTGGGCTTGGCGGTGGTGGGATCGCCTGCCATCTTGATCGTGTATTTTTTCAACTCGCCCGAGAAGGCATGCCCGGTCGCCTTGGCATCGACCTGAATGCGGCTGCGCGTGGAATCCACCTCGACGGTGGCGGCTTGTGCGACAACTCCGGAGAGCGCACTAATGATGGCGAGGGTGGTGATTGATTTCATCTGCTCTGAAGACGATATTACCGAACGAGCGGCCCACCGCAACTTCCCTTTCCATTTCTGACGGGTTGGTTACTTTTCTGACGCTGGCTCAGACAGGTGCCGCCGATGCCTGAATCAAAAGCGGATGCCCGATGGCGGCTGCCACGAACCGATCATTTTCAAAGCATTCATCATTCAGCGCCCTTGCCAGTAAAAGCGGAGGCTCGCCCATGGGTTCATCCGTGAGTTGGAAAGTCCCCCAATGCATCGCGACCGCTTGGCGGCAGCGCGTGTCTTTGAATGCCTGCACGGCTTCTGCAGGGTTCATGTGCATGGCCCGCATGATCCGGCGCGGTTGATAAGCCCCGATCGGGATCATGCCAAGATCAAGCGGTCCGTAGCGTTCGCCGATGTCGAGGAAAGCCGGACAGTATCCGCTGTCGCCCGCGTGCCAGATTTTACATCCAGCCCCCTCAAGCAGCCAACCGCACCAATGCCCGCGATTCCGGTCCATGAGCGATCTTGCGGTGAAATGCTGCGCAGGAGTGGAGGTCGCTTTCACCCCCGGTGAGATTTCGGCGGATGAGTGCCAGGCAAGCTCACGCACCTTGGTAAATCCCTGCCGCGTGAGCCAGGGCGCGTGGCCCTCCGCAATCCAGACCGGCGTGTGGATTCCGATTTCCCGCAAGGTCGGCAGATCCAGATGATCGTAGTGCCCGTGAGTGAGCAGCACCGCATCGATTCCCGGGAGATCCGCGACTTTACATGGAGCGGGGACCTTGCGCTTGAGACCGGGAAGCGGCAAGGGCGCGCAGTAGTCCGAGAACACCGGATCGACCAGGATCGAAGCACCTGCGCCCTGGAGCAGGAACGAGGCGTGCCCAAGCCAGGTGACCCGCCAGCCAGCATCTGGAGGCTCGGCGATGTGAGCCGGCACGAGCGGCAGGCAGACCGCCGGCGTTTGCGGCGCATCGGGCAGGATCGGCGACTCCGCCGGTCCCAATTTCATCTTCCACCGGAGAATATCCACCACCTGATGCACCTCATGGGGCCAAGGGTTGGTGAAGGTCCGTTTCATCACAGCAGGCAAGCGATAGCGCGAACGAGAAGAATTACCAAGCCCGTTGTTTTCCTGCGGCAATTGGAGCCGGGCGACGGATTCGCCTTGGCATTCAGGCGAATGGCCTCCACTGACTTCGGGCGAGATCATGCGCATTCTCATCATCGAAGACAACGCGCCTTTGCGCAACACGATCCGCCAATACCTGGAGGAAGCCGACTATATCGTGGATACCAGCTCAACGGGCGACGAAGGGCTGTGGGCGGCGGAAGGCAACATTCACGACCTCATTCTGCTCGATCTGATGCTTCCCAAGATGGATGGCATGGAAATCCTCAGGCGGCTGCGCGCCAAGGACAATTCCATCCACATCCTGGTGATCAGCGCAAGGGATGCCCTTGAAGATCGTTTACAGGCGCTGAACGCAGGAGCGGATGACTACCTGACCAAGCCCTTCCCGCTGGCAGAACTGCTTGCAAGGGTCCGCGCGCTTTTGAGACGCACTTATTTGAAAAAGAACCCCTGCTTGCGAGTCGCCGATCTCGAAATCGATCCCATCCGCCGCACCGCCAAAAGGGGGGATCGAGTGTTGGAACTCTCCCCCCTGGAATACAAGCTGCTGGAATACCTGATGTTCCGCACAGGAGAACTGGTCTCACGCGCTGACATCTGGACCCACATCTTTGAAGATGAATCCGGCGGTACCAGCAACATCGTGGACGTTTACATCGGCTATTTGCGGAAAAAACTCAATCACGACGACGCGCCTGAGTTGATTCACACCCGCCGCGGCCAAGGCTACATTCTGGATACTTCCCCATGACCAAACCCCATTCCATACGACGCTCGCTCTTGGTACGGATCGGTGTCTGCACCGGGCTTTTGCTGTTAGCCCTTTCCACATGGATCTATCTAACCGTCCGCCACGGACTTTACCATGAGCTGGACACCGCCATCTCCCAGACGGCAGCCCTGCTTTCCAATCAGGTGGAATTGGAAAACGGCAGAATCATTTTCGAATGGCAGGAAGGCCAGGGAACGAATCGCGCCCTGATCGATGACGGGTTGTTTCAGTTTTGGAATGAGACCACCGGAGAGACAACCCGCTCACCCGGACTACAACTCTTCCACTTGCCCAGGTTTTGCGGAGAAGGGACGACACCGATTCTAAAGGACATCACCCTGCCTAGAAACCATCACCACGCACGCGCCATCGGTATCCGCATCTACCCGTACAACGCCCCGGAAGATCTGGAACACGCGGCTGAGAAGAAACTCGTGGATCCCAAGACCCAGCCCCACATTCTGGTCGTAGCACGGGATGCAAAGCCCATTCACCGCGTATTGAACCGGGTGCGTTGGATCCTTGGGATTGGAACGCTGCTGACGCTTGGCATCATCCACCTGCTCGTTTCCCGAGTGATCCGCATTTCACTACTGCCGATCGACGCCCTGGCCCATCAAATGAAAAACCGCTCCGAGCAAGAGCTCGATTCACCGCTTGAAATGCCCGACTCGCTCCCCTGCGAGTTGAAAGGAGTCGCTGAGAGTTTTGACGTATTGCTAGGGCGGGTTGCGGGTGCCCGAATCCGCGAGCGGGACTTCATCCGCCATGCCGCTCACGAGCTGCGGACTCCCATAGCCGGGCTGCGTGCCGTGACCGACCTGGCACTCTCACAGTCACGCACCGCAGTCGAGTATGCGAACCAATTGCTCACCTGCCAGCGAACCGCGGTCGAGCTCGGGGAATTGGTCAAGCGCCTGACCGCCCTTGCACGTGTCGGCCAGAAAAACACGCCGGTAACACTGGCTCAGGTGAATCTTACGCAGCTTCTGCAGGATTGCTTGTCCTCGTTCTCGGCAGCTATCGAGCAACGAGACCTCACGTTGATCGATGATTTCCACAGCACGCCAGTCTCAGCGCAGGCCGATGAGGCCTTGGCGCGGATCATTTTCAACAACCTCCTCGACAATGCGGTCTGCTATACGAATCCCGGCGGGGAAATCAGGATCAAAACAGAAGTCCGCGACGGACTGGTGAAAATCATCATCGCCAACGCCGCGGCAACCGTTCCTGAAGACACCGCCCGTTTGTTCGAGCCCCTGTTCCGTGCCGACACTTCTCGCCATGACGCGGCGTCCCATCTCGGGATCGGCCTGACCTTGAGCCGCGAAGCTGCAACCGCGATGAACGCGACGCTGCTCGCCCGCAAACCGGCCGATGGCTGGATCGAGTTCATTTTGACCCTTTGCCAAAAATAGTTTCCGCGCTTCGGAATGCCTCGTGTGGCCATCGGCGGCGAACTCCGAATCGCCGCTCCTTGAAGTTTTTGCGTTTTGGTAATTCCTTTTGGCAAAGGGCCTGATCCTGCGAACGGACCGACTCTCACCGAATTCTCATGTTCGGTATGCTGGGATGCACCTGTGAAACGCATTCAGTATTCTCTACCCGTCGCCAGCGTGGTGTTGGGCGGAGCTGCGGTTTCCGCGTTCATGATTCATTCCGTGCTTACGGTGCTCGGAATCAAGCCTCGGAATCCTCAATTCTAACAACCATTCATGCGCTCCATTCTTCGCCCGCCATCCACCCGTCTTGCCATCATCGCCTTCGGACTCTTTCTGACAATATCGTTTCTTTCCCGCTTATTGCTTGCCTTCAAATCCGTGAACGACGTTTCATGGGACGCTTCACTGTTAGGGAGTTTTGTCTGCGGAATGAGCTTTGATTTCGCCGCAGGAATTTTCGCAGCCTCCTTGTGGCTGGTTCTGGGGCTTGTGCTGCCAACTCGTTTTTTGAATTCTCGGACCGGGCGCCATGTGATCATCGGCTTGATGACGGTTTTCGTGAGCCTGCTTGTTTTCATCACCTGTTCAGAATGGTTTTTCTGGGATGAGTTCGGCGCGCGCTTCAACTTCATCGCGGTGGACTATCTGATTTTCACTCAGGAAGTGCTGGGAAACATCTTCGAATCCTATCCCATGGGCTTGATCCTGACCGCCATAGGTCTGGTGGCCGCAGGAATCGTCTGGAGCTTGCATCGGATGAAGGTGCTCGCATGGGCGCACGAGCACCCTTGTGGCATTCGCGGACGGATCATCCCAGCAATCCTCGGCCTGGTCATTCCGACGGCCGTCTTTCTGACAGTGAGCCAATCCTCGCTGGCCAACTTCACCAACCAATATCATCTGGAACTTGCTAAAAACGGCTGTTGGTCATTCTTCGCAGCGGGCAGGAACATGGAGCTCAACTTCGACGAGTGGTATCTGAGAATGCCGCAGGAAAAAATGCTCCTTCAGGCAAAACAACGACTTGTCACCCCCAACGAGGTTGCGAGTTCAGCCCGGATGGATGACTTGCAACGATCCACCCTGAAATCGGGGCCGGAGAAAAAATGGAATGTGATCCTGATTTGCATGGAAAGCATGAGTGCCGACTTCATGACCTACGCGGGCAATCACCGCGGAATCACGCCGAACCTCGACCGCATCGCCGGGCAATCGGTGTTCTTTGAAAACCTCTATGCCACAGGGACCCGCACCGTCCGGGGGATGGAAGCCATCACGCTGAACCTTCCCCCCACTCCCGGGCAGGCGATCATCTACCGGCCCGAAGGCAAGGACCTCGTCACGACCTTCAGCCCCTTTCTCAAACGGGGCTATGACTGCGGATTCTTCTACGGTGGAGACGGCAAGTTCGACTATATGAACCGCTTCTTTTCGAGTTCCGGTTGCCGCATCATGGATGTGAAAGCATGGCAGCAGGAGGACGTCACTTTCAAGACCTCCTGGGGTGCCTGCGATGAGGATCTATTCAACAAGACCCTTTCAGAGGCAGACAAGGCCTATGCGAGCGGCACTCCCTTTCACTATTTTTGTATGACCACCAGCAATCACCGACCCTACGACTTCCCAAGTGGCAAGATCGATCTGCCATCCCATACCGGCGGACGCCGGGCCGCCGTGAAATACTCAGACTGGGCGGTGGGGAAACTGCTTGAGGATGCATCGAAGAGGCCATGGTTCAACAACACACTCTTTGTGTTTTCCGCCGACCACTGCGCCAGCAGCGCGGGAAAAAGTGATCTGGACGTCACCAAGTTTCATATCCCCGCCATGATCTACAATCCCACGTTGCTCAAAGCCCGGAAAATCACCCGCTTGAGTAGCCAGATCGACATCATGCCAACGGTCTTCGGGCTTCTCAACTGGAGCACCGACACCCTTGGTTTTGGAAACGACCTCCTCGCCGAGGGCAACCAGTCGCTTGAGGGCCGGACATTCATTAGCAACTATCAAAAGATCGCCCTCCTGAAAGATGACTCGCTGGTGATTCTCAAGCCCAAACGTCAGAGTGCGGTTTATTCCTGCGATCCTCACAACGGAAAACTTACACTCCTGGCTGAGGAAAACCCTCGAATCCTTGAAGAAGCCGTCACTTATTACCAAAGCGCATCCTGGCTATTCAAATCCGGCAAACTGAGAAAAAGCGCCGCCAACCTAACACCTGTCGCGAACCGCTAATCCATCCCCCTAGGAGGAATCCATGAATCGAACGCTGATCCCCGCCATCATCGTGTTGGCCGTCACTTTCCTGATTTTCGAAAACTCGAACCTCGACCTAACACTTCAGGACAATTTCTACCACTTCGACACGGGCACATGGCTTGTGACCAAGGAGATGAGAATCCCGCATCTCGTCTTCTACTCCGGAATCAAAGCCTTGATCACCGCATTGGGGATCGGGCTCATAATCCTCTGCCTGCTTCCCGTTAGATTCTTCGAGCGCCTCACCGGCGGGCAACTCCGGCGGGTGGATCTATGGGTGGTGGTGGCGACGCTCATCACCGCCCCGTCGCTCATCGCCCTGGGTAAGGCGACTACCAACGTGCACTGCCCCTATGAGCTGACCCGCTATAACGGCGAACAATCCTACCTGAAAGTGTTGGAAAATCCGGCCCCGGGGACGAGACCCGCTCGCCGTGGACGGGGGTTCCCAGCGGGACACGCCAGCGGCGGCTTCGCGCTGCTGAGTCTCGCGAGCCTCGGGCGCACGCGCCGCCAAGTGGCCGCAGGAATCAGCATCGGGCTTCTTGCAGGAAGCTCGATGGGGATCTACCAAATGCTCAGGGGGGCGCATTTCCTGAGTCACACGCTCGTCACCGCATTGACCTGCTGGATCGTCTTCCTGCTGTGGAGGCAGGTTTTGAGCCGGCGCGTTCCTACGGTGACCAAGCCGTGATCCGGCCTCGCTCAAGCGCGCTCGCTGAGCGGCTTGTAGGTGCGGAGCGTGGCACCCGTGTAAATCTGGCGGGGCCTTGAGATCCGGCTGTCGGCGTCGTCCATGACTTCCTTGTAGTTCGCCACCCAGCCGGGCATCCGGCCAATCGCAAACAAGACGGTGAACATGTCCATGGGGATGCCGATGGCACGCATGATGATGCCGCTGTAGAAATCCACGTTCGGATAGAGTTTGCGAGCGACGAAATACTCGTCGTTGAGGGCGATTTCCTCTAACTTTTTCGCAATGTCGAGCAAAGGGTCCGAGACGTGAAGCTGGGCGAGGACCTTGTCACACTGTTCCTTGATGATCAGAGCACGCGGGTCGAAATTCTTGTAAACCCGGTGGCCGAAGCCCATCAGCTTGCGATTGCCGGTCTTGTTTTTGACGGCGGTGAGGAACTTGGTTCCATCATCCCCCTCCTTGTGGATTTCCTCGAGCATTTCAAGGACCGCCTGGTTGGCACCGCCGTGAAGCGGGCCCCACAGCGCACAGACGCCCGCGGAGGCGGAGGCAAAAAGATTGGCACGGCTGGAGGCGACCATCCGCACCGTGGAGGTCGAGCAGTTCTGCTCATGGTCGGCATGGAGCAGGAAGATCAGGTCGAGCGCCCGGACAATCTCCGGCTTGAGTTCGCAGTCCTCACCGGGATGTGAAAACATCATGTGAAGGAAATTGGCGGTGTATTTCAGCGTGGTCTTGGGATAGATCACCGGCAGCCCGTGCGCTTTGCGATAGGAGAAGGCTGCGATGGTGCGAACCTGGGAAATCAAACGCGCGGCGTGGAAAGGAAAACCCTCCTCACGGGCGGAGATCAAATTCGGGTGGTAGGAGGAAGCGGCATTGATCATGGACGACAGAATCGCCATCGGGTGTGCCGTGGGTGGAAATCCTTCGAAATGATGCCTCATCCCCTCATGGAGCATCTCATTTTCGGTCAGCATCGAAGAAAACTCCGCGAGTTGCACGGAGGTGGGAAGCTCCCCGTAGATGATGAGGTAGGCAGTCTCGACAAAAGTGCTCTTTTCAGCGAGCTCGGCAATGTTGTAGCCGCGGTATTGGAGGACACCCTTCTCGCCATCGATGAAGGTAATCGAGCTCTTACAGGCTCCGGTATTTCCGTAAGCGGGATCGAGCGTGATCGCTCCGGTCTTACTGCGGAGGGTGCTGACGTCGATGCCAACTTCCCCCTCGGTTCCTACAACGGTCGGCAGCACAAGCGGCTTGCCATCGATCATTAATTCCACTGTTCCATTCATGCGCCGAGATGCTATTCCAAGTTATTTCGGAAAGGCTAGCTCGCAATGAATTGTTTTTCACTTTTATCCGGCAGCCCCTCACCCGCGGGTGCTTGAGCATGGAGCGTGCCGCAAATCGAAGACATTTCGTCACTCGCCCGCATCGGGGAAGGATCCGAGCAGCTTCACGAGTGAGCAGTGATTTTCCAACTCCGCAAGGGCCTCCGCGACTTTTGGGTCCTCGCAATGACCGGCAAGATCCACGTAGAAGATGTATTCCCAATCCTTGCGTTTGGATGGCCGGGACTCGATTTTCGACATATTGATGTGGAATTGATCAAACGCCTGAAGCGCCTTGACCAGCGAGCCGGGTCGATCATGGATGGCAAAGAGGATGGATGTGCGGTCGTTGCCGGTGGGCGGGCAGGTTTTCTCACCGATCACCAGAAAGCGCGTGGTATTGGTCGCACGGTCCTGGATGGATTCCTCGATGACCTTGAGCCCGTAGATCTCAGCGGTTAGGGAGCTCCCGATCGCCGCGGCCCCTTCCGAGGCCCTCTCCACGGCGATTTGTGCGGCTTTTGCGGTTGAGGAGACTTCGACGCGGTTCGCCTTGGGAAAATTCTGCAGAATCCAGTGATTGCATTGCCCGAGGGCCTGCGGGTGGGAGTATAAGGTCTTGATTTCCTGCCGCGGAACCGCCGCCATCAGACAGTGCTCGATCCGGAGCAAGATCTGCGCGCAGATGTGCAGCGGCGAGTCCACAAACAAGTCCAGGGTGTGGATCACCGCACCATCCGTCGAGTTTTCGATCGGCACCACTCCGTAACTCACCTGGCGCCGCGCCACTTGGTCGAACACATCGGATAAATTCGCCTGCGCGGAATATCCGACCGAGTGGCCGAATTTCTTGATGGCCGCCTGATGGGTCCAGGTGCCTTCGGGTCCGAGATAGGCGATGGTGAGATCGTCCTCCAAAGCCAGGGCCGCGGACATGATTTCACGGTAAATCGCGCGGATGGATTTTTCGGGCAGGCGGCCGGCATTGATTCCAATGAGACGGCGGAGGAGCGCCTCCTCCCGCTCGGGTGCGTAAATTTGCAAGCCGTCGCGTTTTTTAACAAGGCCCACTTGGTGGACAAGTTCGGCACGGCGGGCGAGGAGGTGGAGCAGATCGTGATCGATCATATCGATCTGGCTGCGGATATCGTCAAGGTTCACGGAGCGGAGATAAGTTAGGAGTCGGAAGCGGCTTCATCGCCGGCAGCAGCGGCCGGAGTGCCAAGCGCGAGTTGTTGTTCGCCATCTGCGGCGGGCGCTGGCGGCTCCGTGGGTTCAGGTAGCTTTACCTTGCGAAGTTCGGACGCATTGGGAAGGTCGTCGATGGAACGGATGCCGAAGTGCTCGAAAAAGAGATCGGTCGTTTCATAGAGAAGTGGCCGCCCGGGAAGCTCCGCGCGACCGCCGATGCGAATCAGGTCGCGATCGAGAAGTTTTTGAACCATCCCGTCGCAGGCCACGCCGCGCACCGCCTCGATGGCCGCCTTGGTGATGGGTTGGCGGTAAGCGATGATGGCCAGGGTCTCCATGGCGGGTCCGCTCATGCGCTCCGGCTTGCGCCCTGGGAAAAGCTGGCGGACGAACTCGCCGTATTCAAGCCGGGTGAAGAGCTTCCAGCCTTTCGGGCGCTCGATGATGGTGAAGGCCCGTTGATGATCGAGATACGATTGATTCAGATCCGCGATCGCCGCGGTGACTCGCTCGGAAGAGGTCGCGGCGAGGTCCAACAGCCAAGCGGGAAGCGGCGCGCCGTCCTTGCCCTCCTCGGATTCCCGGGCGCGGACATCTTCCGCTTCCGCCACCCGGGCACGGACCAGCTTTGCGATTTCCTCGGAAGGAAGAGGATTCTGGGAGGCAATTAAAAGAGCTTCGACGATGGCACTGAGCTGCATGGCGGGCCCGCACCTTAGGGAACGATTGACGCATTTCAAGCCTCCTGCGGAAAACCTGCTGAAACACTTATTTCGCAAAGCGCGAAGTTTCTGCTTGATGGAGTGTGAGTAACGGGCTAACCCACCGCGCTCACTGTGCTTGTTTGGACTCCCCCCCAGGTGCTCAGAGGACAATCTATCAACCGCATTCCCATCTCTGCGCCATGGCCGCGAAGACTACAAAACCAAAATCTGTTCCTGAAAAAGGAAAGGCAAAACCCGCTGTGAAACCCTCGAAGCCCGTCGCGGCAGCGAAGAAGAAGCCACTGGTCAAGGCGGCAGCCATCCAGAAGAAAGCAACGCCTGTCGCCGGCAAAAAGCCAGTTACCAAGGATTTGGCGTCTCCGGCGAAGGACAAGCGTCCCGCCAAGACCCCGGCGCCCCAGAAAAAACCGGCGACCGCCGCCGAGAAAAAGCCAGGGGTCAAAGCCGCAGCTCCAGCCAAGAAGCCCGCGCCGACGGTCAACAAGCAAGCCGCCGTCAAAACTCTCCCCCAAAAGCCACTTTCCAAGTCTCAATCACCCATCCAAAAATCGCCTCCTTTGAAAAAAATCGATCCTCAAGAAACCGCCAAAAAAACCTCACCATCCACAAAAACTGCTGACAAAACCTCAGCTCCAGCGCCTGTGACACCTGTCGCGGAAGCGACCAGTGCCGAGATTGCTGCCAAGCCACCCACCCAGGCCAAGAAGCCTGCGGTCGTGAAATCCCGCTCATC
>CALMKO010000048.1 GCA_937867415.1 uncultured Verrucomicrobiota bacterium | reverse complement strand
TCATAGAGACGCCGCTACAAGCATGCTCAGAATACGGAACAAGCCCGGAATCGACTGGGAATAACCTCTGAATGAATGGGCGGAGTCAAAGCAGCACTCGGAAAATCGGCACTCATTCGGAAACGATTCGGTGCTTTTCCCAACTTATTCCTGCCGTGGAACCCCTTTGGTGAAACCGTGGAACAGAGCTTTCTGCAGCTTATTCACAGTATGAAGAAGAATATCTTATAGGTTCAAAAAGAAAGAAATCATCAAGAGTCGCGAGCGAAACAGCTTGTTTCCAAGAATGAATGGATTGGAACGCTGAACTTGGACTCCTGAAACAAATAAGCCCTTCAGCAGATCGCTGAAGGGCTTGTGGGAGGTCTTGTGAACCTTGAGTGCTTCTGGCTTGTCGAGTCGCCTAGAAGAGCATCAGCGCGGGTTGTTCGAGGAGCTTTTTGATTTCTGCCAGGAACTGGGCGCCCACTGCGCCATCGATCACGCGGTGGTCACAGGAAAGGCCCAAGTTCATGCGGATCCCTGGGACGATCTGGCCGTTTTTGACAACGGGCTTCTCAATGGCTGCTCCCACCGAGAGGATTGCCGCTTGTGGCGGATTGACGATCGCATCGAAGGATTCGATCCCCCAGGCTCCCAAGTTGGAAACAGTGATGGTGCCGCCGTCGAACTCATCGGGTTTGAGTTTTTTGTCCTTCGCACGAACGGCGAAGTCTTTGACTGCACGGGAGATCTCGAGCATGGATTTGGTTTCGGCTTGCTTGATCACCGGAGTGACGAGGCCATCTTCCACGGCGATCGCCACGGAGAGTCCGACGTGCTTGAACTTCACGATGTGGTCACCGGCAAACGAGGCGTTGACTGCCGGCACGGCTTCCGCAGCGCTGATCACTGCTTTGAGAATGAAGTCGTTGAGCGAATACTTGTTCTTGTGGGTGGTTTCCGCTTGAGCGTTTGCCTGCTTGCGGATTTCCATGAGCGGCGCGGCATCCACTTCGAGATGCAGATAGAAATGAGGGATCGTGGTCTTGGAAGTGAGCAAGCGGGATGCAATGATCTTGCGCATGGAGCTCAGTTCGATCCGCTCGTCTCCTTCTTTGGCGACAGGCACGATTGCTTGGGCTGGCGCTGGGGTAGGGGATGCGGCGGCCTTGGATTTGATGGCGGCTGCAAGACCAGCCGCTGCATTGGCTTCTGAGGAAGCCGCGGGACTTGCTTTTGTTGAAGCGGTCGAGGCGCCTTGCACATCGCTTTTGACAATACGGCCCGCAGGACCTGAACCTGCCACGTTCGCAAGATTGACGCCAAGTTCGGCCGCGATTTTACGAGCGAGCGGAGAAACTTTCAAACGCTCACCGGATGGCTGTGTCTGGGTGGCGGTGGCAGCCGGAACGGGGCTTGCCGCCGGGCTTGCTGCTGCCGAAGCGGGTGCCGAGGATGGCTGGGCCTTGGCCTCAGGCGCTGCGACCGCAGCCGGCATGTTGCCGTCAAGAACTGCAAGAATCGCCCCGATCGGTGCACGACCCCCTTCTGGAATCAGAATCTCAGTCAATGTTCCTTCGTCGAAAGATTCCATTTCCATGGTCGCTTTGTCCGTTTCGATATCGGCGAGGATGTCGCCAATCTCGACTTCGTCGCCGATTTGTTTGTGCCACTTGATCAGGGTGCCCTCGGTCATGGTATCCGAGAGTTTTGGCATTTCGATATTCACAGACATGGTAATAGTTGGAGGTAGGTCGGGTGGAGAGTGGTATGATATCAGCAGTTTTCCAGCCTTTTTCGCACGGACTTGGAAACAAAAAAGCGTGGGGGAGTCAAGGCCTCCTCCACGCTTGTAAATTACGCAGTGATTCGGATTACGGTGCGATGGGCTTCATCGTTGGAATCAACCCGATGTTAGGGCTGCCTACGGAGCCTTGGGCACTTGCCATCAAGCGCGTGGACTCGGATGTCGTTCCGCAGCAGTCATCTTTGGGGCAGTAAAAACGGGTGCATGAACCACAAGGAATCCGGACTTTTTTGGTGACGGTCTTGTAGCGGGGCACTTTCTTTTCGATGATTTCCACCATGCCACCTTTGCCGCTTTTCGAATCTCCCGGTGTGACAACCCTTTCGGTAACGATGTCGTAGCCGCGGGTTTTAACCTGGCGTGTTTCCGTGCGGTAACCTGCTTTGTTTGCGGTGAGGCCGTACATGGAACAGCAGGAGGAAAAGCCGAGCGATACAGCGATGAGAGTTGCGAGAAGAACGAGGTTTTTCATGGGGTATGGGGTCGTGGCGGATGATAAGTGAATCAACAATTACATGCAGCAGCAGGAAGCAAGTGCAAGTGTGACAGCGGCAGCTGCGGCAAATGGTGCGTAACGGTAGAACATGGCCTCCAAGCTAGGGTGAATGGTCAGCTTGGCAATCAAAAAGAGGAATTCTCCAAGGAAGATTTTTCAGTCTGCAAACCATTCGTAGGATGACGATTTCAAGCAAATGTCAAAACCTTGTCCACAATCCTTCTTGGATTCGGAAGTTGTTCATGCTCAATGTGTGGCGAATAAATCGCAGGCGCGTCGATGGAACACACACGCTTGATCGGCGCGTCCAGATCATCAAATGCGTGTTCCTGGATCAACATGGCAACCATGGCAGATACGCCACCGAATGGTTTCGATTCGTCAACCAGAACGACACGATTGGTTTTTTTGACAGTTTTCAAAATCGCATCGACATCAAGCGGTCGGATAGACCGGAGGTCGAGAACCTCGCAGTTGATACCGTGCTCCGCTTGAAGAGTCTCTGCCGCTGCCAGCGCATGGATCACGGAACGGCCGTGAGCGATCAGGGACACATCCGCTCCCTCTCGCTTCAAGTCTGCAAGTCCCAAAGGAATCACAAAGTCTCCATCAGCAGGATCAGGAACTTCGCCCGTGTTTCCATAAAGAAGCGTATTCTCCATGACGTAAACCGGGTCATTGTCGCGGATCGCTGCCTTGATCAAACCTTTGGCATCTGCTGGAGTTGCCGGAGCGCAAACTTTCAAGCCAGGAAAAGCCGCGAATAAACCTTCGGGAATGTGCGAGTGCGTCGCGCCAACACCCGTGCCACCATTGGCCGGGCCACGAACGACGATTGGACAATTGCACAAACCGCCGGACATGTAACGCACGCAGGCAGCGTTACTCACCAGTTGGTCGAATGCAACCGAGTGAAACGACCAGAACATCAATTCCATAACAGGCCGTATTCCCAGCATGGATGCACCGATTCCCATGCCGATGAAACCAGCTTCAGAAATCGGAGTATCAACAATCCGTTTATCGCCCCATTTGTTCCAAAGGCCTTCGGTAACTTTATAGGCACCATTATACTGGGCGACTTCTTCGCCCATGATCACGACATTGGGATCGCGGGCGAGTTCTTCATCAAGACCTTCACGGAGAGCTTCGCGGTAAGTGAGAATGCGGGACATAGTTTGTAAATTGGAATGATTGGTTCTGCGGAACAATGGATTATCGGGGCAGATCAATCGTTAAAGAAATGGTGGCCGATCTTGGACGCGGGTGTCTGGTGGTCTGATTCCCAGTAAACGTCGGTGCTGATGTCGGCGATCGTCGGGGTAGGGGACTCGTCTGCGAATTTCGCCGCTGCCGCTGCCTCTGTTTTTGCGGCGGCTTTGATCTGATCTGCCAGCGCATCCGTGAGGACACCTTCTGCCATAAGTAAACGCTTGAAAACCGCAATAGGGTCGTGGTTCTGCTTGTAATTCTCAATCTCTTCAGGAGTACGGTAACCTCCTTTGTGTTTGGAATCGGCAACACTGTGGCCGTAGTAACGGTAGGTATCAATTTCCAAAACCGTCGGCTTATGCTCCTTCCGAGCACGTTCCATGGCGATGTGCGTCTTGGCGCGCACTTCATAGAGATTTGATCCGTCGATCACATCCCATTCGATGGCATAGGCTTCCGCGCGCTGGGCGAGGCAACCATTGTAGGCAGACGAGCGTTCCTGAGAGGTACCCATGGAATATCCATTGTTTTCGATGACATAAACCACTGGAATACCAAACAAAGAAGCGATGTTGAGCGATTCATGGAACGCACCCTGGTTGATGGCGCCATCGCCCAGATAACACAAACAACACCCTTCACGACCCAGATACTTTAACCCGTAGGCAAGACCTAGACCGAGTGGAGTCTGGCCACCTACAATTCCATGACCACCCCAGAAATTCTTGTCCGGAGCGAAGAAGTGCATCGAGCCGCCTTTGCCTTTCGAGCATCCGGTCTGCTTGCCATACATCTCGGCCATACACTCATTCATCCCCATCCCCACAGCGAGGGCATGCCCGTGGTCACGATACGCGGTGATGAAATGATCGTCAGCACCTCCAAGGGAAATGGTCCCCACAGCTACCGCCTCTTGACCAATGTAAAGGTGCAGAAAGCCACCCATTTTTCCGCCTTGGTAATATTTCAGCGATGTCGACTCAAACTGGCGGATGCGGACCATCTGCGAGTAGAGCTCGATCTTCCGCTCGGGAGTAAGTGCTTGGTTGATGGGCGAACCCGCGAAATCAAGGGTGGATGAACAGGCGCTGGTCATAAGGAAGCTGGAGAAATGATTGAATGGAGGCGATTCTTACTTGGAGAAAATCGGACGACGGGTGGCAAGTGAAAATTGAGGGAGCTTCAGCTGTGCACAAGCAAAAATCCCTGTGAAAAGCAGGTTGGCTGCGGCCAGATTCCGGAGGAAGACCCAGCTTGGAAGCACCGAGCCAGTGGGGCCTGTCCAGAGTGATTGCCATATGCCTGTCAGATTTTTGGCATACAGCGGATCACCCAGCCATGCGATCCCATTGGTAATCAAGTGGAAGGCAAGTGCACTGGCTACGGAACCAAGCAGCAGAACCGATAGCTTGCTCTTGGTGAATAATTGACCCATGGAAAACATGACTACCAGCCCGAGGATCGTCGTCAGAAGAATCGAGAGATTTCCGACCGGACCCACCGCAAACGGGTAGGTGATCGCCCAGATTCCGAAAGGAATCGCAAACCCCCGCCAGCCTGGCGCAAGCAAAGCACCGCAGAAGAAAAGCGCGGCAAGCGGCTGGAAGTTCGGCTGCGAATCCGGCAAGGCGGCCCCAATGAACCGGAAAGCGATAAACAGCACGACGATGAGAGTGAGGGGCAGATAACGTTTCATGACAGCGCGAGGATTATTGATTTTTTGAGGCGCGGCTAGATCAAAATTACGACTGGAACAAGGTTTTTGATTCCTGTTTTTCCAATGCTTCGCTAGTGCTTTTGTATGAACTGGGACGCATTGGTAGAAGCAGCGTGGCAGGCTCGGGAATCCGCCTATGCGCCATATTCAAATTTTGCGGTCGGTGCCGCTTTGCTTGCCGCTGACGGCCGGATCTTTCTCGGCTGCAATGTCGAGAACATCTCCTATGGGCTGACCAATTGCGCAGAGCGGGTCGCCATGGGCGCTGCCATCGCCGCAGGGGTTCGTGACTTTCATGCGGTCGCTGTCGTGGCGGATACCCAAGTGCCCATTTCTCCTTGTGGGGCTTGTCGTCAAGTGTTGGCCGAGTTTGCGGTGCCAAGCGTCATCCTGGCCAACCGATCCCAGCGACTTGTATTCGCCATGCATGAACTCTTGCCTCGGGCGTCCTCGGGTATTCTCGACCGGCCAGAGTGAGAATGTTCCACGTGGAACACGAATCGGATCGGGCTTGAGCGTGGTTGGAAACCGAGTATTCTTTCGCCCCTACGATGTTTCGATACCCTAAGCTCTACGATGTAATTGTGATCGGCGCGGGCCATGCCGGTGTGGAAGCCGCCATGGCCGCTGCCCGCCTTGGCTGTGAAGTGGCCATTCTGACCCAGAACTTGGACACCATCGGCCAGATGTCCTGTAACCCAGCCATCGGCGGCCTCGCCAAAGGTCACATGGTCCGTGAAATCGATGCCCTCGGCGGAATCATGGGCATCAACACAGATGCAACTGCCATCCAGTGGCGGATGCTCAACGCATCGAAGGGCCCCTCAGTACGCGCACCCCGTGCCCAGTGTGATAAAAAAGCCTACCAATTCCGGATCAAGCGCGAACTCGAGGCCATGCCAGGGATCGAAATCCACCAGGGAAATGTCGCGGATCTCCTCCTCAATGATGACCACATCTCCGGGATTGTGACTTCACTTGGGATGGAAATTTCTGGAAAATCAGTCATCCTCAGTGCCGGAACCTTCATGGGTGGACTCATGCATGTGGGTCTCCGAAACGAGAAAGGGGGCCGGATGGGCGACGCAACTTCCAATGTTTCCGAAGCCCTGAAGCGGCTTGGCTTCGCGGTGGAGCGCTTTAAGACCGGCACTCCCTGCCGCCTCAACGGCCGCTCGATCGATTTCTCACGCTGTGAACGCCAGGAAGGCGATACCCCGGTGCCCAAGTTCAGCTTTATCGCTGATACCCTCACCAAGGACGCAAACGATCTTTTCACGCTGAATCCTTGGGCCGATCCATTGTTCCACGTGGAACAATTGCCTTGCTGGATCACTTACACCAACCCGGCAACCCATGCAGTAATCGCCGCAAACCTTCACCAGTCGCCGATGTATTGCGGAGTCATCGAGGGCGTCGGTCCACGCTACTGCCCTTCCATCGAGGACAAAGTGGTCCGTTTTGCAGAGAAGGAACGCCACCAAGTTTTCCTTGAGCCGGAAGGGCGGCATACTCTGGAATACTATGTGAACGGAGTCTCGACCTCCTTGCCTTATGAAGTGCAGCTGGAGTTCCTGCGTTCCATCGTAGGCTTGGAAAAATGTGAAATCCTCCGGCCCGGCTACGCGGTGGAATACGATTACTG
>CALMKO010000047.1 GCA_937867415.1 uncultured Verrucomicrobiota bacterium | reverse complement strand
TGGAATACGTGATCCTTCACGAACTCTGCCACCTCAAACACCCCAACCACAGTGCTTCCTTCTTCCGTATGTTGGATGCCGTCCTACCGGACTGGGAAGAGCGGAAGCAGCGGCTGGAGAAAGCTGAAATTTAAAGGCAGGAGTATGTCGTGGGGCGCTTGGGTTAAGGGCGTTTTGCCGAACCCGCACAAGCAGGCAGTTCCCGTTATCTTTCCCGATATCGTGGACACGACACACATCCCGGACGCCGAAAATCACCCGCGATCTAGCAAGATAGAAGCCAACACCATAAGGGCATTTCCCAACTTGGATCCTTGCTCCGCCGCGCGCTTTCGCGCGCGGCGGCCGTCGGCGGATTCGCGAGGGCATGAAGCACAACAACACCATACTATCACCTCAGCAGGAAGAAGTCCTACGCCAGATTCTGCCCATCGCTAAGATTGCCACCAGCGGCACGATTGCCGCCTTTCCAGTCCGCCCGCGCACACACTCTTTGCTTGTCGGTCCCAGCGGCGCTGGCAAAAGCCACATTGCCCGTGAAATCGGCGAGCTGCTCGGCATTCCGACCATGGTCATCAACACCTCAACTTGGGTCATCATGTCCGCTCGGAATGAGCCGTGGACCTTCTCTGAAATTTGTTCGTGGCTTGATTCCAATGGCTCGGCGGGCGGGATTCTCGTACTGGACGAGTGCGACAAACTCGGTTGCGGCACGGGCTCATCGTCATCGTCCTGGCTGGATCACATTCAGTTAGAAGTCCACGATCTGCTTGATGGCGTCATCCCCCTGGCGGCACGCCTGCCAGGCCAATCGGGCATCGAGCCTTGGGAATGCGACTGCAGTTCTACAGCGGACGATCACCTCAGAACCATGCTCTCCGCCCGGCTCAGGAATAAAGTTTTCATCCTCGGCTGCGGTGCCTGGCAGCAAGCATGGGCGGGAATAACCAAGCGGAAAATCGGATTCGGTGGTGCCGCTCCGGCCACTGGATCACCGGGGGCGGAACAGATCCTGGAAATGATGAAGCCGGAGCTGCGCCAGCGTTTCCGCGACGCCATCTGCTGGCTGCCGCCGATGACCGCCGACGACTACCACACCGTTTCCCTCCGAATCGAGGAGGAACTACCCATGCAGTGCATGCGCAAAACATGGAATCGCTTGGCTGGGCCGATGATTCAGCGGGCGATCGAAGGAGGACTCGGGATGCGAGTTTTCGAGGAACTCATGCTCCTGGTTTTGCTGGAATCACCGGTAAGCCCTTCCCCCGGCCCGATTAAACAAAACCTTCGGGAACCTTTGATCTGATCCAACTTGGAGAGAGAACAACCACCCACGCCCGCTCCCGTTTCCGGTCCGCGTGCTTTCGGGTGCTAGGGAAAATCACCATGAAAAAGAAAATCCACCTAGGAAGAAAAACAATTATCAGCCTTGAACTTCAGATCTCTTCGATCCTCACGACGCTGAACCGGTCGGAGATCAACATTGATCGGATCAAACCCGTCCGACACGACATCGGAAACTTCATCTTCGTCACGTATCACACCGTTGCCGAGCCGGAGGTGCAGCGAAGCCGTTTTTTCGCCCACCAGAAGGTCCGTGATTGTTGTGACGTTTGGCTGGAATCCCCACCTGGATTCAACAACGACCATCCGGGCAGCAATGCCGCTTGATTCCGATCAAGCCTGCCACACTCCATAGCCCTTGGCACGGAGTTCGCGGGCAAGCCTCGCCTCCGCTTTGATCGCCTGCGCGCGGGGCATTTGCTTCCCAGCATCGGGCACGAGATCCATCCGGAGAGCGCGTCCGTAGCGATGGGCGATGCGAGAAGCATTTTTTCCTCCTGTAACGTGTTCGATGAATCTCTCCCGGGGTCGTTGGCTTGAAGAGCCACAGTAGAAATAGAATGACGGAAGCCCCGAAACAAGGCGCGGATTGGCTTTTTGGAATGCCGGGTCCTGCGCAACGCTCGGGTCAAGTTCGACAAGATAGATGCCCCGTGGGAGGTGCTTGTAAGCACGCTTTGGGGACGTTGGTTTCTTATTTTTGCGAACGTTGCCGCCAAATGGATTGGGATGGTTGGACATGGTATTGGATGTGTTTGTGTTGATCGGCGACACCAAATAGGCAACCGCCGCGCAGTTACGTTACCGCCTGGCAATAACTTGAGCAACAAGAAATTGACCAAACCGACAAATTGCCGCCATCGTCCGGACCGTGAGCGAAAACAATACCTCCGGAACTCCAGGCCGCGGTCCGAACTTCGAGAAGAATCAACGACCAGCATCTAGCAAAAGGGTGACGTTCGCACTCGGTTTAGAGGGTCAGGAGCAGGCAGACCGGTTGGCGCGAATCCTATCCGTGGGGCGCAAGGGCGGTGTTTCCCAATCCGCCGTCGTCCGCGGGCTGCTCCAACTCGCAGAAGCAGTCGCACTCGAATCCGGAGACCCGGTGGCCCAAACAGTTCTAAAGTCCGCGGGAGTCACTCCCGCCTGCCAGTCAGGCAAAGCCAACCCGGAGTCTGTCAGAATCTGGAACGCGATCCGCGACACGATTCTCGAAGGCTGAGAAGCTCCACGGTTTAGAAGGGCCCCACCCCGCCCCTGATATTCCGCGCGATACCGCGTGACTCAAAGCCGCGCCCATGTCCCGGCGCGCACATCCGGACGCAGAACAGCGGCAGCACCATCGTGCCCGCTTCCTGCGCCCTCAACCCATCTTTCGCCCATGCCGGCGATTACACCCCAACCATGCCCACAAAACAACACACCATGCCCACAACAACCAAGGCGGAAGAAACCCAAACAAACCCCATCAGCTACACTGTTCAACGGCTGAAGGATGGCAC
The DNA here is from genome assembly GCA_937867415.1 of uncultured Verrucomicrobiota bacterium. Taxonomy (GTDB): domain Bacteria; phylum Verrucomicrobiota; class Verrucomicrobiia; order Verrucomicrobiales; family Akkermansiaceae; genus Luteolibacter. The sequence goes on along the minus strand of CALMKO010000047.1, from coordinate 3,963 downwards.
CGCGCGTCTCCTCGTAGAACAGAAGCCAACCCCTGGACCACCCACACGGCCTGTCGCGGTTCGATACTTGATCGACGATCACGGTGAGCCTGCAATCCGGAGAGGTGCGCTGCTCGGACATGATCGAATCAATCCAAGTCTGCTTTTTCTGATCGTTAGGGCGGGCGACCTGATCTCACTCGGAAAAAGAACGATAGGCGAAACATCGACCGTATGGACTCATTACAAGGTCGGGCGGGGATTTCGATTGATGGAAATCGCCGTTAAAGGACGGGGCCTCGCCTATGCTGAAATCTGTTTACAAGTCGGTCTCTATCGCCCGCTGGAGCAACCATCCGAGTGCGACGACTCATTGCGCGAGTTCTTTTCCGATTCCAATCATCCCAGGTGGATGCTTCCGATCCTCGAACGCCAGAAAAGAAAATGGCGGACGAACCACCCTTCGAAGCTCTATCATCTCGTCCCATCCGAAATTCAGGATACGGAGATCCGGCGGGTTGTTAAAATCGCCCCAAGCGCTGCGCTCCGATTCCTTCAACCCAAACTGACGCAACTTCAAACTCGCCGTTGCATTCGTCGCGCCCTCGCGACTGCGGTCATACATGCTTTCGATCACATACCCTCGACCCAGTTCAAAAGGGCGATTCGTGATTACCCCGGTCTCCTGCTCAAGCATCAAGGCAAGCGCATTCCCGTGGACCTGCTGATGCGCTGCGTGCGGTTCGAACCGTTTGAGGCCTTCGTGATCCGGAAACAGTTTCCACCAGCCCTTCACGCGAAAATTCTCGCCGAGACCTGCGTTCTCCCCTTCCAACTATTCAAAAGCGGAAACATCAGCCGACTCCCTGCGGAAATCGCAACTTCTTTCCGTCGGTATCCAGTTGAATGGATCGAGGTCTATAACGGTGACTTCTCCAAGTTGTTTCGCGTACTAGAGCGCCATGGCCGAATCAAAACGTGCCAAAAACTTCTCAATATCCTGATGAGTTCACTGCCGCAAGAGCACCTTCCGGGTCTATTCAAATTCATCGCAAACCAACTTTGAAATCATCTATCACATGTTTTCCTACATCACGAAGCAAAGCTTGTTTTCACTTGGAACCATTCTGATAGAGCCCCAAATCGAGCACCTTGGAATTGAAGTCCAACGTCTGCTCCGGCGACACCAGTCGGGAGATTTCGGCTGCGTCGATCCGTATGACGCGGATCAAAACCTCAAGGCCATTGAATCCGACGAGGGAATCCTTTCGCAATATGATGTCGTGATTGGAGAAACAACGATCGTGATTTGCGTCATGACCGAAGGGGACCGGTCTTACACCGTCATTTTCGCCTTGGACAAAGAGAAGCTCAAGTTTCTGATCGACCCGGAAAACGGTAACAATCAAGAACCCGAAGGTTCCTGATTCTTCTGGGTGTCTTAGGTGGGCCTTCTTGGCGCGAGGCTTTCGCCTCAGCGCCCAGTTCAGCCCCCTCCGGTTGTGCAGAAATCCTAAACTGCTAGAACCACAGTGAAGAGAACATCACAAACAACCAATTGCTGTATTCGAAAAACCGGTCGCGACATAGCCCGCATCGCCTTCGAAATTCAAATCCCGCATCCTAACATCATTTCCGAGTCCGCAATCTTCAGGCGGCCGACCGGTGGAAACGACAACGATTGGCAGCCCGACGGATTGCTGCTGAGCCACCAAGGAAACGGTCTGTCAGTCGTCATCGTCCATGTCCGGCGCGGTGATGCCGTCGCGATCCGCTGGAAATGCGGCGGGGGCCGAGTCGAGGCCGTCTCGTTTTTCGAGGTCTCAGCCACCTTTGAACCAGTCCAGATTACTTCCATCCATCTGGAGGAAATCAGTAACGTGGAAGACTCTCGGAATGAGTATATCACCCATGACGCAACACGCATGAATATGCGCGAGGAAGATTTGCGCCTGCTTCTATCTGCACGCCATCCGGCATGGCTCCAATCACGGATCAACACTGCACTGAATGCGTGGCGCAAGGACGATCCTTCTTTCTATTTCCGCATCGTTCCCCACTTGATAGTCGAAGCGGAGATTCCTCGACTAGCTCGATGGGATCCGGCGCGGGCACTCGCGGAGTTCAAAAACTCACTGGGCGAGGAATTGCTACAGGATTGCATCGCAAGAAACCCCGACGCGGCCGTTCATTACGCGTTCGAACGGATCTCCCGCGCCGACCGCGCGGGACTTGTCCGGAAGCATGCCACGTATGTTCTCAATCACTACCTCGACTGGCTCACCGAACTCGAACTTGAAATTGCTTCCAGTGCGGATGGGATGACGGCTTTCAACTTACGTCATTTTACCGAGGGCAGGCGTCACGCCATCCTCCTCGCAAGAGCTTACCCCGCTTCATTCTTTGCCGACTGGAGCCGCCATGACCAAGGATTTGCGGATGAAGTAAGAAATTCGCTGACGAACTTCCCCAGGATCTGGCATCGCAGCCACCATCACAGCTTCGGGATTCTTTTTCGCAGTCTGGCGTCCACCATGGGAATTGTCTTCTCCGGTGACGAATTGCTCGAACTTCAAACCCGCCTTGGCACAAGGCTTTCCAAGGAACTCCGCCGCTACATCGGTTCGCTCATCTAAACCCACACCCACAATCACCCCATGCTCCTTCAAATTCCACAACACCACCTCATCCACGACCCAGCGTCCGAGTCCCTGATCCTCATCATCGAATCCGATACCACAGGTTCACAAACCCCGCCCCTCATCAATTCCCTCTTCCGTTCCGCAACCGGGGCGATCACTGTTCATCCAGGAAAAACTTTCGGGGCCGGCGAATCCAAACTACTCATCACCCGGGTGATCCCGGGCGTTATGATCGAAACTCTGGAATCCCGGCATGCGGGAGATTCGGGATTATGGCGATATTTTATCATTGGCACCGATTTGAAAATCATTCCGATCGCCTCAGGGATTAAGAAATTCGTCGACGACGGCATCCGCGCCCTACCATGGCCTGCGTGGAGTGGCCCTGATTCAAGCAACCGAATTGAGATTCTGGAGAATGACCTGACCTTGCTGTTCGCCGACAACAGTCTGCCCTCATGGGCGAGGTCGATTCTGGATGCCCAGCTCGAATTCTGGAATGTCCATCACGTCGAGAACTACTATCGCTTCATGCCCGGCAAGCCGATCGGTCCGGAGTTTGCTCGATGCATCAAAGCTGCTCCCTTTTCGGCGCTGGCGAGGTGGAAAAAAGAGCTGTTCCCCGATCAACGAAACTATTGCATGCGCAGATCTCCAGCCGCTGCGGTGGCATTTTGCATCGAAGACATCCCACCAGGCCGGCGCCCTCAATTGTTAGCAAGCAATCCAGAGGCCGCGCTCTGTCACGCATTTGACCGATTGAGCGAAAAGGAACTTGCGATTTGCGTGACCGCCGCTCCATCACTGGCGGTGGCTGAGGTCCGCGGCTTCACACCCGCAGCGCGCGCTCGCCTGCTGGGGGCTGCCATCAGACATTGCTCGATCGGTTTTCTTTGCAGCCAGCCGCCCCTTCAAGCCGCAATCTTCGATTCCATCGCAGAAGTCCCTGATACATGGCTGGAGACTCATGACGATTCCTTGATTACGGCATTCGAGAAAATGAACCTTGGGATCGGCTCCGCTGGCCAAATCCTGATCGAGTTTTCCACGAACTTGCCGCCTGACAAGCAGGCACGCGTGCGGGAAGCCGTCGCGAAATGGATTTAGAATGGAGGAAATTGGGCTTCCTGCTTTGGACATGAGGTTGCTGTTTCAGTGACTCAAGTCCGTAGGCTTTTAGTTTTTCCACATTTCTTTTGGACGGGGACAAGCCTGTCGCCCGCGCCCTGATCGCTGCGCTCCGTTTCACTCCGCTTCGCTCATGCGGGCTTCCCCTGACTCCTGAAGAGGGATCTGTCTCTTATACACATCTGACGCTGCCGACGATCTACTCTGTGTAGAT
>CALMKO010000046.1 GCA_937867415.1 uncultured Verrucomicrobiota bacterium | reverse complement strand
AATGCGTCGCCGAGAGCATCGAGCAGGAGGTTTCGTTCATCGCGTGCTTTTTGAAGATCGAGTTCAAGGCGGAGTTTCCAGGAGTCAACTTGTGCTTGAGAGTCCCTGCGGTTGCCCCGGTTGCGGTAGGCGAGGATGGCGAGGGCGGTGAGAGCTGCTAGAGTAGCGAGGATTGAGATTTCGGTGATCATGCATCGGCTTGGGAGACGCAATATCCGACCCCCCGGACAGTTTCCACGAGGGTTCCGTAGGTGCCAAGCTTTTGTCTCAGGCGTTTCATGTGGGTGTCGAGCGTTCGGCTGTGGGTCGCGTCGCTGTAACCCCAGACGGTGCGGAGAAGGTCGTTACGATCCTGTGCTTTTCCGGGGCGCTCGCAGAGGAAGAGGAGAAGCTTGAATTCGGTGGATGTCAGTTCGGTAGGCTCGTTGTTGAGGTAGAATTTGAGTGAGTTTTTATCGAACCGAAAAGGGCCGTAGGTGAAGTCAACGGCTCCGGGCGGGGCTTCCGCGCGTTTGAGGATCGCCTGGACCCGGAGCATGAGTTCTTTCGGGCTGAAGGGCTTGGTGAGGTAGTCATCCGCGCCGGCTTCGAGGCCTTGGATGCGGTCCTCGGTCTGGGCGCGTGCGGTCAACATGATGACGGGCGTGTTGACGGTGCGAGGGTCGCGGCGGAGTTCGCGGAATACCGCGTATCCGTCCCGTCCCGGGAGCATCAGGTCGAGCAGAATCAAGTCGGGGCGTTCGCGAAGTGCGAGCTCTGTTCCAACGAGTCCGTCGTGAGCTTTGATGACCTCAAATCCCGCCCGCTGGAGATTGTAGCCAATGAGATCGGCGATGTCTTGTTCGTCCTCTACAATCAGAATTCGGTGCATTGCTTCGTCAAGTAAACGGGCGGATTGCCGGTGAAAGAAATCATCCCGTGTGACGATTTGGTCACAGAAGGTCCTTGCCGATGTAGCTGCCGGCGCGGGTGGTGCGGGCGATGCCGATTTTGACACCCGCCTCGATGGAGGTGTTGACGCCGGTGCGGACGCCATCGCCGAGGATGGCACCGAGCTTGAGACGGCCTGTATTCACGGCGGTGCCCTGGATCATCGAGATGTGGTGGCGACCGTCATGGCGGTGGTTTTCGGTGCAGGTTCCCGCGCCTAGGGTGACGTGGGTGCCGATGATGGAGTCTCCGACGTAACAATGGCGGGAGACGTAGGTGTTGTTGTAGATGATGGAGTTTTTTACTTCCGCGCCATTTCCAATATAGCAGTTTGCGCCGATACTGGTGGCTCCGCGGATGTATGCATTTGGTCCGATTTGGCTGTTAGGTCCGATGACGACGGGGCCTTCGATAACGGTGCCGGGGAGGACGCGTGAGCCTTTGGCGAGGCGGACGAAGCCGCTCAAGGAGGCCAGCGGGCTGACTTCGCCCAGCAGTGAGGTTTCATCCATCAGGGCGAGAGCCTCCTCGTTCATCCTCAGGAGATCCCATGGATAGACTACGGCAAAGCAGTTCGCGTCGGTGACGATTTTATCCGTGCAGTCTTCTGGGTGGAGTGCGCCTTTCCACGCGAGGATGTTGCCGCTGAGATCGACCAGACGGGTGCTGAGCTGATTGCTTCCCAGGGTCATCAGCGCGTTGACATCGATCCAGTTATCAATCGGAATTCGAAGGGTGTGTTCGCCGGCGTCTTCGGGTTCGACGATCTGCAAGCCCGCCTGGCGAAGATCCGCAGAGAGCAGTTCCTTCATCGGAATGTTGGCGATCAGACAGGTTCCGAGATCTCGGTTCGAGGTGATGGGAGCGCAAAATGCAGGATTCCGAGGCGGTAAAAGGGTTGCTTGCATGGATTAGGGAAAGTTGATCATGTTTTGGCCCTCAGAGATACCCAAATCTTGAGTGGCTTGAAAAAATCTCGTCTCGATTTCAGCGATGTTCGTGATGCCAGCGATGGTAGATTTTGGGGGAAATCTCGGAAGGTTTGATTTCAGAGCGGCCGCCCCAGAAGACGTTGGTATAGGAGACCGGAATACCAACGGAAGCGAGGTGGCGGTCGATGGCGGCCTTGTGCTCGAGAACCCGTGGTTTTTCAGTGCCGTGCATGACTCCCATGATGTTGACATTGCCGAACTGGGGGCCGCCTTCCCGCCAATAGGCGTGGGTCATGCAAAAGTGGCGTCCGACCTCGCCGCCGGCTTCGATTTCACGTCCTTTGGGGACCGCCCAGTGGAAGAGTCCGTTGAAGCGGGTCACGCGCTCGCCGGTGGCGGACGGCTTGACGTGTTCGAGAAAGGTGGAGAAGCGTCCGATCACTTTTTTGGAGTTGAGGGTTTCTGCGACCTCGCAAAAACGTTCCAGGGTGACTCCGGCGATGGCGGCCCGGTTCTGCCATGGGTTTTCGCAGATTTCATCGATGGTAAGTTCTTCCTTGAGCGCGAGCAGGACATCCCATTCCTCGGCATCCAGATCGACCGCCGCGGTGGTCATCATGACTGCGGGTTCATCCGATTTGTCACCGGGTTCGAGGATTTTGCGGCGGGTGTGTCCGACTCCAAGGGCGAACACGCCGTTGGCTGGCATGAGCAGATACTCGGTGGCGCCGGTGGCTCGCAAGAGGGCGGTGGCATGAAAATCGAGCGACTCGCCGACGGGCACCTTGAGGGTGGTCCACAAGCGATACCCGGATCCGGAAACCTGGGTGTCGGTCGAGCGGATGACTACGTGTCCGGAAAACGGGTCTTCCTTCGACATGAAGTCGAAGGTGGAGTTGAGTCTGTCCTCAGGCACCTTCCACGCCACCAGTGCGCCGTGGGCCAGCTTGGTGGAGAGCAAGGTTTGGCGGACGCGGCGGATCACGCCGGCGGCAAGCATCGCGCGGATGCGCTCGATCACCGTGTCGAGCGGGAGCCCTGATTTCTCGGCGATGACTTGGAACGGGTAACGCTGGAACCCCGCGATGAGGTCCTCGGAAATCGCGAGGATCGAGGCGTTGATGGGATCGGAATGTTCGACGGGGATGGTGGAATTCATGGCGAGAAAGGCTGCTTGGGAAATCGTTGGTTCGCACCGCTGATTTTGGCGGAAACTGCGCAGATCATGTGGAAGTTTCAGCGGCGAGAATTTTAAGATAGGCTAGGGCGGGCTCACGATCAAGGATTCGTCGTTCGAGTTGTTCGGTTTCGATGGCTTCCAGGATTTCTTTGAATCGCGGGCCCGGTTTGAGGCCGAGCTGGATCAAGTCCCGTCCGCTCACGAGCGGGGGGGGGATCAGAGGTTCTGCGGCGAATTCCAGCCTCTTGGCTTGGAGGAACTCGTAGTTGTCTGTGAAGCCATTTGATGAAGTGCAATCCACGCGGTGGAGTTCCATTTCCTGGTCGAAATGAGGTTCGGCCATGAAGCGTTTGAGCTTTGCGGTGCGCATTTGTTTCACATTCATGAACTGCATGTGACGGGCGACCATGGGCACCACCGCCGCCGTGAGATCGTTCGGGTATCGCAAGCGGCGGAGGATTCCATCCGCCATTTCCGCGCCCATGGCGTCGTGGCCGTTGAAGCGGATGCGTCGTGCCTGTTCGTCGAAGGTCTGGCAGGGGGGCTTGGCGATGTCGTGCAGCAGCACGGCCAGGCATAGTTCTAACGGCGCTTCCGGTTCCAGCATTTCCAGCATGATGCAGGTGTGGGTGTAGACGTCTCCTTCCGGATGCCACTCCGGGGGTTGTTCGCAGCCGATCGTTGCCAGAAACTCGGGCACGACATGCTTCATCAAACCGGTCTCCACGAGCATTTCGATTCCGGTGCGGCGGGCTGGGGAAAGGAGTATTTTTGAAAATTCATCCCGGATTCTCTCAGGTGAGATTTTTGTCAACAGGTCGGCGCATTCATGAATCGCTGCGTAGGTTTGCGCCTCGATTTCAAATCCCAGCGTTGTTGAAAAGCGCAGTGCCCGCAACAAGCGCAGCCCGTCTTCTTGAAACCGCTCCTTTGGATTTCCGATCGCCCGCAGAACGCCCGCTTTCAAATCAGCGACTCCACCGACAAAGTCGATCACCTCTCCTGTTAGGGGGGCCTCGAATAGCCCGTTCACGGTGAAATCCCGCCGGCGGGCATCTTCTTCGGGGGTTGAGAACGTGACCGAGTCGGGTCGTCTGCCGTCCTTGTAGCTGCCGTCGGTGCGGAAGGTGGCGATTTCGATCGGGTGGCCGTGGGACTTTGCGATGACCACCCCGAAGTGCGCGCCGACTTCATTGGCTCCGGGGAAAAGCCGCACCACTTCCTGCGGGGTGGCCGAGGTGGCGATGTCGTAGTCCTTGGCCTCACGGTTTAACAAGCGGTCACGGACGCATCCTCCCGCGAAAAGCGCTTTGAAACCGGCGTCTCCAAGGCGGCGGGCGAGATCGAGAGCGGCTTCACGTGCAGACATCACCGCCGAGCATGCGCGCCACTTGCGCCATGTTCAAGGGGGAAGGCTGGAGGTGGCAGACTTTCCTGACGTGATGGCGGTATGGTGATGTGGCCGGTTTGTGGCATGATCGCCTGCGTAAGGGATCGCACAACAGCCCCCCAAAGGGCCCACGGGCAACGGAACAGGGATCCGGTGCCCGTGGTTTTTTTGCCAGCGGAAGTGACCGTGCACCTGGTTGATCGAAATCTCAGGAAACAGCTCTCCCGATTCAAAATGCGGCGTCAGCGAAGCCGGATCTTGGAAAAACCGCAAACGCGGCGGCTCATTCTTCCTCGAACTTGCGGGTGATCAGGTCTCCGAGCGCAGCAAGCGCTGCCTCCGCATCCACTCCATCCGCGCTAACGGAAATGACCGAGCCGTTACCGGCTGCAAGCATCATCAAGCCCATGATGCTTTTTCCATCCACCTCTTCGCCGTCCTTTTCAACGAAGATGTCAGACTGAAAGCGGTTGGCCGTCTTTACGAATTGGGCCGCAGGACGAGCGTGGATGCCGAGCTTATTGAGGATGGTGAAGTCTTTTTGGGCCATGGATAGTGGCTTGCGCCGGGCGGACCGTAGAAACTCAAACGGATTGCTCCAAGGCTAAAATTCGCCAACACGCTTCCGAATGCCCGATCAACCCTCGAAAATCTCCATTTTGACCCCCAAAAACCCTTCGGATTCAGGTTCCCCATTGACCATGCATCGACTGCCGAAAGCGGGATGGCGGCACATGGGCGACGGATTTGAAAACCCGGGAAAAGTGAAATGGATCCTTGAATCCAAGCTCCGCGGCGACTGATTTCACCGAGGCACCGTTTTCCAAAAGAAGCTCAGATGCCCGGCCCATTCGCAGCCGGGTCAGATATTGATACGGACTCTCGTCATGAAATTGGGAAAACAACCGGCAAAGATACGGCGCGTCGATTTTGCAGGCTTTGGCTACCGCTTCCAGCGAATTGAAGGCGAGAAAATGCTCCTCCATGAACTGCTTCGCCCGCGAAAATGTATGGTGTGCCACTGTGTCCGTGCTCACTGGTCCGGTCGCGTCATCCCGGCACATCAGCAGCAGTTGCCGGGTGATCGTTGCACAAAGGGGGGCTGCCAGGGGCGACTTGCGGATCCCTCGGTCGATGAGCATCTCAAAGATGCTCCGGACGGGCTCGCTCTTGGAACTGCGCGCAATCGTCCCGGCCGTCATCGCGAACCGTAAGAGAAAGGCCTCGACCTCAGCACCTCTGAAGGCGACGAAATACTTGCGCAGCGGGTGGTCCGCCGAGCTGGCAATCCGATGCGGCATCGCTGGCCCATACACGTAGAAACTCCCGGGCACCAGATCCGCGTCCGTCCCGCCCAGTTCCAGAAATCCCGAGCCGTGACTTACCCATTCCAGCACGAACCAAGGCACTTCGGATCGATTGATTTCGTAATCCCCGGCACAGCGCTCGAAACCGCCGAAAACCACGCCGAAGTCCTCCATTTCCTCCGTATCCAGAAAGAACAAGCGCGACGATTCACAGTCGTGGGAAAGGTAGGAGCTCGCTGTTAGCTCGTTTCTCATGCGCGGGAGCCTCGCCCAAAAATGGGTTTCAAATCAAGGCAAAAATATGCATACATTCGTAGAATAGACATGTCGTTAGGTGTCCTGAGCCGAAGGCACGCTTGATTTGAGATTTCGTGAAAAACCAGCTGACAAAGTCATCAAGGCAATCAAGGATTGGCCGAAGCCCAACACAAACCATTCAACCATGAAAACGACAGTTTATCCAAAAATCGGCATCCGGCCAGCCATCGATGGCCGCCTCGGCGGTGTTCGCGAGTCCCTTGAAGAGCGTACCATGCAGCAGGCCCAGGCCGTAGCCGCCTTGATCGCAGCGGAACTCCGCTACCCCGATGGCACACCCGTGCAATGCGTCATCGCGGACACCTGCATCGGCGGGGTGCGGGAAGCTGCCGATTGTGCTGAAAAATTCAAAACCTCCAACGTCGGTGTCTCCCTCACGGTGACGCCTTGTTGGTGCTACGGTTCCGAGACCATGGACATGGATCCGCACCTGCCCAAGGCAGTCTGGGGCTTCAACGGCACCGAGCGCCCCGGCGCGGTTTACCTCGCCGCCGTGCTTGCAGGCCACACCCAGAAAGGGCTCCCCGCATTTGGCATCTATGGCAAGGATGTGCAATCCGCCACCGACACGGAAATCCCTGCCGACGTCCGCCACAAGCTCCTGTCATTCGTCCAGTGCGGACTGGCCGTCGCGCTCATGCGCGGCAAGAGTTATCTCTCGATGGGGGGGACCTCCATGGGCATCGCCGGTTCTGTGGTCGATACCGCGATGTGGGAAAAGTGGCTCGGCATGAGGGTCGAAGCCATCGACATGACCGAGTTCGTCGGTCGCATGGCCAAGGGTCAATACGACCAGGCGGAGTATGAAAAAGCCCTTGCCTGGGTGAAGGAGAATTGCCCGGAAGGAAAGGACTACAACTCGCCGGGCACCACGCGGTCCAGAGAGCAGATCGACAAGGAATGGGAGGACAGCGTCAAGATGGCCCTCATCGCCCGCGACCTCATGGTGGGCAATCCCAAGCTCAAGGAAATGGGACTCGGTGAACAAGCGCACGGCCACAATGCCATCGTCTCCGGATTCCAAGGCCAACGCCAATGGACCGACCATTTCCCGAATGGCGACTTCCTCGAAGCCATTCTCAACACCTCCTTCGACTGGAATGGCAAACGCGCTCCCTACATCGTCGCTACCGAAAACGACGCCCTCAACGGAGCTGGTATGCTTTTCGGCCATCTCCTGACCAACACCGCACAAATCTTCGCCGACCTCCGGACCTACTGGAGCACCGATGCGATCAAGAACGCCAGTGGTAAATCCTTCAGCCACCCGCTGGTGGAGGATGGGATCCTCCATCTTATTAACTCCGGTCCCGCCGCCCTCGATGGAACGGGAGAACAGGAAATCGATGGCAAGCCCGCGATGAAACCGTTCTGGGAAATCTCCGATGCGGAAGTGGAAAAATGCCTGAAGGCCACCACGTGGCACCCGTCGATCACCGAGTATTTCCCCGGTGGAGGTCTCAGCACCCGTTACCGCACGCGTGGAGGCATGCCTGCCACCATGATCCGCCTGAATCTGGTCGATGGACTAGGCCCGGCGCTTCAAGTGGCGGAAGGCTATACGGTTGATCTCCCGGACGAGGTGCACGACGCGCTTGACCAAAGGACCAATCCCACCTGGCCGACGACCTGGTTCGCGCCCATCCTCACCGGCAAGGGTGCGTTTACCAGCGCCTATGAGGTGATGAACCACTGGGGAGCCAATCATTGCGTGATGACTTATGGTCACGTCGGGCACCTTTATCTCACCCTGGCATCCATGCTCCGTATCCCTGTTTACATGCACAACATCGCCGAAGAGCGGGTATTCCGGCCCAGCGCATGGACCGCATTCGGGACTGCGGATTTGGAAGGTGCGGACTTCCGTGCCTGTGCCAATTACGGCCCGCTTTACGGCAAGGTCTAAGGGATGATTTACCAAAACCACCTTGGGAGGCTCCAGGAATGGTGAAAACCAGACCAAGGCCTCCCAAGGAGCGGCGGTCTCCCAACCGCCGAAGTCCATGGGGTGCCGATGAGGGAGAGCTGCGCGCTTTTCCATCGGCCTAACATGCGCCAGGGCGAATCGGAGTTCCGCCGCTTTTCGGGGCTACTTGGCGGATGGCTATCCGGCGCTTTGGTGGTCGGCCTGCTCTACGAGGCTGTCTTGAAATTCGAGGAAATCATCTGTGGTTAGAAAACTCTTCTCTTCTTGCTGAGCGGCGAGTTTCAAGTTTTCAAGGCAGTCTCTCAGGAGCAATGAGGAATGAATGCATCATTCATCTGAATGTTGTGGCCGCGTCATTCACCCAGTGAGTCAAGCCTGCGAAGTGTTCAGCAGTCAGATCTTGCGCCAATCATTCATATCCAAGCCCATCGAACTTCGAGAGGAGGCGGTGCGACTGCGGATTCGAGGTGCGCGCGAATCCGAAGAGGGCGGGGGCTTGAGCTGTTGCGGAGATGTGTGGGGGATTTCTGCCTGATGCATCATGCCACAAAAAATCCGCACCTCTTGAGAAGTGCGGATTTGTGAGATTGGGGAGTTCCCGTGAGGCGGATTAACGCTTGGAGAACTGGAAGCGTGCGCGAGCACCTGGCTGACCTGGCTTCTTCCGTTCTTTCATCCGCGGGTCACGGGTGAGGAAACCGAGTGGCTTGATCACCTTGCGGTTCTCAGGATCCACTTGGGTGAGCGAACGGGAAATCGCGTGGCGGATCGCAATCGCTTGGGATTGCTTGCCACCGCCCTTGACGACGATGTTCAGGTCGAACTTGTTCGAGAGCGAGAGCGCGAGAAAAGGAGCAAGCACGTGGTTCTGCAGCTCGATCGTCGGAAGGTATTCTTCGAAGCTGCGTGAGTTGATGACGATCTGGCCGGTGCCTTCGGTCATCCAGACGCGGGCGACGGCGGTTTTGCGGCGGCCTGTGGCGCTTTGAGTAGTGGTGGCGGTCATTTTTCGGAAAAATTGAGTGCTGTTACGGTCGGTGAATTAGCGAACCGTGTGGGCGGTAGGGGCTTGGGCATCGTGCGGGTGGGACTCACCGGCGTAGACCTTGAGCTTGCCGAACTGGGCCCGTCCGAGGCGGGTTTTGGGAAGCATTCCCCAGACAGCGCGCTCGACGAGGAGGATCGGGCGACGCTCGCGCACAATGCGTGGAGTCTCGACCTTCTGGCCACCGACATAGCCGGAGAAGCGGCTGTAAATCTTGGAGGTCTCCTTGGTGCCAGTCAGCACGACTTGGTCGGCATTGATGACAACCACAAAATCGCCGGTATCGACGTGGGAGGTGAAAATTGGCTTGTGCTTGCCACGGAGCAGGCGTGCTGCCTCAACAGCGACTTGACCGAGGACCTTGCCCTTGGCGTCGATGACATACCATTTGCGCTCGACTTCATGCGGCTTGGCGGAAAACGTCTTCATGTGCTTGTATAAAAATGACTTCGATCACAGAGGTTGTGCGAAGGGGTGGGGAAACTAGGGAGCCAGTTTGCGGGTGTCAACGGGAAATCTTTCGAAATTTGCCAATTTTTCGCCGAATGGGGAAGAATCACGCACGTTTTTGCAGAAGAATGTCCAAGGAAAGGTTGTTTACTTACCTTAAAGGGTTTTCAGGCAGAAGGCGTTGTTGGGGGAATCCCATGGGCGGGTGCCCGATTGGTGTGCCGGTTGCGTTTTATTTTCCACTCCAGCCTCCGCCGAGGGCTTTGGCGAGGGCGGCGAGGGTGATGCGCTGTTCGGCGTGGATCTTGCTGAGGGCGAGCTGGATGACGAGGACGCCGCGCTCGGAATCGACCACCTCAAAGTAGCTGGTGAGACCTTTTTTGTAGCGTTCCTGGGCGAGGTCGCGGGTTTCTTCGGAGCTTTTGAGGGCGTTTTCGAGGGCCTTGCGCGAGGAGGCAAGTCCCTTGAGATCGACCAGCGCGTCCTCGACCTCGCGGAGGGCGATGAGAAGAGCTTGGCGGTAGGCGGCGAGTGCCTCGTCGTAGCGGCTGCGGGCTGCTTTTTCGTTGGCCTTGTTGGTGCCTCCATCGAAAAGCGGCGCGGTGATGCCCGCTCCTAGGGAAAGCACCCGGTTCTCCCAGTCGAGGAAGCGGGCGACGTCGATGGATTCAAACCCACCGGAGGCGAGAAGGTTGAAATTGGGATAGAAGGCGGCTTCCGCGATCCCGATCCGGGCGTTGGCGGCGCGTAGGTTTTGCTCAGCGGCGCGCACGTCCGGGCGGCGGGCAAGGACTTGCGCGGGGAGCCCGGGGCGAATGATGGGCAGGGTGCTCTCCGCCTGGCTCCTGCTGATGGCGAATTCCGCCGGGGCCATGCCGCAGAGGACGGCAAGGGCGTGCTCCGCCGAGCCGCGTTGGCGCTGGACCAGGCTGAGATCGTTGTTTGCCAATTCCACTTCCGTGCGGGCGCGGCTGGTGGCCAGGCCATCAGTGAGTCCTGCATCGGTCCGGGATTTCTGGATGTCCAGGGCTTCTTGGCGGCTTTGGATCGTGCTTTGAAGGACGGCAGTCTGGGCATCGAGCCCGCGGAGGAGAAAATATTGCCGGGCGACTTCGGTGGCGATGCCAAGGCGCTGGGAGTCGAGCATGGCATCCGCGGCGGCGGCTTGCGCGCTTGAAGCCTCGATGGTGCGCTTGTTGCGGCCCCAGAGGTCCGGGTCGTAGGCGAGGTTAAAGGTGCTCCGGTAACGTTGTTGTTCCAGGGGGATGACGACGCCCGGAGGGAGGTTTGCTCCGAGTCCATCTCTGGAGAAACGGTTGATGCCGCCGGAACCGCTGAGGTCGAGGGTGGGGAACAGCCGCGCCTGATCCACGCCGACGAGAGCGCGTGAGGTATCCACCCGGGCCTTGGCGGCGGCGAGGTCAAGGTTGGCAGCGAGTGCGCGATCGACCAGACGGTTGAGCTCGCGGTCGTTGAAAAGCCTCCACCATGCGTCGGGGAGGCGGGTCGGGGCGGTGGATTTGGATTCTTTCCACTGAGTGCCGCCGGCGGTTCCGGGTAGTTGGAAGTCCGGTCCCAGCGTGCAGGAGCCTAGGCATAGGAGAGTGGGAAACAGGAGAAAACGGGAGTTCATGGCTTCTTGTGGAGATCGGCGGCCTCGATAAATACATCGACTTGCTGGCCGACGTAAAGCGGCAGGTCACTGGGGCGGGTGAGGGAATAGATGATTTGCAAGACCCGGGTGTCCACCCGCTCGGTGCTGGAACCGGTGAGTGAGACTTTGGGGATCACGTAGGGTTCGATGCGGATGAACTCCAAGGGGAAGGTGATCGTGGGGTCACCTTTGAGGTAGCCAAATGCGGCCTGTCCTTGACGGATGCGGGTTGCGTTTTGCTCGTCGATGTCGGCGCGGACCTGGAGCTTGTCTGTTTCACCAAGGATGATCGCTGGCGACTTGGGTGAGGTGGCGGCGTATTCTCCGGCCCGGACATTGACTTGGATGATGGTCCCGTCGCGCGGGGCGCGGATGGTGAGCCGCCCGATGAGTAAATCCAGCCGTTTCAGGGCGGTCTCCGAGGCGGCAAACTGCGCCCGGGCCGCGACGAGTTGTGCCTGTGAAACCGCGACGTCCTGCTTGCGGTTTTCCAAATCCTCCTGACTGACGGCCCGGCTGTCGTTGACGGAGCTCAGGCGGGTGAGTTGCGATTCCAGTTTGGCGAGTTGCGCCTCACTGACGGCGATCTGGGCGCGGGAAATTTCCTGCTGCGCCTGGTTGGACAGCCGTTCGGCTTGGAGGTCCCGGTCGTCGAGTTTCATCAGGGCTTGGTCTTGTTTGACGCGGTCATTCACCTTGACGGCGACTTCGGTGATCAAGCCCGGGAGCGGCACGCCGATGGCGACGTTTTCGCTGAGCGCTTCGAGGATTCCGGTGGCGGCGACGGCTTCCGCGAAAGGCTTGTGCGGTGGCGGCACCGGTGGGTCTCCGGGCGCTAACATCTGGCGCTCCGCCTGGGTGCGCGAGACGTTGATGATCATGAAGACGCCAAATGCGGCACCGGCGATGGTCCCGTAACGGATGAGTTTGGAAAAGAAGTTCATGGGAAAAATCGGAAGATCGTGGATAGGGGATGGGAAATCGGGGATGGTGGGTCGATGCGCTCTTCGATTTTCAATCTCTTCTCTCAAAGCGCGTGTTCATGGATGAAATGAGGGGCCTCTTGCTGGCTTTGGCGGGTGACCTCGATGATTTCGCCATCGTCCATGCGGGCGATGCGGTCGGCGTAGGAGAAAATCCGGTTGTCGTGGGTGACGATGATCACGGCGCGGTCCGAGGCG
Organism: uncultured Verrucomicrobiota bacterium; assembly: GCA_937867415.1. Classification (GTDB taxonomy): domain Bacteria; phylum Verrucomicrobiota; class Verrucomicrobiia; order Verrucomicrobiales; family Akkermansiaceae; genus Luteolibacter. Next base: position 15,060 of record CALMKO010000046.1, on the reverse strand, counting down.
CGGGCGACCTGGCGGAAAAGATCGAGCACGATCTCGCCGTTCTGGGCATCGAGCGCGGCGGTGGGTTCATCACAGATGACCAAGGGAGGTTCGTGGACGAGGGCGCGGGCGATCGCGACGCGCTGTTGTTGGCCGCCGGAGAGCTTGTTCGGTCGTTCTTTCCAGCGCTCGCCGAGGCCTACTTTTTCGAGGATGTCGCGGGAGCGCTTGAGGGCCTTGCCGCTGGAGATGCCCTGGATCAGAAGTGGCACTCCCACGTTTTCCGCGATGGTGAGGGTGGGGATGAGGTTGAATTGCTGGAAAATGAAGCCGATGTTTTTCGCCCGGAAGCGGGTGAGCGCACGGCCCGACATTTTTTCCAGAGGATTCCCAAAGACTTCGATTTCGCCGCTTTCCACATGCATCGTTCCGGCGATGGCGCTGAGGAGTGTGGTCTTGCCGCATCCCGAGGGGCCCACGAGCATGAGAATTTCCCCGGTGTGCGCTTGTAGGCTGACTTGTTTGAGCACGTGGATCCGCTCCGGCCCCGTGCCGAAGCTTTTTTCAACGCGGCGCACATCGACCACGATGTTTTGTGCATGTTTCTCGCCCATAAATACGATCCCTTGTTGCTAACGTTCTCCCTCCAGAATGCTCGTCCTTGTTGCCCATCCGGGAGGCTCGGGATCGGGGCTGGATGCGGGCTGGACGTCGATCATGGCGGAGAAATGGCTAGCAGAGGCCGACTACGGTGGCAAGCCGACTGAAAAGTTATTCGAGCAGGAGGCCTTCACGAATCAGCACGAGCCGGGATCGGATGGCTGCTGACCTTGCCAAGAGTGGCGCAGCAAAACGTCCGCGCAAGGCGGGATTTCAGCTGAACTCGGCACCAGGCGGCTGTTTTGGAAATGTCCTGGTGTGTGTCGGTTGGCCTGCTGGCGCGCCGCCATTCCCGACCGCAAAATGGCAGGACTCATGGAAGCCTCAGCATGTCCGAGCGATGTGAAAGCGCGTTAGCTCCCGTTCATCGCCGCGCCATGCACGATTTTCCACGGTCTCCTGAAGCTCCGGCCCCGATCAGGCACGGAAGACCATGGCAGGTTCGTAGAGGCTCAGGCGGATGATGCCCATCAGCGCGGCGAGCATGCAGATGATCTGCACGGCCACGAAAGCGACGACGGGGATCTGCCATGGCATGTAGAACGGCGGTTGACCGTTCTCGATGGCACCCAGTGCAAAACCGGATGTCGCTAACAGCCCCAGCCCGAAGCCGATGAGACCGACCGTGAGCGCTTGCACGATGAGCATGACGCTCAGGCGGAAGTTCGACATGCCCATGGCCTTGAGCGCTCCCAGGTGCTTGAGATTGTCCAACACGAAGGCGTAAAACGTCTGGCAGGCGATCGCCACGCCGACGATGAATCCGATCACGACCGTGGTTCCGAACGAAATGGGGATGCCGGTGTTCTTGACGTACCACCAGACGGTGGAGGTGTTGAAATCCCCGTATTTTTTGCCTTTTGCGGTGGTGGTGTCCCGCGGGCTTTCGCCAAACTCGCGGTTCACATACGCACGCAGGCCGGTGCTTCGTTCGATCTCGGCGGCGGCCTCTTCGGAACTCATCCCATCGATGGGGGCGGCAATCACCGCAGTGAGCATTTTCCGGGATGGCGGGGTGTATTGAAGGGCGCGCTCGTAGGTGGTCCAAATGTAGGGACCGCCGGTGAAGGAGCGCATCGCCTTGCAAATCCCGACCACCCGTGCCTCGACGTCATTGATTTCAAAACGGTCGCCGATCTTGATTTTGGTCGCGGGATCAGCCGGGTTCGACGAGAGCCGCTGCGTCGCGAGTTCGTCGATCACCACGGTGTTGGGAAGCCGCAGGTCTTCGAGATTTCCCTCGACCATCCGCCCTGGGGCTCCTGCCAGAGAGGCGGCATCGATGCCGATGAGCTGCACGGTCTTGAAGCTACCATCGCCGAGACGCACCCGCTGGATTCCTGAAAATAGCGGCATCGCCCATCGCACCGCCGAGACCGAACGGACCCGGGCGACATCGGTATCGCGCATCGGGTTGGTTTCGTTCACTTGTTCCACACGTTCCTCGACGACGAAGATCGGCGCGGCGACGTTTTTCAGGGTGGCGGTCGTCCAGCGCATCAGGCCGCAGAAAACTGAGGCCTGCTGGACGATGAGGAAGGTCGCGAAAAACAAACCCGCCACCAACATCAGGTATTTGGCGGTGTCGCCAAAGAGCATTTTAAGAGCAAGACCGATCATGCGTGATGGAAGGGACAGCGGGTTGACCTCGCAACCGCCCGGCCAGCATACCGATCCGACGCAGCGGCGCAACCCGCGACATCGGCTCCGGGTCATTTAGCGGAGGATCATGCGGTCGCGGTGAACCTTAATCCCGGCAAGGAATCATAAAATATGCGCAGTTCATCGGAGGAAAACCGTAGTTTTTCCGAGGGGGCGCACGTCACAATGCCACTGCTTTTAACCTTAAGCGACAAACTGTTATGAAACAATCCATCATTACCACCAGCGCCCTCGGGATGCTCAGCACGCTCGTCTTTGCCGGAACCACCGAGGTCGAGATGGCCTCCAATTCGGCGAACGACGGATTTTCGGGAGCGCGCCGCCCGATCAGCAACCCCACCTTGTTCGATCTCGCCCTGCCGACGACGAATATCCATCCACTGTTCATCTATCACGGACTGCCCAACCGGATCAACACCACGGCCGCAGCCGAAGACCTCGCGCTCGGGGGAGACGTCGAGTTGTATGCCTTGCAGTTTGAAATCGCCCTGAACGAGCGCCTGTCGATCGTGGCGGCCAAGGATGGTTACGTGGTCATGGATCCGGATGAGACCCTGACCGACCAAAGTGGTTTTGCGAATCTGGGGCTCGGCATGAAATACGCATTTCTGCTGGATCCCGTCTCTGAAACGGTCATCAGCGGGACGCTGAGCTTCGAGCTGCCGACCGGGAACTCGGACGTCTTCCAAGGCGAGGGCGATGGCGCTGCGAATTTGATCCTTTCGGGCCTCAAGCTGGTCGATGACTGGCAGTTTGCGGGCGGGCTCGGTTTCCAAATTCCATTTTCCGACGAGCAATCGACCAGCGGCTGGATGAGTGCTCACGTCAGCTATGAGGTGTGCAGTTGGTTCATCCCCTTGGTGGAGGTCAATTGGTTCCGGGTGCTCGACGCCGGCAACGGCACGGGGAACTTCCCCTCTCAGGTGGATGGCGCCGTGCCTGCCGTGGTGCAGTTCGAAGGGGGGGATCTTTTCAATCTCGGGGCGGTCAATTCCGTGGACAACCGCGACATGGTGACCGCTGCGCTTGGATTCCGCTCGCGGATTACCGATTCCGTCGATGTCGGGTGCGCGTATGAGATCCCGCTCACCAGCGAGGAAAACGGAATCATGGACGAGCGTGTCACCGTGGATTTGATTTGGACGTTTTGATGGGTGGAATTGCAGCCCGGGGTGAGCACCGCCCCGGGCTTTTTTCGTTGCCAATCCGGTTGCACTCCGGCTGCGTTCGCGAAACACTGCGTGCTCAATGAGCAGCTGGACAGAGGCAACATTACGGGCGGCGGCCTCATGGCAGGCATTCAAGGAGGGGAAATCCCTGGTCGATGGCGGACTTGTCATCGAGGCCAAGGCTGGGGCGAATGGCTGGCAGGGGCTCGTGAAAGTCGGAAAACGGGCGCTCCGGGTCAGTGTTCAGGTGAAATCTGCCACCCATCTCGACACCCAGTGCCCCTGCGCGGACAATCAACGCAGCGGCGCGCTTTGCTCTCATGCGGTGGCCACCGGGCTCGTCACAATCGGTGTGGGGCTTAAGCGGCCGCTTCAAACAACCGCTTCAAAAGTGGTGGCGTCATCGGCTGCGCCTGTGCCTGCGGCGGTTCCGTGGCAAATCATGTTGCCGCTCAATTGGCGCGAGGCCTTGTCCCGCGGCAAGCTTGCGGCGACCTTGGCGCTCTCGGAAAAAGAAGAGCTTTCGCTTGCCGATGAGCGACTCAGTGGTTGGCTCGCCCGGGAAGGGGTGGCGCGGAAAAGCATTTTAAGTCTCAATATCGATGGCGGGCGCGTCTCGGCATTTCTGGAGGCCATCGCGGAGCATCCGAGGCTGGCGGCGGGAAAGGACCGGCTTCTCATCGAGATTCGCGCGGGCGAGAGGCTTCAGTTGGCTGGGTCCACGCTTGAGGATGGTCAGGTTGAGCTGGTGCCTGACACGGCGGCAGGGCCCTGGAGTGAGATCGGTGGTGTATTCTGGCAGGTCGGGGAGAAGGCGATTTCACGCGTCGGCGAGGGCAAGATCCCCGGGGAGTTGGCGCTTTCCCTCGGCGATTTGGCGCAGGGGCGGGTCGTGAAGATCGAGACCCAGCGCTTTTTCAGTCACTTGGCATTGTGGCAGGAGTGGCTGCATTTTCCGGCCGATTGTTGGTTGGATGCGCTTCATTTTGTCAAAGCACCGGCGGTTTTCGAGCTCTCGCTCGAGGGCTCTCTCCAGCATCTGGAGGCGCAGCTCAAGGTGCGCTATGGGGCCGCCGCGCCGGTCCCGCCGGGCCTCGGGACGGTGGCTGGCTTGCCTCGTCTGGTGGGGGATCACTGCGAGGTTCGCGATCTCGCTTCTGAGGAGCAGGCGGCGGCTCGTCTCAATAGGGCGGGATTCGCCATCGAGAATTTTGCCGAAGGCCGCTGGGCCATGAAAGGTGAGTCGCAAGTCCTCGGCTTTCTCACCCAGTCGCTGCCGTTACTGCGGAGCGAGTGGACCATCCACGAAGGCGAGCGCTTCGGTCATGTTCAAAAACAGGTCGTCGTGGTTTCTCCTAAAATCGAAATCCTTGGCTCGGGCGAAGACTGGTTAAACTTCGATCTGTCGTTTCAAACGAGCGATGGAATATCGATCCCGTCGGCCGAGGTTCGGCGTCTGTTGCGCGCCGGAAAAAATGCGGGCGCGGCTGCAAATGGTCGCCGCTTGATCATCTCCGAGGATGTCGCGGAGTTGATTGATCCGCTTTTCTCCGACTTGGATCTGGAGCAGCGAAACGGTCATTTCACGGCTTCTGCACGTGCTGGCGAGCTCATCCGGGAAATCCGTCAAAAAATTGATAAAACAAATACAATCAATCATCAACGAGAGTTATTAACATTCGATTCGCCGCCCACACTCGTCGCCGAGCTCCGACCGTATCAGGCGAGTGGCAGTGCTTGGATGTATGACCGGGTTCAGCGCTTCGGTGGAGCGCTGCTCGCGGATGATATGGGGCTGGGGAAGACGGTCCAAACGATCGCTTTAATCGAGCGATTGTTCATGTCTGAGGTGGCTGATTCGGGGGTGGTGATGGTGGTGGCGACGGCCTCGTTGTTGGGGAACTGGCGGGCTGAGTTTGGTCGATTTGCGCCGGGCAGGACGGTGAGGATCCTTCACGGCGCGAGTCGGGACGCCGAGCGGGATAAAGTGCGTGCGGGGGAGGTGGTGCTCACCAGTTATGGGACGCTCGCCCGGGATTTGGCCTACCATCTCAAACGGACCTATCGTGCGGTGGTGGTGGATGAGGCCAGTCTCATGAGGAATCCTGACACGGATCACGCGAAGGCGGTGTCGAAGCTGAGCGCTACCTCGCGGGTGGCGCTCACCGGCACCCCGGTGGAAAACGGGGTGAAGGATCTGTGGTCGATTTTCCGGTTCATCCAGCCTGGTTGGCTCGGGACCCGAGATCAATTCAAGGATCGTTACGAGGCGCCATTGCTCGTCGGGGATGCCCCAGCGAAGGTCATCGAGCGTTTGCGGCTCAAGATTTCGCCGTTCATTCTCCGGCGGACCAAGGAGCAGGTGGCTCCCGAGCTTCCTTCCAAGTTGTTCATTGATGAGTTCTGCGATCTCAGTCTGGACCAGCAAGCGGTTTACAAGGCGCTCTTGATCGAGGGTCGCAAGCGGGTCGATGAAAGTGCCGACGCCGGCAATCCTGGGGCGGCGCGGATGCAGATGCTGACCGCGTTGCTCAGGCTGCGGCAGACGTGTTGCGACCTCGCGCTTCTTGGAAACGAGCGTTTCAATCAACTTGTGGTCGCGAAGCGCTCAGCCAAGCTTCAGCGCTTGTTGGAGTTGGTCGAAGAGGCGGTGAATGGAAATCACCGAATGTTGGTTTTTAGTCAGTTCCAGACGCAGTTACGTGAAATCGAGAAAAGCATATCAGAGCGCGGCTGGGAAAGTTTACGGTTGGATGGGCAATCGCGGAATCGTCAACAACTTGTGGATAAGTTTCAAAGTGCCGACGGCCCGCCGGTGTTTTTGATCAGCCTGAAAGCGGGCGGCTATGGTCTCAATTTGACGGCTGCGGATACGGTGGTGCACTTTGATCCGTGGTGGAATCCTGCGGCGGAGGCTCAGGCCACGGACCGGGCCCACCGCATCGGCCAGACTCGGCCGGTGACGGTTTATCGCCTCCTCACCCGTGGGACGGTCGAGGAAAAGGTCGTCCGGCTACAAGCCAAGAAACGCGAGCTCGCCTCAGCCATCGATGAAAACGGTGCTGGCGACGCAGCGGGCTGGAGTATGGACGAGCTGGAGTCGATCTTGGCGGATTGAGGGGTGGCTGGGCGTCTTTGTCCGGTGATTTGAAAATTTCTCAAATGATTTTGAATCCATCGTTGGGAGTTTCCGTTCAAGGACGCATGAAGGCGTTCTTTTTTCCGTGGTTGATCGGGTTTGGCATGATTTCCAGCCTTTCGGCGCAGCCGTGTCGTGAGGTGGTCCGTGATGCGTCGGGGCGGATTGTGCAGACGATCGAGCGGCAGAAGTCGCCGGGTGGAACCGTGCAGGCGACCACCCGGGATGCTTCCGGGCGAATCATCGGCACGGCAATGACCCGGGTGGATCCGGGCGGCAGTGCGAAAACGATCTATCGGGACGCCAGTGGTCGGCTGACGGGCAGCGCCTCGACACAAGCCACCGGTGGTGGCACGGCGCGAACGGTTTACCGGGACGCTGGTGGACGCCACCAAGGCAGCGCGGAATCCCGCAACACCCACGGCGCGGGTTCCGTCACTCAATTCCGGGATGCTTCGGGCCGGTTTGCGGGCAGCTCCGCCACCAGCAGCAGTGGTTCCGGAATGTCTCGCGCGAGCCAGCGCGACAGCTCCGGCCGCTTGACAGGCAGCAGCTCAAGCGCGGGAAAATGCAAACCGGCGCCGCATGTCACCGAGCCGCCCCGTTTTTTTCCGTTGCGAGTCGGTCCTTGAGACGGGAAGCGGCGGTGATCCGAAGGTGATGCCCGGATCACGGTGTGCTCACTCTCAGGCGCGTGAAGCGGCGGCCGCTGGTGCCTTGGGGAATGAGCGTGCTGATGCTTTGGGTGGGTCCTTCACTGATGACAGCGCCGGGACTGGCAGAGGTCCAGGAATTCGGAGCGAGGGTGTCGGAGTATTCGACGGTGAAAATATAGCCAGCGTCGAAGGCTGCCTTGCTGCGGGTGTAGGTGAAATTGAGCATGGAGCCTGGAGCGGGGAGCTGGGAAGGGGCCATCCGGCTGGCGGCGTGCGGGTTTTGGGCGGTGGCGAATTCGAGGAGGTTGGTTTCTCCGTCGTGGTTGGCGTCGAAGCTGTCGGCGGCGTTGCCGGTGTTGGCGGTGCTCCCGAAGTGCAACTGGCGCCATGACTCGATGGCGCTGAGGTTGGGAATGGTGATGACGGCGTCGTTGCCATCGCCGCCGGTGTAGCTGATCTGCCAGGCGTAGCCGCTGGCGGTGAAGTTGCTGCCCTCGGGCAGGCCGGTGAAGCTGCCGGTGATGGCGCCGGGGCTGGTTTTGCTGAGGAGGGTGTAGCGGGTGCCGGGGGCGAGGCCGGGAGGGGCGATGAGGTCGAGATTTCCAGCAAGGGTGAGATTTCCACCAATGGTGAGCGTGTCGCCGGGGCGCGCTTCGAGGCGGCCGGTGACACTGATGTTGAGGCTACCGGTGGTGGAAGCTTCTCCTTGCGGGGCGAGGATGCCGGTGGTGGTGGCGGTGAGGTCGCTGGTGAGGGAGCCGCTGAGGATCAGCTTGCCGGCGTTGATGGCGGTGGGGCCGGTGTAGCTGTGGGTGTTGGCCAGAGTCCAGGTGCCGGAGCCTTGTTTGGTGACGGGTATGGCGGTGGTGAGGCCGTTGCTGATGCTGCCGCTGATGGTGCCGGTGGATGCCCCGCCGAGGACGAGGGAACGGGTGGTGGCGGCCGCGCTGATGTTGCCGGAGACAAGCAGGGTGCCGGCGGTGCTGGAGATGTTGAGCAGGCCGTTGCCGGTGGTGATTTGGATGGGGCCTTGGATTTGGTTGTTGCCGTCCAGGTTGCTGATGCCGCCGCCGTCGAAGGAGTTGGAGGAGGCGCTGAGGGTGAGGGCGGCGGGGAGGGTGATGTTGTTGGAGAGCTGGATGCGGCGGTCGGCTCCGGGCGAGGAGAGGGTTTTGCTGCCGGTGCCGAGGGCGTTGGAATGGGTGATGCGGAGGGTGCCGCGGTTGAGGGTGACGCCTCCGCCGTAAGAGTTGTCGCCGCCAAGGATCACGGTGTCGGCGGCGGCGGGGTTGTCGATGAGGAGGGAGCCGGAGCCGCTGATGGTATTTGCGAGATCGAGGGTGCCGGAGCGGTCGATGCGAAGGGTGCCGTTGTTGACGATGGGGCCGATGCCGGGCGTGCCGCTGGTGCCGTCGTTGCCGATCTGGATCGAGGCATTGAGCGGGATGGTGGTGGCGCCCTGATAGGTGTTGTTTCCGGCGAGGATGAGGGTGCTCCAGCGGTCGATGCGGGTGAGCGCTCCGGGGCCGGAGATGGTTCCCGTGAAGAGGTAGCGGCCGCTGTTGGAGGCGTTTAAGGTGGTGTCGTGGGCGAGTGTGATGTCGTGGGCGATGGTGTAGGCCACGGTGGATGGGAACGCGGCGAGAGTGATCACCGGGGCGGTGGCTCCGGCGTTGCGGAACTCGAGCGGGCCTCCGGCGAGGTTGACGGCGATGGTTCCGGTGCCGGTGCCAGCAAGGCGCAGGCTGTTGAGGAGGAAGCTGCCGGAGTGATTGCTGGTGGCGATGATCGGGCCGGCGGGCAGGGTGCTGTTGCCGCTGAGGAATTCGATTTTGGTGGCGGGGTTGCTGACGGGGGAGGTGCCGAGGTTCCAGTGGGTGCCGGTGGCCCACTCGCCGGATGTGGTGCTGGTCCAGATGTAGGACGGCAGCGAGGTGGCGTCGTTGGGATTGGTGCCAGCGGTGAATTCGGCGAGGTTGGTGACGCCGTCGTTATCGGGGTCAGCGAGGTCGGCACCGTTGCCGGTGTTGGCGGAGTTGCCGAAGTTGGCGTAGCGCCATTTTTCGATGGCTGTTAGGGGAGTCCAGAGGAGGGTCAGGGTGGAGGCACTTTGCTGGAGGGTGAAGTTTCCGTGAGCGGCGGCGACGCGGGCGGCGGGATCGGTGGAGACGGTGCCGAGGGTGAAGGTGGCGGAGAGGTTCGCGGCGCTGAGCAGCGGCCAGGATTGCGGGCTTTCCCAAAATGGGTTGCTGAGGTTGACGAGGCTGCCGGGGGCGTCGAGCAGGACATCGACGGGGGCGGCGGTGCTGAGGTTTCCGCTGACGGTGATCTGGCCGATGCTGGCTGCGGAGTTGGTGGCGATGCTGGATCTGATCCGACCGCTGGAGAAGCTGAGCGGGCCGGAGAAGGCGAGCGTGCCAGCTGCGGGCGCGAGCGATCCGGTGACGGTGGTGGGGGCGGAGACGCTGCCGCTGCCAGCGAGGGTGCCGCTGACCGTTAGATTGCCCGCGCCGGAGATGGTTCCTGTTAGGTTGTGGGTGGAGGCGAGGTTGAGGGTGCCGGCGCTGATGGCGATGGGGCTGGTGAAGGTGTTAGAGCCATCGAGGACGAGGGTGCCCGAGCCAGACTTGGTGATGGGGGATCCGCCGTTGATCTGGGCGACGTTTCTGAGGGTGCCGCTTTGCAGGTTGAGGGTGGTGAGATCGACGATCGAATTTCCTAACAGGTCGAGCGTCGCGCCGTTGAGGGTGAGGGTGGCGCTGCCGGTGCCGCTGGATTCGATGATGTTCGTGTGGGCGCTGATGGTGCCGCCGGTGAGGTTGAGGACGCCGGTGGCGTTGCGGGCGAGGCTGATGACGCCGGGGAATTCGCTGTCGCCATTGCCAAGGGTGACGGTGCCGCCGCCGAGGTTGATCTGGCTGGTGCGGGTGAAGGTGGAGTTCTGGGCGAGTCCTACATCGAGGCTGACGATGTCGAGCGTGCCTTGATTGAAGGAGAAGGTGTCGGTGCGGACCGTGGCGTTGGAGGAGCCGCCCATGCGGAGGGAGGCGAGCATGATATCGGCGTCGTGGCCGGTGACGTCGAAGCTGCCGAAGCCGTTGCCGTTGCCGCCGTTGTCGGCGATGAAGAGATTCGAGCCTGAAACGCCGGAACGGTCGCGGATGGAGAGGGTGCCGGAGGCGTTGTGGAAGAGGAAGGAACCGATGCCGCGTCCGCCGCCGCTGGGTGAGGTGGTGGTACCGATGGCGATGGAATCGACGCGCAGGGTGTTGCTGCCGGAGCCGAGGCGGAGCGTTTGGGTGGAGTTGCTCGGCTGGTTGTTGCCGAGGAGGATGGCATCGACATCGATGAGGTTGTGGGTCGCGAGCGTCAGCGTGTTGGCGCTGGTGGCGGTGCCGCTGTTGTTGCCGAGGGTGAGTGCGCCGCCGTCGCTGGGGTATTGGAGATTGAAGGTTTGGAGTCCGGAGAGATCGACGAGGGTGTTGACGCCGGAGCCGCCGGACGATGTTCCGAGGTTGAAGCGGCCGGACTCGGCGAGCACGTCGAGGGTGCCGCTGCCGGTGACGGTGAGCCGGCTGTTGCTGTTCGCGGCGGAACTGTAGCTGCCGACGAGCACGTCGCCTTGGATGGTGAGGGTTCGGCCGGAGCCGATGGTGATCGTGTTGGCAGTGGTGCTGTTGTTCTGAACGATGAGATCGGTGGCGGTGACGCTGGCGGATGCGAGATCGATGGTGCCGACGGCGGTGCTGCCGGTGGATGCGCCAAGGATGAGCGAGTTGAGGCCGGGATTGCCGGTGGTGTAGCGGAGGGTGCCACCGTCGAGCAGGGTGTTGCCCGCATAGGAGCTGAGGCCCCCGAGGCTGAGGGTGCCCGCGCCGTTTTTGAGGAGTGAGCCGGTGCCGGCGATGTTTCCTGTGAGGGTGAGGGTGTTGGAGGGGACAGTGACGGCGGTGGTGGCGTCGATGGTGATCGGGTTGGCGATCGAGTGGGCGACGTTGTTGGCGCCGGTGATGGTGGGCGCGGTGCCGGAGAGGTAGAGGCGGTCGCCGCCGAGGGTGACGCCTTGGCCGGTGAGTTGGAGTCGATTGAAGAGGAAGGAGCCGAGGTTCTGGGTGCTGGAGATCGAACTGGAATTGTTGAGGACGATGGTGGTGGCGAAGGCGGCGATGGGGTTGGTGGGCGACCAGGTCGCGCTGCTCCAAGTTCCGGCACTGGCGGTGGTGAAGGTGGTGGGCGTGGTGGCCGGAGTGACGGAAACTTCGGTGGAGTTCGGGCTGGTGATGCTGCCACTCACGGCGGCGACGACGTAGAAGTAGGGGGTGCCGTTGCTGAGGCCGGTATTGGTGAAGGTGGGCGAGAGCAGGCCGGTGCCGATGTTGGTGTAGGGACCGCCGGGGGTGGTGGCGCGGCGGAGCGTGTAGCTTTGCGCGTTCGGGACGGTGTTCCAGACGAGGGTGGCACTGCTGGTGGCCGGAAGCGCGGCGAGGCCGGTGGGGGCCGGGAGGCTGGCGACGGGCGTGGCGATGGCTTCGTTGGACGGAGGGCTTTCGACGCCGGCTGCGATGGCGTTGACGATATAGTAGTAAGTCGTGCCGTTGGCGGCGGGATTGCTGTAGGTGGTGGCGGCGGTGCTGCCTTGCGCGACGTAGAGGCCGCCGGGGCTGGTGGCGCGCTTGACGATGTAGCTGGTGGCTCCTGGGGATGCGGTCCAGGAAAGGGCGACGCTGGCATTGCCGGGCGTGGCCGTTAGATTGGCGGGAGCGGGGAGGGTGGCGATGCTGAGTTCGGCGGAGTTGGCGCTTTCGCCGGAGGCGTTCGAGGCGGCGACGACGTAGTGCCAGGTGCTGCCGGGCGTGACGCTGGCATCGAGGACGCTGGTGCCGGTGATGTTAGATAGAAGGGTGGTGTAGGGGCCACCGCTGGTGGTAGAGCGTTTGACTGTATAGCTGGTGGCTCCGGCAACGGCGTTCCATTGCAGCTGGATTTGGCCGTCTGCGGAGGTGAAGACAAGGCCGGTAGGCGGCGCGGTGGGGGTCGTGAAGGAGACGGCATCGGGTGCCCAGGAGTTGCCGTTGGCGTTGCTGGCGAGGGCTCGGAAGTGATAAGTGGCACCGGGTGTTAGAGAGTTCAGGTTTGCGCTGAAATTTCCGAGCGGCATGGTGCCGAGGGCGATGCTGTTAGTCCAGCTTCCGGGCGTGTTGCCGCCGTCGCTGGCTCCCCAGTAGAGGGTGATGGCGGTGGGCGACCCGCCGGTGTAGGCGAGGTTTCCATTGAGGGTGGCGCTGATGCCGGTGATGGCGGTGGCGGGGCGGGTGGCGACCATGGCCGGGGCGTTGGCGGCATAGGTGCTGACGAAGGAGGCGTTGGCAAAGGTGGTGGGCGCGCTGATGGTGGCGTGGGTGGCCTGGAGCCAGGCGGCGGAGCGGGCGACGGAGGAGACGCGGACTTCGTCGAATCGCGCGTTCAGATAGCGGGTGCTGAATTCGCGGGCGATGTTGAGATTGGTCAGGTTGTTGCTGGAATGTCCGGCGGCGGTGCCGAGCAGGGAGCCGTCCTGATAGAGCGAGAGGCCGTTGGAGCTGTTGCCGGAAACGGTGTAGGCGACATGGGACCAGGAACCGAGCGGCAGGGCGGCGGCGGGGCTGGTCACGGTGCCGGCTGCGTTGATCGCAGCGCTGAACGAGCGGTTGGAGAGGGCTTTGAAATGGGTGTATCCGGAGGCCCAGGTGTCCGAGGAAATGATGCCGCCGCCTGCGGTGCTTGGAGCGGCGGTGAGGTTGACCCATGCTTCGACGGTGACCAGCGGGGATGTGCCGTAGTCGGGCAGGTTGGCGAAGTTGCTGGTGCCGTTGAAGGAGTCTGCCGCGCCGACGATGCCGCTTGCGCTACCTTGATTGGTGGCGGAGACCGAGCGGGTGGCGGCATTTCCGGCGGTGGAGCTGAGGTGCTGGCCGCTGGTTTCGCGGAGGTGGAAGACGCCGAGGTAGCCGTTGCTCCAGGTGGAGCCGTTGGTGGTGTAGGCGGGTGGGACTCCGGGGTAGCTGGTGGTGAGGGCGTATTTCCGCGCGAGGTAGGTGCCGACGCGGGCCTCCTCATCGGCGGTTAGAGCGCGGTTGTAGACGATGACTTCGGCGACATCGCCGTCCCAGGAGCGGGCGGCGATGGTGCGGTCGCGGCTGAGGCGGCTGGCTTCGACATTGCCGTCGGTAACGACGGAGACGATGCGGTAGCCGCTACCGAGGGCGGTGGTGGTTCCGTTGACGGCGGCACCCATCAGGCGGGTGGTGCCGTTGCGGATGTTGGCGGAGGCGTTGGTGGGGCTCCAGATCGTGCCGCTGTTGCCGCGGTGGAAGTGGAAGTTGTTGTCATCGCCTAACAGGAAGTGGGGGGCGGTGGTCGAGGTCTCCTGGACAACCCAGAAGACGGTGCGGATGTCGGACATCTGCGGGAAGGTGAAGCGGCTTTCGCCATCGGTGGTGAAACGGACGACGGGCTTTCCGTTGAGGACGTTGGTTTTGTAGATCGGAGCGCCGAACTCGCGAGTGGCGTTGCGGGGAGTGGTGGCGTTTGAGGAGTCGTTCCAGGTGTTGACCGTCGCGCCATCGGCGAGGCCGGTGATGGCGTCGGCCTTGAGCCACATGGCGAGGCCGCTGATGTTGTTAGGCTCCGTGGAGACCGTAGCGGCGGGATTTCCCCAGAAGGCGCAGATGGTGGTGGCGGGTGAGAAGGAGGGGACTTGGACCCACACGTAAGAGGTGCCGGAGGGGTTCCAGGTATCGATTTCGTAGTGGAGTTCGGTGCTGCCGCTGGCGTCGGTGAAGCGGAGGTCCGCGCCGTTGCTGAAGGCGAACTGAGAGTAGGAGAAACCGGGGACCTGGGTGGCATCGAGGGCGACGAGGACCGGGAAGTTGGTGAGGGTTTCCGTCTGGGTGTAGCCGGGGAAAGCGATGCGCGCGCCGTGATTCCAGGCGTTCATGAGGCCGGAGCTCCAGAGGGTGGCATCGCTGGCCGGGATGGTGGCGCTGACGGGCGCGGAGTCGGGTCCGTTGGTGGCGCTGATGACGTAGAAATATGGCACGCCAGGAGTGGCGGTTTCGTCGGTGAAGGCGGTGCTGCCGAGGCCGGTGGCGAGAGTGGTGAACGGACCGCCGGAGGAGGTGGCGCGTTTGACGGTGTAGGTGGTGCCGGAATCGTTCCATGCTAACAGAATACCGTAGCTGGTGGGCGTGGCGCCGAGGCCGCCGGGAGCGAGCGGGGGGGCGCTGACGACGACGGATTGGGTGAGCTTGAGGCCGCCGGCGTGGACGACGGGGCTGGTGGCGAGGTCACGGATTTCCGAGTCGGTTAGATTGCCGCGGAAGAGGGCGACGTCGTCGAGGGAGCCGTTGAAGTCGCGGCTGAGGACGGTGGGCTTGGCAGGGCCGCCGATGATGATGGGGCTGTCCTGTTTGAGCGCCCAGGTGATGTTGGACGCGGTGCCGACCGCTTGGCCGTCGAGGAAGAGGGTGACGTTGCCGGTGTTTTGGGAAGTGCGGTCGAAGCGGATGGCGGCGTGACGCCAGGTGTTGGTGAGGACGCCGGTGGCGGTGAGGTTGATGTCCTGGACGTTGGTGGAGCTGTAGTGGAGGAGGCGGAGGGTTTGCTTCTGGGACTCGCAGTAGAGTTGGAGCTCGTCGCCATCGCCGCCGAAGCCGTCGCCGGTGCCGATGCTGAGGAGGAAATCATCGTCGGCGTAGCTCGCGCGGTTGAACCAGGTGGCGAAGGTCCAGGAGCCGTTGGTGAGGTGGGCGTTCGC
>CALMKO010000045.1 GCA_937867415.1 uncultured Verrucomicrobiota bacterium | reverse complement strand
GCGCTGGGCAGGACAATCTGACCTTTTCGTAAAGAAGTTAGGGAGTGGGATGAGTTGCAGATTCTTTTTCATGTCGGCGGCTCTTCGGCTTCCCAGTCTTCAATCCGCAAGCCGGTGACTCGTTTGAATTCACGGGTGTTGTGCGTCACGATCGTCAGATCGAGCGAGAGGGCTTGGCCGCTGAGTTGCAAATCGTAGGGGCCGATTTTGTTACCGACTTTCTCAAGCTGGAAACGGATTTCGGCGGTTTTCATGGCGGAGTCCCAATCGAAGGGTAAGAGGTGGAACGGTTTGAGAAAGGTGGAGACTTTTCGCCCCTCGCCTTCAGGGTCGTTGCAACGGAAGACTCCGGCAAACAACTCGAAGACGCTCACCATTGATACGGCGCAATCCTCGGGACTGCGTGTGGCGAGTGCCTGCATGACCTTGGGATTTCCGCGCATGGCGGCAATGCAAACGTTGGTATCGAGGAGGTAGATCATGGGGTGAATTCCACAATGGGGGGGAGTTCTCCTTGATCGGGTCGGGTGAAATTGACGTCATCAATGCGGATGCTTTCGAAGAATCCTTCCGGCCAGGTGGAAGCCTTGACTGGCACCAACAATACGCCATCGCCAAGACGGCGAATCGAGACTTCCCGGCCTTCGAACCTCAGTTCTTTGGGGATTCTTACCGCCTGCGAGCGCCCATTTGTAAATAATGTCGTTGTCATAGCTGGTATATACCAGATCGATGTCAAGCGGTCAACGAGCAATTCCAGGCTCACTGCGTCGGGTATGCAGCGAGATCATCGGTCGGCGAGGGTGCGATTGCATTCGTTGTCGGTAGCGATGTCGCGAAGGGCCTGTGCGATGTCCTACAGCCACTACAAGAACCACTCTTGAGCCCGATGCGATTGGCTTTCGCTTTCGGGATGGTGATTCAATTCTTTCCGCCGACTGTGGTGATCATGGAAGAAAATACAATCCATGGGGTTTTTCAAATCAAAGAAAACGTCGATTCCATGGAACTTGGGCTTTAACGGCTAATCGTATTTTGCGGCATGTGTAGGGTTAGGGAGAAACTTTCCGCGAGTTTCTGCGGTGACTTTTTGACCGCGTAGGTAGGTGGCGGTGATGGTGTGGGTGTGGGTCATGCCGAGGTAGGGAGTGATGGGATGGCGGGTGAGGAGCTGGGAAGCGGTGATGGTGTTAGGCTTCTTTTCGATGAGGATAAAGTCGGCATCATGACCGGGTGTTAGAAATCCCTTGTGAGGGAGCCGGAAGCGGGTCGCGACGTTGCTGGAGAGCTGGGGGATGATGGTTTGATGTTGGCTGAGGAGGAGTGGCAAGGCGTGCTGGATGCCGGCGATGCCGCCCCACATGGCGAAGAGGTCCGTGCCTTGCTTGAGGTCAAGTGGCGAGGGGGAATGGTCGGAGCCGAGGGTGTCGATCTCCCCGTTGAGGAGTTTTTGCCAGAGTGCATTGACAGTTGCGGCAGAGCGGATGGGAGGGGCGCACTTGGCGGCGGGGCCGATGGCGATGGCGGCGGTGTCGTCGAGCAGAAGGTAGTGAGGGCAGGTCTCGACGGTGACTTGGACACCTTGTTTTTTTGCAGCGGTGACGAGGTCGATGCCTTCGGGGCAGGTGACATGGACGATGTGGAGGTGGCAGCCGGTTTGGCCTGCTAGATCGATGGCGATGCGGATGGCGGAGAGTTCGGCTTCGATGGGGCGGGAATCGAGCCAAGCACGCATGTCGGTGGCGGTGGGTGGATGATCTAACTGATGCTGGCGGATGACTTCCGGGTCTTCGGCGTGGACGGCGACGGGGAGTCCGAGGCGGGCGGCGATTTCCATGCCTTTGCGGAGGGTGGATGGCGGGGCGTCTTGGAATTCATCGATGCCCGAGGGGCACATGAAGGCTTTGAATCCGATGGCTCCTGCGTCGGCCATGGCTTCCATGTGGTCGAGTGAATCGGGGGTGAGACCGCCCCAGAGTGCGAAGTCGATGCAGGATTTTTCTTCGGCGAGTCGGCGTTTTTCTTCGAATGCGGCGCGGGTGATGACGGGGGGACTCGAGTTGAGCGGCATGTCGAAGAAGGTGGTGCCGCCACCTGCGGCGAGGGCGCGGGAACCGGTGGCGAGTCCTTCCCAATCGCTGCGACCGGGTTCGTTGAAGTGGACGTGGGCGTCGATCCAGCCGGGTAAGATGAGCGCGTGGCGGGCGTCGATTTCCTGTTTTGCGGAGCCGGTGAGAGCGGGGGCGGCTGCGGTGATTTGGCCGGCCGTGATGGCGAGGGCGAGGTTTTGGCCGTGGATGAGGAGGTCATTCATGCGGGTTGGGATTTGAGGAAATGGGTGAGGATCTGAATGCCTGTGGCGATGTCTTCGGGGGTGGCGTATTCGTCGGGGTGGTGGCTGAGTCCCTCGCGGCAGCGGATGAACAGCATGGCGATGGGGCAAATTTTGGAAACAACGACGCCGTCGTGACCTGCGCCACTGGGGATGGCGAGGGTGGAACCGGTGATGGTGGTGAGGGAATGGAGGAGAGCGCTTGTTAGGGATGGATCGCAGGGGGTGGCGTTGTTGTCTTGGACTGGTTGCCAGTGGAGCTGGAGGTGGCGTTCGTCTGTGATGCGGAGGTAGGATTCGTGGAGTTGGGTAAGTGCGTTTTGACGGGTTTTGTCGTCAGGGTGGCGCAGGTCGATGGTGAAAGATGCCGTTTGGGGGATGGAGTTGGATGCGCCCGGGTGGACTTGGATTTTTCCGACGGTGATGACGAGTGGCGGGCTGGCTTGGGCGAGAGCTTCCGCGGCGAGGATGCAGGCGGCGGAACCTGTTAGAGCATCGCGACGGAGGGGCATGGGGGTGGTGCCAGCGTGGTCGGCGCGACCGGTTAGGGTGATTGTCAGGCGGGATTGGCCGGCGATGGAGGTGACCACGCAGGCGGGTTCTCCTGCTTCTTCGAGGACGCGGCCTTGTTCGATGTGGAGTTCCAGATAGCCGCGTGGAGTGCCGGGCGGATAGAAGATGGGCGCTGCGGTGGCGGTGGGGCTTTCCGTGACGATGGCATGGCCGATGGTGATGCCAGCGGCGTCCCGGGTGGCGAGGGTCAGGGGATCGAGCGCAGCGGTGATGCTGCGGCTGCCGAGGTAAGTCGTTTGGAAGCGGATGCCTTCCTCGTCTGAGAAACCAAGGATGTGGACGGGGAAGGGCAGGCTGATTTTTTCCAATCGGAGCGTTTCGAGGGCGGCGAGGGCGGCGATGATTCCGAGCGCGCCATCGTATTTCCCCGCATCGATGACGGTGTCGTAGTGGGAGCCGATCAGCAAAGGGGCTGCATCCGGCTGGGTTCCGGGAAGAATCCCGCGGACCGTGCCGTCGGGGGCTTGGGTGGTCTCCATGCCCAGGTCGCTCATCCAGCTGAGGATCCGGGCGGCGGCTTGTTGGTTTGCGGGGGAGAGGAAGGTGCGGACCAGGTGCGCCGGGGAGTCGGAAATTTTTCCGAGTTCATCGAGGCGGCTGATCGCGGTTTCTGCGGGGCTGGGCATGGCTGGGGGGCGCTTAGCTGCCGCGGTAGGTGGAGTAGGCGTAGGGTGAGCAGGCGAGCGGGACATGGTAGTCGCGGCCCGCCTCGATGACGAAGTGGATGGGTATCTCCTCGAGAAACGGCGATGGTGTGCCATGGGAGCGGAAGTAGTCGCCGATGGAGAAAACCAGTTGATAAGGACCCGGCGCGGCAGCGGTGAGGAGGGGTGAGTCGCAGCGGCCGTCCGCATTGGTGACGGTGTCGGTGAGCATGCTGCCTTGATGAAAGAGGCGGACGCGTACCATGGCCGCCGGGGTGCCGGAAGCGGTGTCGAGGACGTGTGTGGTGAGCTTTCCCATTGCTCTTCAAGTCAGCAGATGGCGGGCCGGGATGCAAGGATGTGAAAATTTCAAGTTAAGCGTTCTCATCGGGGCGGGACTGGACAAGGGTGGCTGTGACGATTTATTTATTCCACCTACCATGCCTCCTCCACAAAAAGGTTACAAAGTCATCAATCACCGGGATGTCCAGTATCGCTGGATCATGCAGAATCGACGCGGCGTGAACGAATTGGTGATCGAGGCCAGCGCGCCGGTGAACGGTCAGGTCCTGACGGCCGAGCTGCCACGGATCGTGAGTTACGACATGGTGACCGCGGCGATTGATTTCGGGAATGCGAACGGCTGGAAGCCGAATGACGCGGGTCCGGTGTTCCGCTGCAAGTGGGTGAGGAAGGCATTTCAATTGGAGGAACCCTGATGATGTCGGTCACTGGAAATGGGCGCTGGGCTTGGCCGGTCGTGGGGGCCTTGGTGTGCTTGGGATTGGGCACCGCGTCCGGGCTTGCGACGGTGGGTGGGGATGGATCTTGGTATCGGGAGCTTGTCAGGCCGCTTGGGACACCGCCGTCCTGGGTGTTTGGGCCTGTGTGGACGGTTCTCTATCTGCTGATGGGGTTGGCATTGGGGCGCTTGATTTTTCGAAAGCGCTATCAGGCGGTGACCGTATTCGGGATTCAGTTTGGATTGAATTTGTTATGGACGCCGGTGTTTTTCGGGATGCAGCGAATTGATGCGGCCCTGGCGCTGATTTGCGCGATGGGTCTAGGATTGGTGGCGACGATTTCGATGGCGTGGAAGGTGGATCGAGTCGCGGCGTGGTTGTTGGTTCCGTATTTGATTTGGCTGGGTTATGCCACCTATTTGAACGCGGGTTTTTTGATCCTTGCAAAGTAAGAGGCATGGTAATCGCATTTCATAAGCCTTACGGGGTTTTGTGTCAGTTTACTCCCGACCAGCCGGGGCAGCGGACCTTGGCGGATTTCGGCTTTCCGGCGGGGGTGTATCCGGTGGGGCGTTTGGATATGGACTCGGAAGGTTTGTTGCTTTTGAGCGATGAAGCTGGCTTCAACAACCGCCTGCTGGACCCGAAGACGGCGCATCCGAGGACTTATCTCGCGCAGGTCGAGGGTCTCCCGACCCGGGAGGCGGTGCACAAGTTGAAGTCCGGTGGGATTCTGATTCAAGACTACAAGACGCGCCCTTGTGACGCTTGTTTGTTAGACGTGGAGCCGCCGGTGATGCCGCGTGATCCACCGGTGCGGTTTCGGAAGGCGATTCCAACGAGTTGGCTTGAGTTGCGGTTGATTGAGGGAAAAAACCGGCAAGTCCGGCGGATGACGGCGGCGGTGGGATTTCCGACCTTGAGATTGATCCGGGTGCGGATTGGAAAATACGAAGACCGTGACCTTGCGCCCGGGGCGTGGAAAGCTCTCGAGGCGGCGGAGGTTTCGAAGATTTGGCAGAAGTGATTTTTCCCTCTCCACTGCCTCGGTCGCCGGGGGCGACCGAGGCAGCTACACACATACGATGCTGGGGGGGCCGCGTGGTCCGAAGCTCAGAATTTCGGAAACGGGCTAAGAAAGTGATGTGAGGATGTAAGCACGAAAATCGGCCATTGGCAACTTACGTGATCACGGGAATTTGCGAAGCGGGCAGAGAAATCGATGCATTTCTCGACATTCCGGCATCGAGGGCGGATCATACCGTTCGCGGCGATGAAACTGGAAACAAAAGAGCGCTCGGATTTGTGCGATAGCCACCGTGAGGAGGTTGCGAGCGTGCTGACCCATGCGTTCGGGGTGGTTTTCGGCGTTGTGGCCTTGGTGATGATGTTGTTTTTTTCGGGAGGTGAAGTGCTCAAGGTGGTGTCCGCCGTGGTTTTCGGGGGCACGCTGATTTTGTTATACACCTCATCCACGCTCTATCATTTTTTCACATCCACGCGGTGGAAGTCGCGATTTCAAACGATCGATCATGTGTGCATTTATCTGTTGATCGCAGGATCATATACGCCGGTTACGTTGATCACGTTGCGAGGTGTCACCGGATGGTGGTTGTTTGGAGTGGTCTGGATGCTGGCGATTTGCGGGGTTTTGGTGAAGACGTTGCGGTCGGGTAAGAAAGGCCATTGGATTTCCACGGGGTTGTATCTGGGGATGGGTTGGTTGATCTTGTTTGCGATCGGTCCGCTCGTTCGCTCGCTGCCGCCGGCCGGGGTTTGGTGGTTGGTGGCGGGAGGTTTTTCCTATTCGTTCGGGGTGGTGTTTTATGCGTGGCAGCGTTTGCCATTCAATCATGCGATCTGGCATCTTTTTGTTTTAGGCGGCAGTGTTTGTCATGTGCTTGCAGTGGTTCGTTATATCTTTCTTTGATCATGCCAGAGTTACCTGAAGTTGAAACGACGTGTCGCGGGATCGCGCCGCATGTCACCGGAGTAAAAATCGCCGAAGTGATCATCCGGCGCTATGATTTGCGGCAGAAGATCACCGAGAGCATCGCGGACTTGAGTGGTGCGGTGATTCTGCGGGTGCGTCGGCGCTCGAAGTATCTGCTTTTGGAAATGGACGATGGAACGACGGTCCTGATCCACTTGGGGATGTCCGGCAGTCTGCGGGTGATCGATCCTCAAGAGGCTTGGAAAAAGCACGATCATGTGGGAATCAGCCTGGGCAATGGCAAGCAACTGCGGTTCCACGATCCCCGCCGTTTCGGGCTGGTGCTGAGATTGATGGAAGCGGATCCACTGGATCATGAGTTGTTGAGGTTGTTAGGTCCTGAGCCGTTAGAGGAAGGGTTTACGTTGCTTCATTTGAAGGAGGCATGTGCGAAGCGGCGCGTGCCGATCAAGCTGGTGATCATGGACGCGAAGGTGGTGGTGGGTGTGGGAAACATCTATGCGTCCGAGGCCTTGTTCCGCGCCGGCATCCGGCCTGCGACGCTGGCCAATCAAGTTTCCAAGCCGCGCTTGGAAAGACTGGTGGGGGCCATTCGCGACGTGCTTGCCGCAGCCATCGCCGAGGGGGGGACGACTCTGCGGGACTTTCTTGATTCCGATGGGAAGCCGGGCTATTTCAAGCAGCGCTTGTTTGTCTATGATCGCAAAGACGAGCCATGCCGGACTTGTGAGACGCCGATACGGCATGAGGTGTTAGGCCAGCGGGCCACCTACTGGTGCCCGAAGTGCCAGAAGTAAGACCTGATGACTTTTCCGGACCTACCTGAAAACCGCAAGGATCGCACGGTGATCCGAGCCGATGTTCCAGTCCGGATCGTCGATGATCCTGGCTGCTTGGAAATCGACATCCTGACGGATGCCCTGGCTTGCCATGATCAAGTCGATGCGTGAGTAGATGTCGTGCGGAGCCCAATGGTGGGTCCAGGCGTCGTTCCGGGAATCCTTGGCAGGGATGGCCGTCAGGTAATCAGGGTCGTTGAAATTTCCCGTGATCAGTTTGAGCGGGGCGGATGCCCGGGTGTCGTTGAAATCGCCATAAACGATCAACCGTGCCTTGATGTCTTGGGACAGGATGGAGTCCACATGTCTGCGTAGAAGGCGTGCTTCATTGAGGCGGATGGCTTCTTGGTCACCCTGTTCGCTGTCGCGCTTGGACTTGAGGTGGATGCCGATGAATCGGTAGGGCTTGTCGTTTGCCTGGACGGTGGCATCGAGAATTCCGCGGTTGATTGCGAATGTCTGGCCGGCGAGTCGGTATTCCGTCTCTGCGGGGCGGGCGGTGGAGATGATCGGATAGCGGGAGAGCAATCCGAGATGTCGGGTAGGGTCGGAGCCGCCGGCGTAGTGAGAGTGGGGTAAATTCAGGCCAGCGGATTTGAGCCGCTCTTGGATTTCTGCGAGGTCGGTGGCTTGGCCGATCTCGCAGAGACCGATCACATCCGGGCTGTGGCGGGCGAGAAGCGAGATGACCGCTTGTTTTTCGTTTTCCGGTTTGGGTGCGTCTTTGAGGTTCTTTTTGTCCACATAGCGATCCATGTTGAGCCAGTTCTCAACGTTGTAGGCGATGAACCGCAGTCCTGCAGACGGCGTGGTGGTGGCGCTGGGCTTCGAAGAAGCAAGCGTGGCGGGAGCGGGCGCTGCCGCGGTCGCGGCGGGTGGGGGCTCCGTGAGGGAAGGTGCCGCTTGATCCCACTCGGGGGTCTGGCGCTTCGGGTCACACGAAGTTCCGGTGATGCCGACCACTGCCAAAAAAACAACCCCAAGTAAACTTGGGGCGATCTTTTTTGATTTTTTTAAAAAGCTGATCATCAATGACTTACCTATGATTCACGAGGTTCCTTCCCCGGTGAGTCTTTGATGCGGACTTCAGTCTCAGAGCGTGTGATTTCGTGTTCGAATTCTTCTTTCGCCTTCTTGAACTCCCCCATGCTCTTGCCGATCCCGCGTGCGAGTTCGGGTAATTTTTTCGCTCCGAAGAGCAAGAGGATCACGATGAAGATCATGATCATTTCCGGCATTCCAATAGGTCCCATAATTTTGAGTTGTTGTTGATAAAATGGTAAGGGGGCTTTGAGGGGCTTGCAACCCACAATACGAAAAAGAAATGAACGCTCTTTCGTGGTTGTCTTGAAAACCGGTCATCAGGCACGAGGTCTATTCCACCGGAGGGTCAAATGAGGCCACCGCAGGGAGCAGGACGCCGAACTTGGTGCCGGTCAGCTTCGCCCGGATCGCTGCGGGAAAATCGCTGGCAAGAACAAGCAGCTTGAGGATCTTGGAGCCCGCATTGCGTGGGTCGTCCACCACGCTGGAGATCGTGGCTTGGCTGACCGCTTTGCCATCGGCTGTCCTTACCGGGAGCGAGTGCTGTTTAGCGGCTGCGTCCGCCAGTTCCGCGGGAACGGTCACCGGGATGCTCCATGCATCTTCGTTGCGAATCGTGAAAACATGGGCGGCGATGGCTACCGGCTTGCCGACTTCGACGAGGACTTCGGAAATCACCCCGTCCACGGGTGCGCGGAAAAAGCGCTTCTCATATTGATCTTTCCAATACTGATATTGGATGGTTTGTGCGTTTTCCGCCTCCAACTGCGCTTCGTAAGTGCCGCGATACATGGATTCCATGGCGATGGCCCAGTCGAGGCGGGTCTTTTCCATTTTCCGTCGGCGGACGGCTTCTTGGGTCTCCTCGCGGGTGACGGACCATGCGTCAGCCTGGCCTTTTGCGGATTCCACATTGGCCTTGGACTCCATGGTGTGGCGGGCAAGGTCGAGTTGGAGCTTGGTTGCCTCGAGTTCGGTGTGGCCGAGGATTTGGCCTTTTTTGATGGAGTCCCCGACTTTGACATAGGTTTCCACCATGGTCCCCTGTGCTCCGGAGCGAACCTTCTCGACCACCTTGGAAGCTGCGGCGGATTGGCACAGGATCATGTCTCCCGAGTGGGTAAGGCGCGGTGCCTGGGCTTGGATGATGCCCGGAAAAGCGACGGCAAGGAACAGCGCGGCCATGGCTTGGGTTGTTCCAAAGCTCCGCCGCAGTTGCTGAGGGGGTGTGCTGGAATGCTGCATGGATCCTGATACGGAGCCGGGCAGATGGTTGTTTCAAAGGCGTCAGAGCGTGTGGCCCATCCGCATTTTTTTCGTTTCCAGATACTTTGCGTTGTGGGGATTGGACGGCAGGCTGATCGGGAGTTGTTCGACGATTTCCAAGCCGTAGCCTTCCAGGCCGATGACTTTTTTCGGGTTGTTGGTGAGCAGGCGCATTTTGCGGATTCCGAGATCGTAAAGGATCTGCGCCCCCATGCCGTAGTCCCGCAAGTCGGAGGCGAAGCCGAGCTTTTCGTTGGCCTCGATGGTATCCAGCCCTTCTTCCTGGAGCTTATAGGCATGGATTTTCGCCGGGAGGCCGATCCCGCGGCCTTCTTGTCTCAGGTAGAGCAGCACGCCCCCTTCGGCGGCGATGTGTTCGAGGGCCGCAGCAAGTTGGCCGCCGCAGTCGCAGCGTTGGGATTGGAAAACGTCACCGGTGAGGCACTCTGAGTGGACTCGGACCAAGGTCGGTTTTTCCGGGTCGATCTCGCCCTTGCTGAGAGCGAGATGGTGGCTGGTGTCGGTGGTGATCCGATAGAGGTGGCAGTCGAACTCACCGAAATCCGTGGGCATTTTGATGGTTTGTTCCCGATAGACCAGCTTCTCCGAGCGTCGCCGGTATTCGATGAGTTGGGCGATGGTGCAGGCCTTGAGGGCGTGGCGGGCTTGGTAGTCACCCAGTTGGCCGACGCGGGCCATGGTGCCGTCGTCATTCATGATTTCACAGATCACCGCGGCTGGGGCGAGTCCGGCGAGATCCGCGAGGTCGAGGGCGGCTTCGGTATGTCCGCTGCGGCGCAGAACGCCGGAAGTCATGCCCTGCAAGGGAAAGACATGGCCGGGTCTGACAAAGGCGTCGGCGCCGACGCTTGGATCGGCGAGCAGGCGGATGGTGTGTGCGCGGTCTGCGGCGGAAATGCCGGTGGTGATGCCCTCGGCGGCATCCACCGTCACGGTGAACGCGGTTTTGTGGCCTTCCCGATTGCGCCGCGTCATTTGCGGCAGGTCAAGTTCTTCCGCCCGGGCGGCGGTGATCGGGGTGCAAATCATCCCACGGGCATGCGTGGCCATGAAATTCACCATTTCCGGCGTGCAAAGTGCGGCTGAGCCGACGAGATCGGCTTCATTTTCGCGGTAGGGATCGTCCGCGACGATGACCAGACGGCCTGCGGCGATTTCCGCGATGATTTCCGGGATGGGGCTGAAGACGAGAGCGGTTTCGGACATGTTGGATGGGGAATGAAAAAGCGGTTAGTTCAGGGATGGATCGTCGGGAGCCTCTGCAAGGATGCGATGCAGGGGCGAGACGCTGCGTAGCAATTCCGCCCAGAGTTCCATATCATGTTGCTGGCCGAGGAGGTGCGGCTTGGGACGGGTTGGAATCCATGAGCAGCGTTGAAGTTCTCCTTCAAGCTGTCCAGCGCTCCATCCAGAGTATCCGAGAAAGGCCCGGACCACGCGGCCCGGGCGGCGCGAGTGATTGACGGCGTCCTCGGCGGAGATCCGCAGCGCCCAGCGGAGGCCGAGTTTTTGGCTCCACCAGAACGAGGTGAACGTCAACTCGTCATGCGCGACGGGGCCGCCGTCATGGACCGGGAGATGCTGGAGCGCCTCGAATTCCTTGCCGGTGAGCAATTCTCCGACCGTTTTCCCGGTCGGGTGGTTCAGAATCAAACCATAGGCGCCATGCGCAGGCTGGTGTTCAGCGAGCAAAATGACGGAGCGGTGAAAGGTGCCTTCCTTCAATGAAGGGTCAGCCAGAAGCAATTGCCCTTGCAACTGGATCGGGGAGTCAGGCGCTGATGGATCGGTGGCCATTTGCGAAGTCTAGCCTTCTCGTCCGCGTTCGCCAACCGTCGATTGTGGAAGTTTTCCGGCGAGCTCACATGCGAGGCGGATGGCGGCGATCATGGATGCCGGATTCGCGATGCCCTTGCCCGCGATGGAGAAGGCGGTGCCGTGGTCCGGGCTGGTCCTGGGTTTCGGCAGGCCGAGGGTGACATTCACCGCGGAGTCGAAGTCGAGCAATTTGAGCGGAATGAGTCCTTGGTCGTGATACATGGCCAGCACGGCGTGGTAGAGCCCTTGCGCGGCGTCGCGGAAAATCGCGTCCGGCACAGCCGGGCCGGAAAAACGGGCGATTCCTGTCGAGTTGAGCCTTTCAATCGCCGGGGCGATCACCCGGGTTTCCTCATTTCCGAAAGCACCGTTTTCGCCTGCATGGGGGTTCAGCCCGGCCACGGCGATGCGAGGGTCAGGGATGCCGCGGCGGCGGAGGAAATCCGCCATCAGCAGGCCGATGCGTGTGATCCGATCCGTCGTGAGCAGGCGTGGAACCTCCGCAAGCGGCTCGTGGATGGTTGCCAAGCCCACCGTGAGAGTCGCACCGGTGAGCAGCATCCCGTAGTCCGTCACGCCGAAGGCTGCGGCAAAATACTCCGTCTGCCCGGGGTGGGGGAATCCGAGTGTCTGTAAGGCCTCCTTCGAGACCGGGCCGGTCACCACGGCATCCGCCGAGCCGTTTTTCAGCTGGCGGACGGCTTCATCAAGCGCAGCCATGGCGGCCGCGGCCGAGCGTGCGTCGGGCCGCCCGGGAGTGCCCGCGTGGCGGTCTCCAAGCACCTCGATGTCGAAGCCATGGGGGATTTCAGGGGATGCGAGGGCGCCGTCGATGACTTCAGGCCCGATTCCGGCAGGGTCTCCCAGGGTGATGATGATTCTCGGCACGCCGGCAGCATCCGCCAGCCGGGCGCATCTGCCAAGTGGGGAAAATGATTGGTGAAGATTCATCAATCGGTTTTCCGCGCTTGCGAGGGCGCCAGAGACGTAGATACTCTTCTGACGATGGCCATTATTCCTAAGCTGATTTTAGTCGCTGCCTCATGTTTGTCCCTGACTCAATGCTCTTCGACCATGGGCGCGGGAAATCTGGGCGGCCCCACGGTGGAAGAGCGCAATGCAAAAATCGCAAGCGAGCCGACTGGGGACTTTTTTTATGGTCGCCGGTATTACGTCGAGAAGACCCGGTTTTGGGGCTATGTGAGGCAGCCCCGGCAATCGTGGAATCGTGCCAAGCTGGTTGTTTTCCGCGAGGATCGGAAGCATAACCCGGATCGGCTTTCCGAAGATGGCCCACCCGGCCAACGCTATGGCTACGATCAAAATTTTGAATACCGGATACGCGGTAACTACACCGGTCAGCAAGTGTATGACCCTAACAGCAATCAATTCCTTCCCGAATTCATGCTGACGAGTTATGAGCTGGTGGATCGGCAACCAGGGTGGATTTTCCGACCGGATGATCGCTATGATTCCGCTCGAATCACCTTGGTTCCTCGCTAATCTTCCCGTCTCATGAAACCCACAGACATTCAAAGATCCGTCCAAAACTCACCGTATGATCGGGCACCAGGAGACGCCCCGAGTCTCGGGCGGGTGTCGCGGATGCCTGGAAGCGGCCTGGCCAGTCAGACCCGGCGCAGGCGCAGGAGAGGTGAGTCGCGCCCGCAGAGCAGACTCTCGGAATCCCGCAAGAAACTCCTGAAAATCCGGATTCTGATCTTGTCTGGAGTCGGTTTGTTGGTTTTGAGCATTCTGGCGGTGTTAGGTTTTCGCGGGGGGCGGACCGATGACGCCAGCGGATCCACTCAAGCCGAGGAGGATGGGGGCGTCCGAGTGGCTTCCGCGTTCCCCTCGCCTTCCAGGGAGGATGCCCTGAGGTTTGTGGAAAAAGCGCTCGCAGTGCGCGAGCCCGCTCAGGTGCCGGAGTTCTTCAGGGCGATGGAAAACCGTGACCAGGAAGTGGTCGATTTCCTGGCAGGAATGGCTGCTCGTGACGGCGTGATCACCGAGTATCAGTGGATGAGCAGCGTCGATGCGAACCGTCTTTCCCTCGACGGCGTGAATGTGATTTTCAAGGGCAAGGATCGGATTGGAAATCGCCTGGCGCTTCTAACGCCCGATGCGGCGGGTGTCTGGAAGATGGATTTCGACGCGTTTGCAAGAACCGTGCAACCCAGTTGGGAGCAAATCCTCTCGCCTGAGGCTCAAGTGGCGGTGGTCCGCGTTTTTGTTGCCAAAGACAGTTATTTCAACGGCCCTTTCCGGGACGAGAAGGTATGGAATTGCTACGGGATGGCATCGGCGGACAGCGAGGAGTCGTTGCTGGGCTACGCCAAGATCGACTCCGCGCAAGATGCGGCTCTGCGGGCCATCCTGGCTCGCGGGGAAAGATTAAAGCGGGTGACGCTGGAAATCCGGAGGCTTGCCTCGGGGGAGCTGCGGCAGTTTGAGATCTCCAAAGTCATCGCCGAGGACTGGGTGCTTGCCGACAAACCCTTCCAGGCTAACTTCGCAGGTGGGCAATCGCGGCTTCCAGATCCTGTGCGGTGATGGTGTCGACGACCTTGGCCTGGCCAAGCCTCTCCAAAACCACGAAGCGGATCGCCCCGGATGAGAACTTCTTGTCGCGTGCGAGCTTCTCCATGATCGTCCGCGTGGTGATCCGCTCGGGGAGGATCCATGGAAGCTCGAATTTTTTCAACAACCGCATGACTTGCTGGCTTTCGTCCGGAGGAAGGCCTGCGTGTCTTTCGGAGAGAAACAAGGCCGCGCGGATTCCCAACGAGATCGCTTCACCGTGCAAAATCTCGCCATAAGGCAGTGAGGCCTCGATGCCGTGCCCGATGGTGTGGCCGAAGTTGAGGAGGGCGCGTAGATCGCGGGTCTCGTGTTCATCCTCCTCGACGATTCGTGCCTTGATGGCGATGTTCCGCGCGATGAGCTCCGCCGGGACATCACGCGTTTGCGGATCCAGCGCCGCCAGGGAATCGAGCATCGGACGATCGCGGATGGCGGCGTGTTTGATCGCCTCCGCAAATCCCTCGCGGAATTCCCGGTCGGGGAGAGTCCGCAGTGTTTCAGGGTCCACGATCACCAACCGTGGTTGATGGAACGCGCCTAACAGATTTTTCCCCTCGCCGACGTTGATGCCGGTTTTTCCACCTACCGAAGAGTCCACCTGGGCCACGATGGTGGTCGGGATTTGGACGAATGGAATCCCCCGGTAGAAAATGGCAGCCACGAAGCCCGCCAAGTCACCCACGACTCCGCCGCCCAGTGCCACGACCATGGATTTACGGTCATGGCCGGCACGGATCATTTCACGGGCAAGCGCCTCGGCATGATTCATGGATTTGGAGGCCTCACCGGCAGGCACCGTATGCAGGGTGGGGTGGAATCCGGCTTTTTCCAGTGACTCGATCAAGGCGTGGCCGTGGAATCCGGCGACCGTTTCATCGCTGATGATGGCGGCCCGCAAGACCGGGATTCCCGTCTCCTTGATGGATTCTCCAGCCTCCTTTAACAAACCTGTTGCGACAAGGACCGGGTAGGAGCGCTCTTCGAGATCGACATGGACGGATGGCATGGCGCAGAGCATGGAAGAACCTCCTCACATGTCCAGACCATCTCCGCGCGAAGGATGGAAGTTCCGGACATGCCGGAAAGAGTGGCTGGACGTTTCCAATCTCCGGCACTCCAAGGCCGCGAAAATTTTCTGTATGAATTCCCCGGGGCGGGCAGTATTTTTACGCCATGCAACGCCGTAACTTCATCATGAACACTGGAAAAACCGTCGCCATCACCGCTGCGGCGGCCTCACTTGCAAGTCGCCTCAACGCGGCAGATGCCGCAGCCCCCGGGACCCGGATCAATCATTCGGTTTGTAAGTGGTGCTACGACAAGATTCCCCTCGAGGACCTCTGCGTCGCAGGTAAGGAAATGGGGCTGAAATCCATCGAGCTCCTCATGCCGGAGGATTTTCCAACCCTTGAAAAACACGGCCTCACGTGCGCGATGGTTTCGTTTCCTACTGCCACCACCGCCGCAGGCGTCAAAGTCGGTGGCATCGCCCGTGCTTTCAACCGGATCGAACACCACGATGCGCTTGTCGCCGTGTATGAGGCGCACCTCAAGGCCTCCGCAGCAGTCGGCGCCAAGCAGGTGATCTGCTTCTCGGGGAACCGGGAAGGCATCAGTGACGAACAAGGGATCGAAAACTGCGCCATCGGCCTGAAGCGCCTGCTCCCACTCGCCGAGAAATTGGGCATCACGCTGGTGATGGAGCTGCTCAACAGCAAGGTGAACCACAAGGACTACCAATGCGACCACACCGCCTGGGGGGTGGAGCTTTGCAAAAGAACGGGCAGTGAGAACTTCAAGCTGCTCTACGACATTTACCACATGCAAATCATGGAGGGTGACGTGATTTCCACGATCAAGCAGCATCATACGTTCATTTCCCACTACCACACTGCCGGAGTCCCCGGGCGTCATGAAATCGATGACTCCCAAGAGCTGTTTTATCCCGCGATCATGCGCGCCATCGTGGACACGGGTTACAAGGGATTTGTGGGCCAGGAGTTCGTTCCAAAGCGTGGCGACAAGCTCGCGAGCCTCAAGCAGGGGCTGGAAATCTGCTCGGTCTGAAGCCAGCCACGGGGCGCTTGGAGATTTTCCATCGAGAAACCCGGTTGCAGCCGGGCTAAAATGGGCGAGAATCCTCTGGAAATCCCGGACAGGATTTGGGAGCTTTCCTCAACCTCCACCCGACCGGTCTGCTGACCGATCATTCCATGGAATCTTCACCCAAGCCGCCTGCCCACAAAGTCGCCATCCCTGAAGCTCTCCGGCTTCAGCTGGATGACTTCCGACGGCACCTCTGGCGGGTGAAAATCATGGAGGCACTTGCGGCTGGAATCATCGGCCTGCTGGTCTCATTCCTGCTCGTTTACGGTTTGGACCGGATTTGGCAAACCCCGGCCTGGGCGCGGCTGGTCATCTTGTTAGCTGGTGTCTCGCTGTTCGCCGGGTTTGCCCCCTACTGGCTTCACCGCTGGGTTTGGCGGCAGCGTCGGGAAAACCAGTTGGCCCGGCTCATTGCCAAGCGCTACCCCGGCTTGGGCGATCGTCTGTTAGGGGTGATCGAGCTGCAGGATCAGCTGGGAAACGAGGATACGCTCTCGCCGCGCTTACGGGAAGCGGCGATGCAGGCTGTCGCTGCGGAAGTGGCCAAGCGCTCGCTGGGCGACGCGCTTCCCCCGCAAAAGCACCGGCGCTGGGCACTCGTCGCGCTGGGCTTGGCGATGATCTCGGCTGCGGCCTTCCTTTTCACGCCGCGTGCGGGGTCTAACGCGCTTTGGCGCTGGATCATGCCACTTTCTGGAACCGAGCGCTACACCTTCACCCGCCTGGAGAATCCACCGCAGTATCGCGCGGTTCCATACGGGGAAGCCTTCGGGATCGAGTTGCGCCTTTCCAGGGACTCCGAACAACGCCCGCCGCAAGCGGAGGGTCGCTATGGCATGCAGCCAGCGGTCACCGCCGTGCAAGCCGGAGGCGTCTATCAGTTTTCATTCCCCGGCCAGCAGGACCCCGGAACCATCACGTTCAAAGTTGGCGATCTGCGGCATCAAGTCCGAGTTGAGCCGGTTCCCCGCCCGAGCATGGAAGCGGTGGTCGCGGTCATCTCCCCGCCGCCTTACCTCGGCATCCCGGAAAGAACGCAGGATTTCAAATCAGGAGTCATCCAAGCGGTGGAGGGCAGCAAGATGCAGATTCAGCTCACCGCGAATCGAGCCTTGGCCAGTGCCAACTTCGGCCCGACCCGCGCGCAGGTGCTCGATGAGACGAGCACGAACCGGCCGCCCTATCAGCCCGTTGAGGGGGGCTTGGACGTCTCCGGCCTTGTCTCCAAGACACCCTCCCTTGAGATCGGCTCGGTTCCCTTTGAGATCCCGTTTTCCTGGGAAGACCGCCTTGGTCTGGCGGGTGAATCCGGGTTTCGCCTCCGGGTCGATGCCTTTCGTGATGCCGTTCCCACCTGTTATCTCCAAGGGATCGATCGCCAAAAAGTGATGCTCCCCGAGGAGACCGTCGACTTCGAGCTGTTGGCGGAAGATGATTTCGGCGTCAGGCAGGTAGGGATCGAATGGGCCGGCCAGTTCACCCGCCCCAGCGCCGATACCCCCGCCAAGGGTGAGTTGAAAATTGCCGATGGCGGATCCGAGGAGCAGCGCGTGGGCAAGGATGCTTCATTCTCGCCGCTTGCCTTTGGAATTCCTCCCCAGAAAATTGTCCTGCGTGCCTATGCCGAGGATTACTTTCCAGGGCGCGAGCGCGTTTACTCGGAGCCGGTGATTCTCTACGTGTTGACGCGTGACGAGCACGCGCAGATGCTCAAGGCCAAGTTCGACCGCGCCATCACGGAGTTGGAGGATCTGGCACGGCGCGAGTTGGAGTTGTATGATGAGAACCAACGCATCGAGCGCTTGAGCGGTGAAGAGCTGCAAAAAGAGGAAAATACCAAGCGCCTCGAAGCCCAGGACGATGCCGAGGCCGAGAGTGAACGGCGGATGCAGGGCCTCACTGAAACCATGGAGAACCTCATGAAAGATGCCGCCCGCAATGGCGATATCCAAAAAGAAACTCTCAAGAAAATGGCCGAGTCCCTGAAATCCATGCAGGAGCTCTCGCAAAGCGACCTGCCGAAAGTCCAAGAAAAACTCCAGGACTCGCAAGATGCTTCCAATACCCCGGAAAAGGCCCGGAAAGACGTCGCCGAGGCCGTCGCGGAACAGAAAAAAGCCATCGAAAAAATGCAGGACGCCATCGCCAAGGCGAACGATGCAAGCAAGCAGTTCGAAGCGGGCACCTTCGTCAATCGCTTGAAAAAAGCCGCCACCGAGCAATCCGGCATCGCCAGCTCACTGGTTGATGCCTTCGAGAGGATCCTTGGGGTCAAGCTGTCGAAGGTCGATCCCTCCGACCTGCGCCGGCTTGAGCAGGCATCCGCCCAACAGGCCAACACCGCCTCGGATATCCGCTGGCTCCAGGAAGACTTGGCGAACTACTTCGTCCGCACCCAGGCGCTGCCCTTTAAGGAGATTCTCGACGAGATGAAGTCCACGCAGATCGATGTGGGCCTTGAGTCGGTCCGCACCCTGCTGGCCACCAACCATTCCTTCGTTGCCACGGAAACGTCCAAAAAATGGGCGGATCAACTGACCGCCTGGGCTAAAAAGTTGGATGGGGAGAAGGACCAGGATAAAAATGGTGCCGGTGGCAGCGGCGGATCGCCGGACCCCGAGGACGAGGACTTCGAGTTCATGCTCCGGGTCATGAAACTCATCCAGCAGGAGCAGGATCTTCGCTCCCAAACCCGTGTGCTCGAACAATTCCGCCGGACATCCGGGACCACCGAACCATGAAATCCATCGCCACGCTTTTCCTCACCGTTTTCTGCTTTTCCGGCCACATCCGCGCGGAGGAGAAGCCCGCGGAGGACGCCGGCGCCAAGCATCGCGACGGCGCATCCAAGGTGGCCGACCAACAGGACAACCTCGCGGCTGACGTGCAGCAACTCACCATCGAACAGACGGTCCCCCAAGTGATTGAGTTGCTGAAAAAGGTCGGGGACATCATGGATGAGGCGACGGACAAGCTCGCTGAGGCAGACACCGGCGGAGGGACCATCGCCGCTCAGACGGAGATCATTGAAACGATCCATGCCGCCGCCAAAGAGAAACAAAAACAGGAAGGTGCCGGAAAATCAGGCAGCGCGATGATGGACATGATGGAACGCATGATGGGGAAAAAGCCCGAAGGCGAGGGCGAGGGAAAGGGCGACAAGCCGGGTGATCAGGGCGGTCAGGGTTCAAGCGGTCTCTCCGATACCGCCAACGAAGGCGCGGGTGGCAAGGGCGATGGCAAGACCGAAGCCCGCCGCATCCCGAAGGCCAGCGGCAGCGCCGGACGCGGGCTTCCCGAAGAATTCAGAACCGCCCTGGATGCCTACAACCGCGGCGCACAACAAAACTTGAAATGATCCAGCGCCCTCATACGGATGATCTATTGCGTCACCTGGCCTTCGCCCTGGCGGTTTTTATCATCGCCCTCACGCCCTTGCCCGCGCAGGACCTCCCGCAGCGGATGGATGATGCCATCCCGGCGCAGGTCGAGTCGATCTATCAGCGCGGACTCAAATATCTCGCCACCAACCAAAGCGACAAGGGAACCTGGAACGACGGTGTCGGCAGCGAACCGGGCGTGGTCGGGCTTTGCGTGGCGGCATTCCTCGCGCACGGTGAAGATCCCGTCAACGGTCCCTATGCGAAGAACATCCGCCAGGGAATCGACTATATCATTTCCCAACAAGCCAAGAACGGTTACATCGGCTCCAGTATGTATAACCATGCGTTTGCCGCCAAGGCCCTGGCGGAGTCTTACGGGGTGGTCGATGATCCGCGCATCGCCCCGGCGCTCAAGCTGGCGATCGAGCTGATCCTGAGCTCGCAGAAAAAGAACCGCTTCAACGCATGGCGCTATACCCCCGACAGCCGGGATGCGGATACCACGGTCACCGGTTGCCAGCTGGTCACCTTGTTCGCCGCCCGTAACGCGGGTATCGAAGTGCCGGATGAGGCGATCCGCCAGGGACTCGCGTATTTGGCGAGCTGTCGGAGCAAGGATGGCGAGTATGGATACACTTCCGCAGGCGGTGGCAAGCCCACCTTGACCGCCATCGGCTCGCTGTGTCTGTCCCTCGCCAAGGAGCGGGATTCCAAGGGTTACCTCGCCAGCCTCGCCCATTTGAAAAAGAACATCGACTATCGCGACCGGTATTATCCTTTCTATTATGAATACTATATGTCCCAAGCTCTGTTCCATGCGGATGAGACGATCTGGAAGGAATGGAACACCCGGAATATCCGCTACCTCGCGACGATCCAGGCACCGGACGGCTCCTTCCCCGGCAACCAAGGCGCATCGTTCAACACAGCGGGCGCGCTTCTCTCCTTGGCGCTGAACTTCCGTTTCCTACCCATCTACGAAAAATGATCTATCAAACGACATTTGTAGGATTGCTGAGCATGCTGGTCGTTTCCGCCGCAGAAATTCAGGACATCCTTCGGTTCGCGAATGGTGATCAACTGCATGGTTCTTTCCAGGGGTTTAAAGCGGGCCCGCTCGCCGTTTGGCAGCGCGACGACCTCACGGCTCCCGTCGAGTTCAAATGTGAGACGCTCCGGCACATCGTCCTGCAAGGTGGAGAACCGCGGAAACCTCTCACCTCGCTCGCGCATGTCGCTCTTGTCAGCGGCGACCGAGTGCCGGGAAGGCTTGTCAGCCTGGATCCGCAGGCCCTCACTCTCGACACGCTCTTCGCGGGGACCTTGAAGATCCCCCGGGATCAAGTGGCCATGATCGCCCCGAGTCCGCTAGGGGGCAGGGTTTACTATCACGGCCCGTTCATGGAAGCGGGGTGGAGAATGGCCCATGCGTCGTTCCCCGATGGATTGCCGCCCGTGACCGCGGAGAAGAAGGACCCCAAATCCACTCCGGACGAGCCTCAGCGCTGGCAGTTCTCCGGGGCGACTTGGTATTGGTCCGGCAAGTCATCAGGCACCGCGCTGATCCATGAGAATCTCATGTCTGACCGCTCCGTGCTGCGGTTCGACCTGGCATGGAAGAACCGACTCTCCGTGGCGGTCGCTTTTCACGCGGATTTTCAGAAAACCCAAGCCAAGCCGGTGGATCCCCAACCCGAGGGAAATGCCAATGCCCAGCGCCGCGCGCAGATCTTCGGTCCCGGCGACTCGTCGATTCTTCCCGTTCTTTTCGGCAACAGCTACATCATCCAGTTGTTCCCCACCCATCTGATGCTGTTCCGCTCGTCTGTGGATGAGGACGGCTCGCCCCGGATCGAGCGGGTCCAGACGAACTCGAACCCGATCCGCTTGGGTGATGCCGGGAGGGCCCAGTTTGAGATCCGCAGCAACCGTCTCACGGGTGAGATCTCACTCTTCATCAACGAGGAATTCATCGTCCAGTGGAGCGAAGGCAAGCTGCCTCACGAGGCCGCGACCCACTACACTGGCAAGGGGGGCGGCTTTGGATTCGTTGTCCAAAATGAGGAATCCCCCGTGAAAATTTCCGATATCATCGTCGCGGAATGGAACGGGATGCCGGATGCGGCTCGCAGCTTGCAAGTGGACGATCAGGATATCGTACTGTTGGCCAATGGCACCGACCGCTTCTCTGGAAAAATCGCCGCGTTCCAGGATGGCAAGGTCTCCTTCGATGGCAGGTACGGTCATTTCAAGTTCGAGCTCGATGACATCGCGGAGATCCGCTTCGCCCGCAACCGGCTTGCGAAGCAGACGGAACCCGCGTCCGATCAAATGACCATCCGGCTCAGCCCGCTTGGGAAGATTTCCGGCCGGCCGGTCTCGGGGAGCCGCTCCTCCATCCAGCTCATCAGCCCCGAGTGCGGCGAGCTGGACTTCCTGCTGGAATCCGCCGTCATGATCGACTTCCAAAACTCCAACCTTTCCATCGATGCCTGGGATTCGGATTTCTAACAACCATTGCGTGGCTGTGTTGGTTCTCATGGCCGCCTCGCTCGGGCTGGCCTGCGCGGACCATCTCACCTTGGCCGGTGACGCGCGCCTCAGCGGCGAGATCCGCTCGATCAACCCGGCGGGAGTCATCGAGCTTGCCAGTGCGCTTTCGCCCGAGCCCTTGCTGCTCAAGCCCGGGGCGGTGGAGAAAGTGGACTTCAGCATTCCTGATTCGGAAGAGGTTCCGGCGAGCACCTTGATCGAGCTGCTCAACGGGGACGTGCTGGCGGTTTCCTTGGAAAGCCTGGACGAGCAGGTGCTCAACGTGCTGACTGCCGAGGCGGGGCGTTTGAGTATTCCGCGGGCCCATCTCAAGTCCATGCATCTCGGCGCACGGGTCCGCCCGCCCATCTATTCCGGCCCTCGCAAGGCGGACGATTGGTCGCGTGGCGCAAACGGCACGTCGGGCTGGATGTTCGTGGACCAGTCGCTGGTGGGAAATGGTCCGGCCGTGAGCCAGCAAACGTTCAACCTGCCGTCGCGGTTTGTCTTGAAGTTCACCCTCAAGTGGCAGGCGAACCCGAGTTATATCATTTACTTCGCCGATCCCCTGCGGGCGGATACGCCGATGGTCGACCGCTATTACTTGCAGTTCAACTCCGCCGGCATGGAAGTCAAACGTGAGTCCACCACCGGCAAGCGATTCCAGACCGTGATTCTTCTTCCCAAAACTCCGGACGAGTTCCCGGACGGGCAAGTGGAGGTGGAGTTGCGGGTGGACCGCAGGAGCTCGCGGATTCATCTGCTGCTGGATGGTGAGCCGGAGGGGGCGGGTGTGGACCCCTGCAAGGAGCCGCCTACGGGTCAGGGGATCGCCCTCGTCAATCAGGCACAAGCGGGGCTGAACCAGGAGATTCGTGCCATTGAGGTGCTTGAGTTCGATGACACCCGGGAACGCCACTTGGACGAAAACCGCGGAGATGTGAAGCTGGACAGCTTGATCAGCCGCGCGGAGGATCGCTGGAGCGGTCATCTGACCCAGATCAAAAAAGGCGCGGATGAAGCGG
Organism: uncultured Verrucomicrobiota bacterium; assembly: GCA_937867415.1. Classification (GTDB taxonomy): domain Bacteria; phylum Verrucomicrobiota; class Verrucomicrobiia; order Verrucomicrobiales; family Akkermansiaceae; genus Luteolibacter. The sequence goes on along the minus strand of CALMKO010000045.1, from coordinate 4,587 downwards.
TTTTTTCGTTCAAGAGTGATTTTCAAGAAGCTCCTCTTGAGCTCACCGAGTCGGATGTGGCCACCGTTTTCTTCGCCGAGCGCAAGCAGGCGGACGAGGAGGATGCGGGCGGCCCGCCGATCATCTTGCGGCTGCGCGGTGAAACGAGCCTGCAAGTGGCCTCCTGTGTTTTTTCGGATGATTTGATCACGGCGAGCCACCCCTTGCTCGGTGATCTTCAAATCAGGCGGGGCAACGTCGTCGCTCTTGAGTTCATTCATACCAACCCCAAGCAAGAGAAGGAGCAAGAACCCGAAGAATGAGCATTCCATCCTCCATGGCCATCCTGGCCCTCACCGCTTCCCTGGTCGGTGCGGCTGAGGATTTGTCATCAGTTGTTAGATTTTCGAATCAGGATCAGCTCCCGGGATCCATCGAGTCGCTTACCACGGAGCGTCTGGTATGGAAATCACCCACCCTGGAGAAACCCACCGGTTTTTTCCTCAAGAGTGTTCTCGAAGTCACCCTCACCCCGGTTGAACCGGTCAACCAGGCACGGCATGAGGCATCCATCACCCTCACCAACGGTGATCTTATCCGCGGGCAGCTGGTGTCCGCAAGTGATGACCGGATCGAGCTGGATACCTGGTTCGCCGGGCGCATGAAGTTCAATCGCCTGATGGTCAATGATATCAGGATCTCCGAAAATACCGAACTCAATTACCGCGGGCCGACGGGGCTCGACGGCTGGATTCTATCAGGCGAGCAGAGTGCCTGGATCTATCAGAACTCAAGCCTGCATTCGAAGTCGGCGGGAAGCATCGCAAGAGATGTGGGCCTACCCGATGAGTGTCATGTGGCATTCACTGTTGCGTGGCGGAATTCGCTGGGAATGAAGGTGGTGATTTTCTCCAAGGATCTCGCCACCGAGCGGCCGACATCGGGATACGAGATCACCTTCATGCAGCGCCGGGCGTTTGTTCGCAATTGCAAGACCCAGCGCATTGTAGGCACGACCCATAATGCGGTGGCGCTGCAGGAAAACGAGAAGGCCCAGATCGAGTTACAGGCCAGCTTGAAAACCGGGAAAATCACCCTCGCGGTGGATGGCGAGATGATCGAAGTCTGGACGGATCCGGAAGTCATCCGCGACGGCATCGGGCGGGGGATTCATTTTGTTTCCCAAAACGATTCGCCGGTGCAGATATCGCGGATCGCGGTGGGTCCGTGGGATGGTGAAGTGACCCAGGTTCCGAATCGTCAGGAGGTCAACGGCTTCATGCCGCAGAATGATGAGCTGGTGGTGCCACCACCAGTCGCCGCCAGGAAGAAGTTGGCTCCGGGACGGATGGAGCTTCGCAATGGTGATGAAATCCAAGGCGAGCTCCTCACGATCGAAGATGGCATGGTGCGCTTGAAGACCCCCTTTCGCGAAGTGCGGCTGCCGGTGGGGGCGCTGCGCTCCGTGGCGCTCAAGCCCGTGGATCTCGAGCGGTGCAAGCGGGAGAATGGAGATGTGAGGGCATGGTTCCCCGATGGCTCGTCGGTGGTGTTCCGCATGGATGGAGTGGGTGAGGGGACCTTGCTGGGCTCCAGCCAGAACTTCTCCCCATCCGAGTTCAAGCTCGCCGCTTTCAGCCGGATCGAGTTCAATATCTATGAGCCGGACTATGAAGACGTCCGTCTCGCCACTGGAAATTGATCGGGGGAATGGCTGGTCCGGGAGATCTAACGGAGACCCAGGACCTTCGGCTGGCTGGCATTTCCAAAGCGGTCCAAAGCGGTGATTGCGATCTCTTCCGCGCGGGGGATGCTGGTGCCCTGGGAACGGCTTGGGACGATCTTGACGGTGCGCCATGAACCGTCGATCTTCGCCTGGACTGCGATCTTTGCGGTGTTTCCATCGGGCGACCACTGGATCGAGGTGCCTTCACTTTTCACGCTCGCGCTCACGCCGGGAGGCGCCGGAGCCCTGCTGCTTACCCATGGCATGGGCGGAACTGCTGCTGGCTGAGTGTAGGTTCCGGCGAGTCGGGTGGCGATGCCTCCCTGATTGCGCACCAGACTTTTGGCACTCCAGTGGATATGGCCGTTCCAGTTTTTCCCAATCCTGCGGCTCAGGTCGATCTGATTGGTGATTTCCGAAGCCGGACGCCCCGGATCCTCGGAAGAACCAATTCTCGAGGTGGCGATTCCCGGCCATACCGGACGCGACCCTTGCTGGCGCCACCATTCTAACAATAGGGAGTAACTCTGCTTCTGTGGGGAGATCCGCCAGTAGAGCTGGGGTGCCAGATAGTCCACCCAGCCATTCTTCAACCACTTCCGTGAATCTCCGGCAAGTTGCTCATAGCTGTCAATCCCCGCCTCGATTCCCGCGGGGACGCCGGGCCGCCAGATGCCGAAGGGGCTGATGCCCACCCGGACCCAGGGCTTCTGCCGCTTCACGGAGGAGTAGAGGCTGCTTACAAATCCATCCACATAGCTCCGCCGCTCTGCCGGGCTCTTGCCATCGGCAAAGCGCAGGTTTCCGGATGGATAGGGGTAGAAATAGTCGTCAAGGTGCACGCCGTCCACGTCGTAGCGCTTGATGACGTCGAGAATCACACTGAGCGCGCGGTTGCGGGTCTCCCCATACGCGGGGTCACACCAGGTCATGGTCCCGAAGCGCTTGGTGATGTGGGGAAGGGTCCTGGTGATGTGGTTGCCGGCCACATCGAGTGAATTGTTAGAAAGTGCGCGGAACGGGTTGAACCATGCATGGACTTCGATGCCGCGCGCGTGAGCCTCCTTGATGCAGTAGGCCAGTGGATCGTAACCCGGTGAGCTGCCCATCCTGCCGGTGAGCCACGGGCTCCAAGGCTCGATCGATGAGAAATAAACCGCATCGCACTGGGGGCGGACCTGGAAGATCACCGCATTCATTTTCAGCGCGGCGAGCTTGTCGAGGATCGCACGCATTTCCGCTTGTTGGGTGCCGGCGCTCAGACCGGAAGAGCTTGGCCAGTCGATGTTATAAATGGAGGCGATCCATGCCCCGCGAAACTCCCTCGCCAAGGCCGGCGGGCGCGAGTTCACAGGTGCGTAGGATTGCCCGAATGCCGGAATACCCAGCAGGCAGCTGGTCAAAAAACTGAGAAGACGTATCACACGGCAAGGCTGGATAAATCGCCGCGATCAAGCAAGATTGTAATCACCGGTCTCAGTCTTGCCGGAGTGGATCGCATCCGCATCATGGGGGATAGCGCCCAAAGCTTTGACAACTTGCTCATCGGAACGACCATCGGCGACGTCGATGCGATCAACCCCACCCCCACGGCGGGCACGTGGACGAATACGGCCGGAGGCGAATGGGGCACGGCAAGTCAATGGTCTGGCTCCACGGTGGCCACCGGCAGCGGCACCTTCAGCGGGACGGTGTCAGGCGGTATCAGTCTGACCAAGACTGGCAGCGGTATCCAGACCCTCTCCGGCACCAACTCCTACACGGGTGATACCATGGTCGATGGAGGAATACTCTCGCTCTCCGGTGCTAATCTTGCCGATTCTTCCGAGGTATCCGTGGCAAGCGGAGCGGTGTTGAACCTGACTCATGGCACGACTGATATCGTCAATACCCTGGTCCTCGACGGAACCATCTACACCTCGGGTGTCTTCAACGCGGCGAATTCCGGTGGCCGCATCACGGGTTCCGGTTCCATCTTCGTGGGAACTCCACCGGCTGATCCCTTCGCCAGCTGGATGTCCACGAACTACCCGGCCATCGTCTCACCGAACAACCAACCCGGTGCGGACCCCGATAACGATGGTATTCCCAACCTTGTCGAATACCTCCTGCAAGGTGGCAATCCATCAGCATCCTCCACGGGTAGCCTGCCTACGGTGAATGCCTCGGGTGCGAACTTCATCTTCAGCTATTTCCGCCGCGCCGCCGCCACCGGCACCACCCAGACCTTCCAATACGGAAGCAATCTGAGCGGTTGGACTGATGTTGCGGTTCCCGGTGGTTCCGGTGTCACGGTCACCGCTCCCGAAATCGGTATCGAGAAGGTGGAGATCATCATCGCTAAAGGTGCCAACACCAGGCTCTTCGGTCGCCTCCAAGTGACCCAGCCCTGATCTGGCTGCGGACGAATGTCCCCCGCGGTCCCTGGCCTGCGGCACGTCCCTGGGGGCGTGCCCATCCCCAGGGAAGAAGGGTGGGCGATACCAAGGGTTGAACCCGGTGGCATTGGCCGCGAAGAGAATGCTGGCTTCTGGTTCCAGCTGCTCCAGACGGGCGGTGCTACCGGTGGAAGTTACCGCCTTGATCCGGGGGCTTGCGCTTTCCCATCGGTCTAACATGCGCGAGGGCGAGTCGGAGTTCGCCCCTCTTTGGAGCTTGGGGCTTGGGGTTCCGGGAATGATTTTTGGCAAATGGTCTCACTGCGGATTCAAGATCCCTGGCACTTGCTCATGCGGGAAATCCGTCTGGGGGGGCGATCCTGGCCTGATGATTCAGCGGGCGGCGGATTTTTCCAGGATCACGCAAGCGCCGCCGCCGGGGGCGAGTTTGAGGCGGAGGGTTTCGGCCGGACTCACCTTGCGTTTTTCTGTGCGCAGGGTTTC